>CAZUZY010000418.1:0-7365 GCA_964624885.1 uncultured Polyangiales bacterium | reverse complement strand
GTCGACCACGAGCCCGGCCGCGTCGCTGGTCTCGGCGCCGAGCGCGGCGAGCGGCAGATCGGTCGCCAGCACCGACGCGGCCTCGGCGCCGCCCTGGGCGAGGGAGGCGAGGCGCAGCGCGGGCGTCGGGCGCTCGGGCGGACCGCCGAACCGCGGCCCTGCGTCGAGGACCAGCGTGCGCGTGTAGCCGGCGGCGAGGCTCGTCGAGAAGCTCAGCGCCGCGTGGTCGTCGAGCGGGTCGACGGTGACCAGCGCGGGGAGGCCGTGCTCCACGAATTTCACGTCGCCGGCCGTCGCGCGCGTGCCCCACGTCGAGCGGGTGCGCAGGGTCACCGCGGTGCCACGGGCCTCGTGCGAGAGGGCGAGCGGGACGGCGGCGAAGCGCTCCCCCCGCAACAACGCCGAGACCCGCACCTTCGTCCGTTGGACCGGGAAGCGCGGCGGCAACCGCGCCGAGAAGAGGCGCTGCTCGCCGTCGTGGATCACGAGGAGGACCACCTCCGGCGCAGCGCGGCCCTCCTCGCGCGCCGTCAGCGAGGGCACGACCTCGAGCAGGCAGGGCGCCGACGAAAGGCGGAGCTCGACGTCCACGAGGGCGATGCCACGGCCGACCGCGAGGTCGTAGGTCTCCACGTCCACCGAACAGGGAATCACCCTTTGGGGTTGGACAGTCGGCCGCCGCGCGACAAGACTCCCGACGAACCCCGAGCGAAGGGCCGGACAAGGACGGCCCGGGAGCGACAAAAGAGACATGAAGCGGAAGGCCTTCCAAGCGCTCCTGGCGATGTGTGCGTCCCTCTCGGCGATCGTGGCCGCGTGCGACGGCTGCCGGTCGGGCACCAACAAGGACGCGGGTGCCCCGGTGGCCGAGGTCGGCCTGCCGACCGTGCGCCTCTACGTGCTCGCCGACCTCGCGGGCGCGCTCGAGCCGTGCGGCTGCCAGAAGGACATGCTCGGTGGCTTCGACCACTTCGCGTCGTTCGTCGCCAAGGAGCGGGACAAGGCGCCCAAGAGCGCGGTCGTCACCGTGGGTCCCACGTTCTACATGGACGAGACCCCGAAGCCCGACCACCTGCAGCAGGACGACTGGAAGGCGGACGCGATCGCGTCGGTGCTCAAGGGCGTCGGCTTCGCGGCGTTCGCGCCCGGCAAGAACGACTGGGCGGTCTCGGGCGACCGGCTCGACAAGCTCCGCGAGGCGAGCGGCGGCGCGCTGGTCGCCGGCAACCTCACGGGCAAGGGCAGCGCGGGCGCGGTGGCCTACGCCATCCGCGACATCGGCGGCACCAAGGTCGCGTTCGTCGGGGTCTCCGTCCCCAAGACCGAGAAGGGCGCGCCGAGCGACGTGGTCATCGCCGACGCCACCGAGGCCCTCGCCAGCGCCGCCCGCCGCGCCAAGACCGAGGGCGCGCGCATCGTCGTCGGCCTCGCCGCGATCGATCCCGGCGACGCCAACCGCGCGGCCGAGAAGATCCCGGAGCTCGACGTGCTCGCCATCGGCTCCCCCGCCACCGACGGCGACGCGAACGACGAGCCCAAAGCGCCGCGCTTCATCGGCAACACGCTGATCGTCCGGCCCTCGAACCACCTCACCCGCGTGGCGGTGCTCGACTTCCACGTGCGCGGCGACGGCCGCTTCGCCGACGGCAGCGGCCTCGCGCACGCGCAAGAGGTGATGGACCTCACGACCCAGATCGCCGAGCTCGAAAAGAAGCTCAAGGGCTGGGAGGCCGACCCGAAGGTGCCGCGCACCGACGTCGACGCGCAGAAGAAGCGGCTCGGCGAGCTCCGCGCGCAGCTCGACAAGGCCAAGGCCCCGCCGCCCACCCCGAGCGGCTCGTTCGTGCGCTACCAGCTGGTCGACATGAAGCAGGAGCTCGGCAAGGACGCGAGCGCCGCGGCGTCGATGCTCGGGTTCTACAAGAAGGTCAACACGCACAACCAGGAGAAGTTCAAGGACAAGAAGGCGGAGCCCCCGCCCAAGGGCGAGCCGTTCTTCGTCGGCGGCGAGACCTGCAAGGTGTGCCACGCGGCGCCCTACGCGGTGTGGACCAAGGCCAAGCACTTCGGCGCCTACAAGACGCTCGCGGAGCAGAGCAAGGAGTTCAACCTCGACTGCGTCGGCTGCCACGTCACCGGCTTCGAGAAGCCGGGCGGCTCCACGGTGACCGACCTCGTCACCCCTGATCTCAAGAACGTGCAGTGCGAGGCGTGCCACGGCGCGGGCAGCAAGCACGTGGAGGATCCGGTCTCGTTCGCGCTCGAGAGCAAGCCACCGGAGACGCTCTGCCAGTCGTGCCACCACCCGCCGCACACCGACAAGTTCGTCTACACCGATCGGCTCGACAAGATCCTCGGCCCGGGCCACGGCAAGCCGGGTGACAAGCCGAGCAACGATCCGCCCAAGGGCTGGAAGCCCCCGAAGGCGCGGTTTCAGCCGTAGATCCGCTTCCAGCTCTCGCGCGCCTGCACCCGCGCCATCCAGGCGGCGACGTGCGGGAAGCGCGAGAGATCGATGCCCAGCATGGGCGCGTAGCCGAGGGTGGGCGCGATCGACAGATCGGCGACCCCGAACTTGTCGACGACGAACTCGCGGGTGGAGAGCCGCGCGTCGAGCGGCCCGAGGCAGCGGTCGATCTCGAGGCGACCGTTCTCGACCATCTTGGGGATGCGCTGCTCCTCGGGGAGGCGGATGGAGTGCGCGAACACGTGGGCGACCGCCGGCGAGAGGTGGGCGGCGTTCATGAACACCCACTGCGAGACGAGGCCCCGACCGCGCGCGCCCTCGGGCAAGAGGCCCTTCTCGGGGAACCGCTCGGCGAGGTAGTGCAGGCAGGCGTTCGACTCCCAGAGGCGGTAGTCGCCGTCGACGAGCACGGGGACGCGCATCGTCGGGTTGAGCTCCTTGTACGCGTCGGTGCGGTGCGCCCCGGTCATCAGGTCGACCGCGACGAACTCGTACGGCGCACCGACTTCCTCGAGGGCGAGGCGGACGCGCCGGGTGTTGGGGGACATCGGGAAGCCGTGGAGAGCGAGCATGGAGAAACCGCTACTCCGCCGCCCTCGGCCGTTCAATCGAACAGGGCGCAGAGCACGTCGAACCCGATCTCCAGGACGCCGCCGGCCACGTCGACGATGCCGCTCACGTCGGCGCTGCTCACGTGGTTGCTGGCCTCGCTGGCGACGACGGCGGCGGTGCCGACCGCGACAGCGCCGACCGCGCCGGCCGCGAGGAGGGCGCCATTGCCGGAGCCCGTGGGCCCGGGCTTGCGCATCGCGGTGAGCGCGGCGACGAGCTGGGGGAGCTCGTTGCGGTCGAACCACGCGCCATGCGCGTTGCAGACGTCGATCGTCACGCCGCTCGCCAGCTTCTGGATGGCCATCGCGCCGCCGCACGCCGGGCAGTCGGCCTTGGCGTGGACGTCGGGCTGGTGTCGCGCCTGCGCAGCGGCGAGCCCGGCGGCCTGCACGATGTCCTGGTCGAGCTGGGTGACCACCCGCCCCCGCGTGGCGTGGTCGAGGAAGATGCCGCCACAGGTGAGACAACCGGACAAGAGCGCGCTCTTGGTCTGGTGCTCGACGAGGGCGACGCGACAGCGAGGACAAGGGCCCTTCATCCGGAGAATCGTACCACCACCGATCGCGCCCTTGTCACGCCGCGCCGCGCCCCGGACAATCGCCGCACATGGGCTACGGCGAGCGGATCGACGCGGTGGTGGGCAAGCTGTCGCGGTTCCTGCACCTGCGGGCCACCCAGACCGACACGAGCCACGAGCTCTTGCCGTATTACGGCCTCCCCCTCGACCAGCTGATGCCCGCGCCGGCGGAGGTGCCCGAGGTGCGCCGCCACGTACCGCGTATCTCGCTGTCCACGGTCACCGAGACCCTCTCTTGGCCGAGCGGGCACGTGCCGCTCGCCACGAGCTACCGCCAGCGGCACGAGGGCGAGTACCACAAGAACCTCACCGCCTGGGCGCGCTGGGTGCACAAGAAGGGCGCGCGGCGGCGCTCGCTGCTGGTCTACGTGCACGGCTGGCTCGAGCCCGGATCATGGGTCGAGGAGGCCACGCTGCTGCCGCTGTTCTACCGTGAGCTCGGGGTCGACGTGGTGCACGTGTCGCTGCCGTTCCACGGTCGCCGCAGCCCGCGCGGTCAGCTGTTCCACGGCGAGTGGTTCTGGACCGCCGACCTCGTGCGCTCCCTCGAGGCGGTGCGCCAGGCCGTGTTCGACGTGCGCTCGCTGATGGGCTGGTTCCGCAAGACCATCGGCTACGAGGAGGTGGGCGTGACCGGCCTCTCGCTCGGCGGGTGCATCACCATGCTGCTCGGGTGCCTCGCGCCGATCCCCGACTACATCGCCCCGATGATCGCCCACCTCGAGCTGCCCGACGCGGTCGAGGAGGCGCCGATCCTGTGGCGCATGAAGGACGATCTCGCGCGCTTCGGGCTCGACGAGGCGCAGCGCCGCGCGGTGTTCTCGCGCATCCCGCTCTCCACCGCGATGCCGCTCGTGCCGAAGGATCGCCAGCTGTGGGTCGCCGCGCGCGAGGACGGCTATCTGCGCGCCGAGCTGGTCGAGCAGCAGTGGCGGAGGTGGACCGAGCCGCCGATCCTGTGGATCCCCGGCGGTCACATGACCTTCCCGCTCGCCATGGGCGACATCGTGAGCGCGATGAAGCGCCTGCCACTCTCGGCGGGCGCGGCGAAGGTCAAGGTCTAGGGGCGCGGCCGCTCACCACGCGCTCGTGCCCGCCGTAGTCGCGGACCCGACGCACTTCGGTGAAGCCGCGCGCCAGGTAGAGGGCGGCGACCGCCTCGGCCTGCCCGGCGCCGATCTCCATGGCGAGCGCGCCGCCGGCGGTCAGGTGGTGCGGGGCCTCGTCGACGATGCGGCGCACGAGGTCGAGGCCATCGGCCCCACCGTCGAGCGCGAGGTGGGGCTCGTGGTCGCGGATGTCGGGCTGGAGGCCGGCGATCTCGGCGGTGGCGATGTACGGCGGGTTGGCCGTGACGAGGTCGTAGGCACGCCGCGGTGGCGGGAGCGCGGCGAAGAGGTCGCCCGCGCAGAAGCGCACGTTCCACACGGCCCCGAGGCGCTGCGCGTTGTCGCGGGCCACCGAGAGCGCCTCGCTCGACAGGTCGGTCGCGTCGACGGTGAGCGTGGGGCGCTCGAGCTTGAGGGTGATGGCGACGCACCCCGACCCGGTGCACAGGTCGAGCACTCGCCCGCCGAGGTCGCGCCCGCGCAGCAGCTCGAGCGCGTGCTCGACGAGGATCTCGGTGTCGGGGCGCGGGACCAGCACGCGCCGGTCGACCCGGAACGGTCGCCCGTAGAACTCGCGCACCCCACGCAGGTAGGCGACCGGCTCGAACGTGCGGCGCCGCTTGAACAGGGCGCGGATGGTGGTGAGCTCCTCGGCGGTGAGCAGGCGCTCGCCGTCGACCAGGATGCGCACCCGATCGACCCCCAGCGCCTCCGCGGCCACGAGGTCGGCGTCGAGCTTCGCGCCCTCGACCCCGCGCTTCTTGAGGTCTTCGGTCATGAAGGCGACGACGTCGCGAACGGTCCAATCGCGAGGCTCGGCCACTGCGGCGGCGTAGTCCCGCCCGAGATGTGATACCAGGGTGACGAGCGCATGAAGCCGATCGTGCTCCACGTGACCGCGGAGCTGTCGCCCCATCACAAGTCCGGCGGGCTCGGTGACGTCCTCGCGGGTCTGCCCCCCGCCCTCGCGCGCCTGGGCGTCGACGTGCGGGTGGTCACCGGCTTCTACGGCAGCGCGTCCAAGGTGAAGGGGCTCGATCTGCGCCCCTGGGACGCCCCCATCGACGTCTCCCTCGCGGGCCACCGCATGGAGGCGCGGGTGCTCGAGGCCAAGACCCACGACGGCTCCGTCACCACGTATTTCGTCGAGGCCCCGCACCTCTCGCGCGGCAAGCTCTACGGCTACGACGACGACGTCTATCGCTTCGCCATCCTCGGCCGCGCCGCGGTCGAGATCGGGCTCGTGCTCGACCGCATGGGCACGCCCCCGGCGATCCTGCACGCGCACGACTGGCACGCCGCCTCGGCGGTGCTCTACGCGCGCACGTGGCCGGGGCCCCTGCGCAGCGTGCCGACCCTGATCACCATCCACAACCTGGCCTACCAGGGCCTCGCGCCCGCGAGCCAGGCCGGGTTCCTCGGCTACTCGCCGGAGACCTACCACCAGGCGCTGGCCTTCGACGGCTCGCTCAACCTGCTCAAGGGCGCGTTCGTCGTCGCCGATCGCATCACCACCGTGTCGCCCACCTACGCGCGCGAGATCCGCACCGCGCGCTACGGGCACGATCTCGAGCACGTGCTGCGCTGGCTCTCGCCCAAGCTGATCGGGATCCTCAACGGCATCGACGCCGGGAGCTGGAACCCCGCCACCGATCGCGCGCTCGGCGCCTCTTACTCGGCGGACGATCCCGAGGGCAAGCTCGCCTGCCGCGACGCCCTGCGCTTCGAGCTCGGGCTCTCGCCGGGCCGGGCCCCGGTGTTCGGGGTCGTCTCGCGGTTCACCTCGCAGAAGGGCATCGACTGGGTCGGCGAGATCGCGCCCCAGCTGGTACGGCTCGGCGGCCAGCTCGTCGTGCTCGGCGAGGGCGACGCGGCCCTCGAGCACCGTCTCTACTGGGCGGCCCAGCGACTCCGTGGCTCGGTGGTCTACGTCCGCGCGTTCGACGACGGGCTCGCGCGCCGCATCTACGCGGGCAGCGACCTGTTCCTGATGCCGTCCCGGTTCGAGCCGTGCGGGCTCACCCAGATGTACGCCATGCGCTACGGCGCCGTGCCGGTCGCGCGGGCCACGGGTGGCCTCGTCGACACGGTCGCCCCGCTGCACTCGCAGCACGACGTCGGCGGCGCCACCGGCATCCTCTACGACGAGGAGTCCGCCGAGGCGCTGGCCGGCGCGGTGGAGTGGGGCGTGCAGGTGGCGCGCGATCCCGGCGCCATGCACGCCCTCCGCCAGAACGGCATGCGCACCGATTTCTCCTGGGAGCGCAGCGCCGAGACCTACCTCGAAGTCTACGTGGACCTCGGCCTCGAGCTGGATACCCCCGGATCAGGGTCGTAACGCGGCCTCGACCGCGTCGAGCGCGGCCGGGGTGGCGTCGGCGAGGGCGCGAGAGAGCGGCAGCTGCGCGAGCCCGCAGGCCACGTAGAGCGGCACGAGGTGGGGCGCCTTCGCGCGCAAGGTGGCGAGGTGCTTGCCGACGGCGCTCGCGTCGCCGCGGCGCACGGGGCCGGTGAGCGCGGCCGGGAGGCCGAGGACGGCGACGTTGTCCGCCACCGAGCGCAGGAGCGGACCGAGCATGGCAGGAATGGCAGCATCGCTC
>CAZUZY010000417.1:0-7557 GCA_964624885.1 uncultured Polyangiales bacterium | reverse complement strand
GCGCGCGCGGTGGCGCCGGCGCGCTCGCGGTGCCAGGCCAGCGCGGCCACGTGCTCCTCGTGCGCGCGCACCCCCGTGCGGTACTCGAGCCAGTCGGCGAGCGCCTGGTGGTACCTCTTGCCGACCGTCGTCGACACCAGCTTCTCGAGCGATTCGCGCTCGAGGTTGTGCTTGAAGACGTACTCCTTCTCCCCGGGGAAGGTGGAGTCGGGCATCGGCAGCAGGTAGTCGCGGTCGACCAGGTCCTCGAGGATCGCGGCGATCCCCGCCTCGTCCTCGTTGCGCGCCGGATCCCAGATCTCGGGCGAGCGCAGCTGGATGCGGCTCATCACGACGAGCCCGCCGAGCCAGAACACCGAGCCCATCGTGGCGGCCTTCTCGAGCAGGCCGCGCTCCTCGGTGGAGAGCGCCGCGATGCGCGCGTTGACCGCGTCCTGCACGGTCATCGGCAGCTGGACCTCGGAGAGGAGGTCGAGGTTCACGCGCCAGCGCTCCTCGTGGATGTCCGGGTCGTCGGTGGGCACGTCCTCCGCCGAGAGCACGCCGCTGTCGTGGAGGATGCGCACCATGCGCTCGAGGAGCGCGGGGTTGCCGCCCGCCATGTCGACGGCCGACTCGACGAGCTCGGTCGGGACCTCGCCACCCCCGGCCGCGACCGGCGCGAGCAGCTGCTCCATCATGCGCTCGGCGTCCATGTCGGGCAGCGGGCCGACCTCGAGGGGCACATGCCGGCTGCCGAGCGCGGCCGCGAAGCCCGCCCGCTGGGCCGAGAGCTCGGGCCGCGCCGTCACGAGCAGCAGCATGGGCGCCTGCACGTGGGCGCCGAGGTACTCGACGATGTCGAGGGTGTCGTCGTGCGCGTGGTGCAGGTCCTCGAGGACGATGGTGAGCACCCCGCGGCTCGTGGAGTTCGCCGCGTCGGCCTCGAGCAGGCGCTTGAGGACCGCGCGGCGCAGCGCTGCGAGCTGCATCTGATCGTCGGCGATGGCGTCGACCAGCGGCGAGCGCGGGAAGTCGAGCTGCAGGATGGACCCGAGGAAATAGAGGACGTCGCCGACCTTGCGGTCGTCGAGCAGCGTGGACACCTGCTCGCGGAGGCTCTCGCGCGCGACCTCGTCGTGGATGCCATAGGGCAGGTCGAAGCGGGTGCGCAGGAGGCGGTCGAGCACGTCGAAGCTGCCGCCGCTCTGGCGGGCGATCGCGCGGTAGACCCGGGGCTCCTTGCGACCACCGCCGCGGTTGCGCAGGCGGGCCAGCGCCTCGCCCACGATCCGCGACTTGCCGACGCCGGCGGCGCCCACGAGCGACACCACACGCGGCTCGTTGCTGGCCACCACCTCGTCGGCGGCCTGCTCGATCGCCCGCAGCTCGGGCTGCCGCCCGAACATCGGTCCCCGCTTCGTCGACTCTCGCGTCTCCTTCGATTCCGCCACTAGCGCTTCCTCCGGGGCTTCTTCGTCAACGTATCACCGGACGGCGGCGTTTCGACCGCCTTCGTCGGCCGGGGCTTCGGCGCCGGCTCGGCCTGGTAGAGCTGGAGCGCCGCCGAGAGCTCGCCGGCGATGCTGGCGCGCAGGGCCGCGGGCTCCACGACCTCCGCCGTGTCACCGAAGCCGAGCACCCACGACCGCAGCTCCGGGGTGTCGCCGACGAACATCGAGAGGCGGGTCCACCCGTTCGGGAGCTCGACGCACGGCGCGTCGCCGTGCTCGCCGGGGAAGCGTCGGGTGGCGACGAGGTCCTTCACCTTGGGGTGGAAGTCGACCACCACCCGCTGGCGCTCGGCCGAGGTGTGCACCCCGAACTGCCCCTCGAAGTGGCGATCCACCGAGAACCCGGGCGGCAGCGCGAAGTGGTTCAGCGGGTCGGCGTCCGCGTCGACCATGCGATCGACCCGCAGCGTGCGCACCGCGTCGCGCTCGACCACGTGGGCCACGCAGTAGACCGTGTCCTTGTAGAGGACCACCGCGTAGGGGTGGATGGTGAGCGCCTCTTCGCCCGTGCCCTGGGCCTTGCGGTAGCGGATCCGGCACACCCGCAGCTGCGCGCAGGCGTCGAGCACGCCGTCGAGCACCTCGGCGGCGCCCTCGGGCACCTTCATCGGGTTCGCGGGCAGGTAGAGGAAGCGGTCCTCGAGGCGCGTGTCGGGGTCGATCTCGGCGCCCTTCCGCGGCGGGCGCTGCACGTGCGAGAGCAGGGTGTCCACCGCGTCGCGGAGCACGTGCTCGAACGTGGTGCCGGCCAGCATGGAGAACACGCGGCGGGCCATGAGGAGGCCGTAGATCTGCGTGCGATGGAGCTTCACGCGGCGGGGCAGGTCGCGCGCGGGGATGCGGACGAGGATGCCCCCCGTGCCGCCCGGCTCCGGCGTGCGGTCGAGGTCGACCTCGCGCTCGAGCTCGCGGAGGTACCGGCGCACGGAGCGATCGGTGACCCGCAGCTTGACCGCGATCTCGTAGAGCGACAGCCCCTTCGGGTGCGCCTCGAGCATCTCGCGGAGCTGACTCAGGCGGCGGTACTGGGTGTACTTGCCGGGCGGGCGACCGGGGCGGGCCATGGACCCTCGCAACGTACCCCAATCCCGCCGCCGAACCGCTATGCTGCCGGAGTCGCAGGGGCCCAGGCGGTCGCCGGTGGCGCACGAGCCGCGAGGCTCGTTCGTCGCGGGAGGAACGTCCGAGCTCCACAGGGTGAGGTGCCGGGTAACGCCCGGTGCAGGTGACTGCGAGGAGAGTGCCACAGAGAACAGACCGCCGGGCCCGTCGTTCGCGGCGCGCCCGGCAAGGGTGAAACGGCGGGGTAAGAGCCCACCGCGTCGTCGGCAACGACGATGGCAGGGAAAACCCCACCTGGAGCAAGGCCACATAGGGAGGCGACGGCGTCGAGAGGCGTCGGAAGGGCGACCCGCCCGGTGCCTCCGGGTAGGCTGCACGAGGCCCGTGGCGACACGGGTCCTAGAGGAATGATCGTCACCGCGGCGAGGGCGACCGAGCCGCGGAACAGAACTCGGCGTACGGGCGCCTGCGACCACGACGGCCACTTCGGTGGCCGCCGTGCTTTTGTGCTACCGAGGGGCGGGTGCGCAGGCTCGCCATCGCCCTCGTGCACCACCCCGTCCTCGACCGCGCGGGCGCGATCGTGACGAGCGCGGTCACCAACCTCGACATCCACGACCTCTCGCGCTCGGCGCGCACGTTCGGGGCCGAGTCGTTCTTCGTCACCTCGCCGATCGAGGCCCAGCGCGACCTCGTCTCGGCGATCGTCGGCCACTGGAAAGAGGGCTCGAGCGGCAAGCGCATCCCGAGCCGCAAGGAGGCCCTCGAGGGCGTGCGCGTCGTCGCCAGCGTCGAGGAGGCCGTGGCCTCGTTCGGGGGCCGCGCGAACGTGGAGCTCTGGATCACCGCCGCCCGCGCCGACGCCGGCGGCGTGGCGCTCGACTGGGACACCGCCCGCGCGCGCCTGCGCTCCGACGACCCGCGGGTGGTGCTCGTGCTGTTCGGCACCTCGTGGGGCCTCGCGCCGAGCCTGTGCGCCGAGGCCGACGGGCGCCTGCCGCCGATCACCGGGCCCACCGCCTACAACCACCTGAGCGTGCGCGCGGCCTGCGCCATCACGCTGGACCGGCTCGTCGCGTGGTGACGCTGGAGTTCCGCGCCGGCACCCTCGAGGTGCGCGGGGTGCCGGAGTCCACGAGCCTGCCCGCCTGCACCTGGGATGCGCGCACCGCGTGCCACCGCGCGCCCGCCATCGCCTACGCGGAGCTGTTCGCCGCCCTGCACCGCAGCGGCGCCCCGTTCGAGGATCGCGCGCGCGCCTACGCCGAGCTGCCCCACGGCGCGGTGGTGCACCGCGAGCCGCGCCCCTACCAGGCCGAGGCGGTCGACGCGTGGCGCAAGGCCCGGGGCCGCGGCGTGGTCGTGCTCCCGACCGGCGCCGGCAAGACCCACGTCGCGGTGATGGCCATCGAGGACAAGCGCCGCAGCACCCTGGTCATCGCGCCCACGCTCGACCTCGTGCGCCAGTGGTACGACTCGCTGCGCACCACGTTCGGCCTCGAGGTCGGCATCGTGGGCGGCGGGCACCACGAGGTGAAGCCGCTCACCGTCACCACCTACGACTCCGCCTACCTGCACATGGAGCACCTCGGCGCGAAGTTCGGGCTCGTGGTGTTCGACGAGGCCCACCACCTGCCCGGCGCCACCTACGCCCTCGCGGCGCGCCTCTCGCTCGCGCCGTTCCGCCTCGGGCTCACCGCCACGCCGGAGCGCCAGGACGGCCGCGAGACCGAGCTCGAGTCGCTGGTCGGCCCCATCGTCTACCGCCGCGACATCACCGAGCTCACCGGTGAGTTCCTCGCCGAGTACGAGACCGAGACCATCGCGGTCGACCTCTCGCCCGAGGAGCGCGAGGAGCACGACCACGAGCGCGCCCTCTACCGCGGGTTCATCATGCGCCAGGGCATCCGCATGAGCTCGCCCACCGGGTGGCAGGACTTCATCATGCGCTCCACGCGGAGCCCCGAGGGTCGGCGCGCCATGCAGGCCTACCGGCGCCAGCGGGAGCTCGCGTTCTCGGCGCCGATGAAGCTCGACTACGTGGAGCACCTGCTGCACGTGCACAAGGACGACCGGTGCATCGTGTTCACGCAGGACAACGCCACGGCCTACAAGGTCTCGCTCCGCTTCCTCGTGCCGACCATCACCCACCGCACCAAGATCAAGGAGCGCAGCGAGATCCTGGCCGGCCTCACGAGCCACGCCTACGGCGCGGTGGTCACCTCCAAGGTGCTCAACGAGGGGGTGGACGTGCCGGACGCCAACGTCGCCATCGTGCTCTCGGGGAGCGGCTCGGTGCGCGAGCACGTGCAGCGCCTCGGCCGTGTGCTCCGCAAGAAGGGCGACAAGCGCGCGATCCTCTACGAGCTCGTCACCGCGGGCACCGCCGAGACCAACACGAGCGACCGCCGGAGGGAGCACGTTGCTTACCGGTGATCTGGTCCTCGCCCGCAAGCGCGCCGGCGAGCTGCACCTGCCCACGCTCGACGCCAAGGCCCGCGCGCGCGCCCGCGAGGTGGCCGCCGCGGTGCTGACGGTGCTCAAGGGCGGCGAGGGAGAGCTCCGCGAGGACCTCGAGCCCGCGCTCGACGCCGCGATCGCCGAGCTCGCGATGGCGCCGTCGACGGTCAAGTTGCAGAAGGGCTTACGTAAGCTCGCCGACGACGCCTGCGAGTGGGCCGCCGCCCCGGCCGTCGATCCGGCCGTGCTGCGGCAGACCGTGTTCCGCGCCGCGGCCACCGCGCGCCGCGAGGGCACCTTCGACCGCGCCGCGCTGCTCGCCCTCGGGGCCACGACCCACGGCCTCGACCCGAACGACATGGAGCGCGCGCTCTACGCCGACCTGCCCGGCGCGCACGCGCTCGTGCGGGCCCCGGCCCTGACGCCCGACATGCTGGTCGAGCAGTGGGAGCTCGGCCAGGCGCAGGCGGTGCTGCTGCGCGCCGTCCGCGTGGTGTGCCGGGTGACCTGCGCGGGCGCCGAGGGGTACCGCGCGCTGTTCCGCCGGCTCAAGTTCCTGCGCCTCCTGCACACGATCGCGCCGCACGAGAAGGGCTACCAGATCGCCATCGAGGGCCCGTTCAGCATGTTCGACGCGGGCACCAAGTACGGGCTCCAGCTCGCCCTCGTGCTCCCCGTGCTGCGCGCGTGCGACGCCTTCGAGCTCGACGCCGACCTACGGTGGGGCAAGGAGCGCACGCCGCTGAAGTTCTCCATGAAGGGCGGCCTCGGCGGCAAGAGCGTCACCGGCGGGGATGATTTTCCCGAAGAGGTGCAGCGCCTCGTGGAGTCGTTCGAGGCGCTGAAGTCCAAGTGGAAGGTGGCGCGCGCGGCCACGATCCTCGAGCTCCCCGGCGTCGGCCTCTGCGTGCCCGACCTCGTGTTCACCAAGGGCAAGGCGCGGGTGTACCTCGAGGTGCTCGGCTACTGGAGCCGCGACGCGGTGTGGAAGCGCGTCGAGCTCGTGGAGGCCGGCCTCTCCGAGCGGATCCTGTTCGCGGTGAGCCAGCGCCTGCGGGTGAGCGCCGAGGTGCTGGACCAGGACCGGCCGGGACGGCTCTACGTCTACAAGGGCACGATGAGCGCGCGCTCGGTGCTCGAGCACCTCGAGCGGTAGTGCCCGGAGGCCTCCGTCGGGTAGCATGCGGCGCCATGCGCCCCCTCGTCCCCGCCCTCCTCTCGGTCCTCCTCCCGGTCGTGTTCGCGGCCGCGTGCACCAACGAGAAGACCAACGCCCAGAAGATGGCCGACGAGGCCGCCTCCGCGAAGGCCTCGGCCAGCGCCGCCGCCTCGGCCTCCGCCGCGGTCGTCGACCCCAAGGAGGAGAAGTACGCGGCCGCGCGCAAGGCCCTCAAGGAGCGCGCGACCGCGCACATGACCGCCGTCGAGAAGCTCTACCTCGGCGCCACCGAGGCCGACCGCACCGCGTTCCGCACCTGGTTCCTCGAGGACAAGGACGGTGAGAAGGCGGCCGACACGCTCTCCAAGGAGGCGCTCACCGCCGCCAAGGACACCAAGATGACCTTGAAGAAGTGGGAGATCGGCGACGTGAGCGTCGACTCGGCCACCCTCGCCTCGGGCACGACCGAGGTGTCGGTCGAGGAGAACCAGAAGGGCAAGCCCCGCTGCATCTACTACAAGCTCGAGTGGAAGAACGTGAGCGGCACCTGGCGCCGCGTGGCGCAGAAGGACTTCCGCATCGTCGCCTGCAACGCGCCCTGACCGCCGGTCACCACCCCGGGGGCACCACCGCGCCGTCGGGGAGCGGGTCGAAGAAGACGCTCTTCGCCACGTCGAGGCAGCCCGGGATGCTGTGGCCGTAGTAGTCGTCGCGGTTGAGATCGAGGATCGACGGCTTCCAGAACTCCGGGCCGCGGTACATCAGGTCTCGCGGGTCCTCGGAGACGTGCCCGCGCTCGAGCTGGTGCGGCGCGCACGTGGCCGCGGCGCCGAGCGTGTGGAAGATCTCGTGCAGCATCGCGAACTCGAAGTAGCCGTCGTCGACCCGCGCCAGCGTGTGCACGTCGCACGGGTACGGCCCCTCGGGGGTGCCGTGCAGGTAGAGCGCGCCGACGTAGCCCACGAGCTCGGGGGGCCACGCGCCACCGCCGCAGGAGTAGGTGCTGCCGCCGCCGTAGTAGGCGGCGACGATCTTCTTTCCGCGCGGCCCGAGCTCCTTCTCGATCGCCTCGCGCACGTAGGGGCCGGTGGCCTTGATCTCGGCGTCGGTCTTGGAGAGGCGCTTGAAGCCGATGTCGAGCTTGCCGTCGCAGGTGTCGAGGCGCAGGCGCTTGCCGCCGGTCTGCCCCGCGAGCCAGTCGTTCCAGATCTTGATCGACTTCTCGATGCGGCCCTCGACGTCGTGCAGCTCGTCCTTGCCGTCGCTCGGGAGCACGTAGAACGCGCGGACCATGTAGCCGCTGGTGTCGTCGGGGCGGTCGGCCTCGGTGCGCGCGGGGTCGCAGCGGGGGGCGGTGTCGGTCGCCGCCTCGCCGCCGGCGTC
>CAZUZY010000416.1:0-7576 GCA_964624885.1 uncultured Polyangiales bacterium | reverse complement strand
GGGGGCGGCGGGGGGGGGGCGGGCGCGGGGGGGGGGGGCTTCTTGGCCGGCGCGGCGAGGGGGCTCGGCCCGAGCACGAGCGCGACGGCGAGCGAGGCCAGGAGCGGGAGGGCGATCCGCACGGGGGGTGTTCGACGATCTACCACCGGTGCTAGGCTCGCGCGGCCTCTCGATGTCCGAATCGTCGTCGCCGTCGAAAGAACCGCAGGTCGCCGAAGCGCACACGCCGCTCCCCGTGGAGGTCACGCTGGGCGAGGGCCCGCTCGAGGGCCCGAAGCCCAAGAGCCTGTTCTCGGCGCGGGGCGCGCAGGTCGCCCTCTGGTTCGGGATCCTGGCGGCCATCCCCTACGCGCACCCGAAGCTCGAGCCGTTCCGGCTGTTCGGCAAGCAGAAGTCGAGCGGGCCGGCCTCGAGCGGCCTCGTGGCCGAGTACGGCGAGGTGAAGCTCGCCGCCGCCAAGAACGAGGTGCCGCCCGCCCTGAAGGAGGCGCCGCCCGCCGAGATGCAGGTCAAGGTCGGCGCCGGCAAGGCCGCGCCGGTGGTGCTCTCCGACGTCGCGGTCTCCGTCGGCGCCACGTTCCGCCCGATCGAGGACCCGACCGGCCACGCGCTCGACGGCTTCTTCGCGGCGCTCGCCAAGACGGAGAAGGGCGCGCCGGGCGCCATCACCCGCGTCGCCCACTACGGCGACTCGCTCGTCGTCTCGGACTACATGTCGAGCACGCTGCGGCGGCGCTTCCAGACCAAGTTCGGCGACGCCGGCCACGGCTTCGTGCTCTTCGCCAAGCCGTGGGCCTGGTACTTCCACCAGGACGTCAACCACTGGAACGGCGAGGGCTGGACCGCCAACCGCATCGTCAACCCGCGGGTCGCCGACGAGATGTACGGGTACGGCGGCGCCACGTTCCGCACCACCGACGACAAGGCCAACGCCGGGTTCTCCACCAGCAAGCCCGTCCCCGGCGACCCCCAGAGCGAGAAAGAGATGTTCGGCCGCCGGGTCTCGCGGTTCGAGGTGCACTACCTCGAGCAGCCCGACGCCGGCTCGGTCCACGTGAGCATCGACGGCAAGCACGTCGAGACCCTCTCCACCCGCGCCCCCAAGGGCGGCGGCAAGAAGCTGGTCCTCAAGACCTACCCCGTCACCGACGGCGAGCACTCCATCGAGTTCCGGCCCCTCGGCGGGTCCGAGGCCCGCTTCTTCGGCACCGTGCTCGAGCGCGACGTGGCCGGCGTGGTCTGGGACGCGCTCGGCGTGAACGGCGGCCGCGCCCGCCTGCTCGACGTCAACGACACCGCCCACTGGACCGAGTCGCTCCGGGCCCGCAACCCGAACCTCGTCGTCCTCCAGTACGGCACCAACGAGTCCGAGGACACCGCGTTCCCGATGGAGCAGTACGAGGCCACCCTCGAGAAGGTGCTCCAGCACGTGCGGGCTGCGCTCCCCGAGGCCGGGTGCCTGGTCGTCGGCACCATGGACCGCGCCGGTCACGGCAGCGGGGGAATGGAGACGCGGCCGATCATCCCGCTCCTCGGGGCGGCGCAGCGCAAGGTGGCCTTCAAGGCGGGCTGCGCGTTCTGGGACACGCTCGCCTCGATGGGCGGACCGGGCTCGATGGGTCGCTGGGTGAAGGCGACGCCCAAGCTCGGCGGGGGTGACCTCACCCACCCGACCGCGGTGGGGGCGGCGCTCCTCGGCGACCTCCTCTACACCGCGCTGATGAAGGCGTACGCCGAGCACGGGTGAGCTTCGCGTCGCTGCAATACGCGGCGTTCTTCGCCGCGATCTTCGTCGCGTTCTGGGGCCTCGGGGCGTGGGCCGGCCGGTTCCGCCACCTCTTGCGGACGCTCCTCCTCGTCCTCGCCTCCGCCTGGTTCTACACCCGGTTCGACTACGGCCCGGCCCACCCGCGCATCGGCTGGGCCTACCTCGCGATCCTGTTCTGCTCGGCGACCGTTGATTTCTGGCTGTCGCAGGCGATCCTGCGCAGCGAGGACGACCGCCGCCGCAAGCGGCTCCTCCTCGTGAGCGTCGTCTACAACCTCGGGGTCCTCGCCTGGTTCAAGTACACCGGGTTCGCCATCGACAACGTGCGGCAGCTGCTGCTCTCGCTCGGCATCCCGGTCGGGCCGCGCACCCTCTCGGTGGTCCTGCCCATCGGCATCAGCTTCTTCACCTTCGAGACGATGAGCTACACCATCGACGTCTACCGTCGGGAGCTCGTCCCCCCGCAGGGCAAAGGAGCCTTCCTCGAGTACCTGCTGTTCATCAGCTTCTTCCCGCACATGGTGGCGGGGCCGATCATCCGGCCCAAGGACATGCTGCCGCAGCTGCGGCGCGACCCGGAGCTGTCCGACGCCCGCACGAGCGAGGGGCTGTTCCTGGTCGCCTGCGGCCTCCTCAAGAAGGTGGTCGTGGCCGACTACCTCGCCCTCAACCACGTGGACCGGGTGTTCGACCGGCCGGAGTGGTTCTCGGCGCCGGAGAACCTCGCCGCCGTCTACGGCTACGCGCTGCAGATCTACTGCGATTTCAGCGGGTACACCGACATCGCGATCGGCTCGTCGCTCCTGCTCGGCTACGTGCTGCCCAAGAACTTCGACTCCCCCTACCAGTCGCGGAGCCTCCAGGAGTTCTGGCACCGCTGGCACATCAGCCTGTCGAGCTGGCTGCGCGACTACCTCTACGTCCCGCTCGGGGGCAACCGCGGGGGGCCGCTCGCGACCTACCGCAACCTGATGATCACCATGCTGCTCGGCGGCCTCTGGCACGGCGCATCCTGGAATTTCGTGGTCTGGGGCGCGCTCCACGGGGCGGCGCTCGCGGCGACGCGGCTCTTCCAGCGACGGCGGGGCGCCGCCACCAACGGGCCCGCCTGGGTCGAGGTCGGCAAGGGCATCCTCACCTTCCACTACGTGTGCCTGGCATGGATCTTCTTCCGGGCCGAGGGGTTCGCGCGCGCCCGCATGATGCTCCGCCAGATCTTCCGCGGTGGGCTCCACGCCGGGAACCTCCCCCGTGCGGTGCTGGTGGTGCTGGCCCTCGGGTTCGTGACCCACCTGATCCCCGAGGGCGCTTTTGCGCGAATTCGCCGGGGATTCGTGGCCCTGCCGGCGCCGGCGCAGGGGGCGCTCCTGTTCGTCGTCGCCCTCGTGCTCCGCAAGGTCGGGAGCGCTCAGGTGGTGCCGTTCGTCTACATGCAGTTCTGACGCGCGGGGCGGCGGGCGGTCGACAGGGGAGGGCCGCGTCGCTTCCCGCCGGCGTGCGGCCCGTCTACCCGCGACGACATGCGCCGCTCGCCGCTGCTGCTCGGTCCTCTCTCGGTCGGTCTCGTCTGCGTCGTCGTCGGGCGACTCCCCCTCGGCGGAACCCCTTCTTCTGCCGCTCCGATCGCGTCGAGCGCGGCGCCGACCAAGCCCTCGACCACCCCCAGCACACCGCCGACCGCCGCCCCGTCGAGCTCCGCGTGTGGGTGTCCGTCGGCGCCCAAGACGACCGCCTCGCTCGTCGTCACGGGCGACGAGAAGATGGTCTTCGACCCGACCGACGCCCAGGCCGACCTCACCGTCACCTACGGTCGGGCCGCCGCCGGCAAGAAGACGGTGGTGGTGGCGGCGGTCTTCCGGGCGTTCCGCACCGACCTCCCGAGCGAGCGTCCGACGACGATTTCCCTGAAAATCACGCTCGCCGAGGGCTCGACGACCCCCGCTTCGAACAAGGAGGTCGATGCCTACGTGACCACCTGGGGCACGACGCCGTTCGCCCTCCGCGCCTACGCGTCGGTGGTGAAGAGCACCCTCACCGCCACCGTCACCGACGACCTCGTCGAGCTCCGCGGGTCCGTGGTGCTCAAGGACGGACCGACCAACCGCACCGTCACGGTGGACAAGCTGACGGTGAAGAAGACCGGCAGCGGCCTTCTGCCTGTCCGCACGGGTGCGTTCAAAGTGCCTTGATTCTCAGGTGATTTCGCGCCGATCGCGCGCCGGGCCCGCGGTCGGTCCACCCCCACACCCTCCGCGCTCGTGCACCGCGACGTCGCACGCGACCACCACGACGACGTCGTCGCATCACCGTCGCGTGTGTCCGTGCGCACACGGATCGCGATGAAAAAAAATGCATCGCACGTCAACATCGAACTCGACGAAGTCGATCGCTTCTGGTTAACCTCTCTCCTCATGATGAACGTCGCGCGCGAGCGCGATGAGGCGCACCCCGCGAGTCTCGTCAGCGAGAGCGCGCAATCCTGCGCGGTCGAGTCAGCGAACCCCGGACCGCCGACGCCCTGGAGGCAATCATGATCGAAGAGAAGATCGAGTCGAACGAGGCCGTCACGATGACCGCGCCGCGTCCGGCCGAGATGGCCGCGAAGAAGGGTGCGAAGAAGAAGGCCGCCAAGAAGGGCGGCGCGAAGAAGGCCGCCAAGAAGGGCGGCGCGAAGAAGCGCGCGAAGAAGGCTGCTCCGGCCGCCGCTGCCGCGAAGACCGAAGAGGAATGAGCTCTCCGCGCTGACGTAGCCGCCACCCGCGCCCCCGAGATCTCGAGAGCGCGGCGGTCGAGCAGCGTCGGCGCGAGGATTCGGATGAAAGGAGACCCTCGGGTCTCCTTTCGTTCGTTTGTGCGTTCGTTTCCTCCGTGGTCGCTTCGAGGCGTGCACGCGGTCGAGAGGCCGGTATCTTTCGGGGATGCTTCGCCGCTGGGTGCTCTCGCTCTCTCTGTCTCTCGCTGCCCTCGGGGCCGCCGTCGGCCTCGCCCCTGGCTGCGGCAGCGAGACCCACGCCGGGCCGCCGGCGACCATCGACACCGGCACCACCACCTTCGTGCCGCTCGACGACGCCGGGGCATGCGGCGTGACCACGCGCAAGTACGCCCTCGACTACGCGGTCCACGTCGAGCAGGGGTCGCCGCTCACGTACAACTCGAACCCGCCCTGTGGCGGCAACCACTACCCGATCTGGGCGCTGTTCCGGTCGCACCCCAAGCCGCTCCCGCGCGGCAACTGGATCCACAACCTCGAGCACGGCGGGATCGTCTTCACCTACCGGTGCGCGAGCCGGGCCGCCTGTCCCGAGATCGCGGCGCAGCTCGAGGCCGTCGCCGCCGCCATGCCGGTGGATCCGCTCTGCTCGCCGCCGCTCCGCAACCGCATCGTCATCACCCCCGATCCGGAGCTGCCCGAGGGGGTGACGGTGGCGGCATCGGCGTGGGGCTACACGCTGGTGGCCCGGTGCGTGGACGCGGCGGCGTTCGGCACGTTCTACAAGGAGCACGTCGGTCGGGCGAGCGAGCAGCTCTGCGCAGACGGCGCCTACTACGCCGACGACGACGCGGGGGTCGTCGGAGACGCCATCATGTCGCCGCCGGACGCCTCGAAGGACTGACGAACGCGACACCCGTTGCGTCGGGGCGTGACCGGGGGTTGTCGCTCACCCGCGGCGGGTCGGGCGGAGCGCCTGGAACCTGCGCGTGCCCGGCCCGGCACGTGCGTTGCTGAGCGGCGGGCATGGACCGCGGACCTGAGCAGGTGGGCGTGCGCGCGGGGTGCTCGATCGCCGCGATCGGCCTCCTCACGCTCGCTCCCTCCTTGGCGTCGGCCAGCTTCATCGCGCCGGCCAGCGGAGGCGACGCGCGCGTCGACGAGGTCCGGCTCGCCCACGTGGCCTCCCCGGGGAGATCGGTGCTGTTCGAGCAGCTGTCGCTCACCGACGTCCGCGGCGAGACCGCGTGGATCGTGCAGGTGCCGGAGGGCGGCTTCGTCGAGCCCGCCGGGGCGCAGCTGTTCTC
Organism: uncultured Polyangiales bacterium; assembly: GCA_964624885.1. Taxonomy (GTDB): domain Bacteria; phylum Myxococcota_A; class Polyangia; order Polyangiales; family JADJMO01; genus JADJMO01. The sequence continues at coordinate 1,791 of CAZUZY010000416.1, read as the reverse complement.
CGCGCTGGAGCTCGCGACCGCGCCGGTCCTCGCGCCCGCGCCGAGCCTGCAGTGCGGCGCGCTCCTGCGCTCGACCGCCGACGAGCTCGCTGGTCTTCCGCCGCGTCCCGTCTCGCGATCGCTCGGGTCGTCGGCGGCTCGCGAGGCGCCGGATCGACTCGCCGCGGCGGGCTTCGTGCCGAGCGACGCCACGCGCAAGGCGCTGCTCGCGCTCGGCGCCGAGCCGGTGACGATCCTCGTGCTCGCGGCCGGGGTGGCCGGACCCACCGCCGCCATCCGCGTCGTCTCGGGCCCACGGGCGACCGTGGCGGCCGGGCTCGCGGGGCCGAGCCTCCGCTTCTTCGGGCTCGCGTCGGCGCGCGTGCGTCTCCCAGGTGAGGTCGAGCCAGCGTTCGGCGCGCTCACCTGGGGGGCGTCAGGGACGAACTGGACGAGCCTCCTCGACGCCGCGCGCACGGACGCGGCGGCCCTCGGCGGGCAGGTGCTCACCTTCGCGGCGCGCGAGGGCATCTTCTCCGATCAGGCGCTGCCCGCCGGCGCGACCCTGCCGTCGGTGCTGCGCCGCTACTACGGCGAGGCCGAGGCCTGCGTCGGGCGCGCCTCGTCGCTCGCCTTGCGCCCGACGCCCCTCGAGGTGCCGTGCCCGCGCACGCCTCCGTGGCCGGGGGCGACGCCCGCCCCGGCGTGTGTGCCGTCGCCAGGCGCCGTCGACCAGCTCGTCTGCGACGGGGCCGACGATCTCGCCGCCGCCTTCGCCAACACCGCGCCGGCGCAGCTCTGGCTCACGCGCTTCGTGGGGCACGTCGCCGAGCCGCTCGCCCCGACCGCCGCCGCGTGGAGCTCGCTCCCCTCCTTCCACCAGGTGAGCCTCGCGGGCACCCCGACGTGCGCGCCCTCCACGCCGGGGACGCCCCCGACCACGCCTCCCGCCGAGCCGCCCCCGACCCCGGTCGTCGACGACCAGGCCGCCGAGGCGTGTGGTGCGATGGGCTCCGCGCTCGCCGAAGGGTGCGCGGCGTCCGCCGACGACGGCAGCTGCGCCGGATCGTCCGAGGGCTCCTCGGAAGACAGCGCGAGCGGTTGCAGCGGCTCCGACACGGGATCGAGCGAAGGGGCGGACGGGTGTCGCGTCTCGACGCCGCGGGTCCGGCTCCGTGCGTGGCCGGTCGCCTACGCGCTCGTCGCGCTCGCGTTCTTCGCGCGACGGCGTGGACGGCGCGGCCCCTAGGCGGGGTTTGCGCGAGCCGCAAGGCTGGGATACTCTGGGGGCGCTCACGAAGTCTGGAATCGTACCCAGTCCACATGGGTCTCGGCTCGCGACGGCTGTGTGCGTGCTGCCGCGAGGCAAATCGGCCTCGGGCACCCTCCACGGGCCACCACGGCCCACCGTCCGTGCAGGGATCCACCATGCAGTGCAACGGGGGCCGGGACCTGGATACGAGCATGGGTACGCGTCTCTACGTCGGCAATCTGTCCTACCACACCACCAAGGACTCCCTCCGCACCGCGTTCTCCGCGAACGGGCGCGAGGTCACCGACGTCCACATCGTGATGGATCGCGAGAGTGGCCAGTCGCGCGGCTTCGGCTTCGTGACGATGGGCACCAACGAGCAGGCCGCGGCCGCGATCGCCGAGATGAACGGCGCGCTGGTCGACGGGCGCCCGCTCCGGGTGAACGAGGCCGAGGATCGTCCCCCGCGCGGTGGCGGCGGTGGTGGCGGTGGGTTCCGTGGTGGCGGCGGCGGCGGCGGCGGCGGCGGTGGCGGTGGCTATCGCGGCGGCGGTGGCGGC
>CAZUZY010000415.1:0-7598 GCA_964624885.1 uncultured Polyangiales bacterium | reverse complement strand
CGTCGCCGAGCAGCTCCCCCGGGTCACTCCGCGCGTGGCGCTGGTCTCGAGCCCCTCGCTCCTCTCGCGCCGCGTGCGCGAGCTCCTCGGCCCCGCCACCGCCGACGGGCGCGGCCGCCTCGCCCTCCGCGGCTTCGTCACCGTCGTCGCGGCCAGCCTCGTGCTCCGCGCCACCACCTTCGGCTTGCCCTGACCCGCGTCGCCCGTCGGCCCGCGGGCCTCGTCCCGTCCATTGCTACTACACGCGTCGTAGATCGGAGTCCGCCATGAAGACCTTCGCCCTCGTCCTCCTCCTCACCCTCGCGGCGTGCGCCTCCACCGGCCCCGCGCCGTACCACGTGCGCGCGCGCGACCTCGGCACCCACCCGCCGCAGGGGCTCGCGGCGGGCACCCCGATCATCGTGGAGTTCGAGGCCGGCGACGTGCTCCCCGTCGACCTCACGATCGATGGCGACCTCGTCGGCCTGGTCGAGACGCCCAAGGTCGCGGTCGTCGCCAAGCGGCGCTTCTTCCTGCGCATCGACAAGGACGGGATGCGCACGAGCTCCGACGGGAAGAACTTCGACGAGAAGGTGGTGCGACCGGGCTCGTTCCGCATCGGCCTCTCGGTCACCTCCGCCGGTGTGCGCGGTCAGATCATGCTCACGACGCCCCAGAAGGCGCCCTGATTTGCTGGTGCGGCCGCCCGTGGAGGCGGCCGCTGTTCACTGCGCTCGCCTCCGGCTCGCTCCGTTTACTAGAAGAACACCATGCCGAGCGACACGGCGACGCCGCGGTCGCCCTTCACGTCCTGCGCGAACGTCGGGGCCACCTTCGCGAGCGCGTCCCCTTGGCCCTGGGTGCGGCCGCGCAGGTAGCCGCGCACCTCGAGCCGGAGCGCGGTGGCCTTGTCCATCCGGTGCTCGACGCCGAGGCCGGCCGAGGTGCCGAGGTAGAAGTGGCCCCACGGCACGACGTCGGGCACGTCCTTCTCACCCGACTCGAAGTGGCTGACCCGCATGTCGAAGGCGAGCGAGGTGAAGATCTGCGTCTTCGACCGCGGGTTCAGGTAGACGAACAGCTTCGGGAGCGACCAGCCGATGTCGTAGCGGCGGTAGCCGTTCGAGGTGCCGTACGCCTGCTCGAGGCCGAGATCGAGCGCCACGCGGCGCCCCACGCGACCGTGGAAGGCCAGCGAGAGGCCCGTCATCGCCGCGCCCGAGAAGGCCTGCGGTCCGAAGCGGCTGACGTCGAGGGCGATGCCCGGTTCCGACTTCTGCTTGTACTTGGGCGCGGAGTTGCTGCTGCCGTGGTCGTCGTCGTCGTAGTCGTCGTCGTCGTGGGCGTGGGCCGCCGTGGCGAGGGTCAGACAGGAGAGGACCAGCGGGAGGAGGATCAGGCGACGCATGCCTGTCCAACGCGGGCCCGGGGCCGACCTTACAGGCCACGTTTCCCAGGGAGATTCACCAGGGAATCGGGGCGAGCTCGGTGTCGACGAAGGCGCCGTGGTGCTCGGGCCCGAGGCGCTCGACCGCCCCGAGCACCGCCGCGGCCGTCTCCTCCGCCGACCGTGGCGCCGTCTCGCCGCCCATCGCCGTGCGCGTCCAGCCCGGGTGCAGCGACACGACGCGCACGTGGGGCTCGGTCGCCGCGATCCAGCGCGTGAGCGCGTTCAGCGCGGCCTTGCTCATGGCGTACTCCGGCTTGCTGCTCGCGCGGAACGCACCCAGCGACGCGGCCTCCGAGGAGAGCTGCACGAGCCACGGCGAGGGCGCCTCGCGCAGACGGTCGACGAAGGCGTCGAAGACCCGGAGCGCGCCGAGCGCGTTCACGTCGAGGATCCGCGCCGCGCGCCCGAGATCCATCCCCGGCGCGCGCTGCGCCCCGCCCGAGACGCCGGCGTTGGAGAACAAGAGGTCGATCGGCGCCGTGCAGCGGGCGCGCGCCGAGCGCACCGAGGCCTCGTCGGTCACGTCCATGACCAGCACCTCGAGCCCTGGACCCGGGGCGAGATCGGCGGCTCGACGCACGGTCGCGACGACGTCATCGCCACGCCGGACCAGGGCCTCGACCAGGGCGCGACCGATGCCCCGCGCCGCCCCGGTCACGAGCGCGCGCACGCGCTCAGTGCCAGGCGTTGGCGGTCTTCACCGGCTGGCCGGTGCGATCGTGCTCGTCGAGCAGCGCCTGGGCCTTCTGCTCGCAGGTGACGCAGGCCGCGAACGACGAGCCGTGGGCGCAGGTGACCACCGTGGCCTTGCCACCGGTCTCGAGCTCCTCCTCGTCGATGTGCCGGCCGCAGGCGATGCAGTGGATGTGCTGGTGATCGTGGCCCGCCGCGGGACCGGCGGCCACGGCCTTCTCGGCCTTGCGCTCGCGCTTGGTGAGCTTCTTCTCGCGCTTCATGGGGGGCGCAGCATGACCGTTTCGCCCGGCGCGTAAAGGGGGCGGCCAGCCGACTCCCCCCAACGTGCGTCCCCGAGGGTATGCTCCTGACCCATGGAGAAGCTCCGTCGCGTCCTCGTGCCCGCCTTCGCCCTCTCGTTCGTGGGGGTCGCGTTCGTCGCGTGCTCCTCGGACCCCGCCCCCGCCGACCCGACCGACACGGGCACCGATGCGGTCGCCGAGGTCTCCGACGCGAAGCCCGAGACCGAGACCAAGCCGCCGTTCGAGGTCGGTCTCTGCGACAAGCCGCTCGCCGCCACCTTCAAGTGCGAGGCGCCCACCAAGCTCGCCGGCCAGACCACCTGCAGCGAGGACGACGTCCAGGGCTTCCTCAAGGCCTGCTGGACCCCGCTCGGCGGCTCGAAGGATCTGTGCACCGCCTGGCAGACCGCGCACGCCACCTGCAACAAGTGCATCGGCGCGTGGTCGTACACCTCGAACGGCAACCCGAACCGCGACGCTTGCTACTACCGCGTCATGACCACGACCTGCGCCAACGCGGTCAAGTGCTACTTCGACTGCGTCACGCAGGCGTGCGCGGACTGCACCGACTCGACCGAGAACCTCGACTGCCAGAAGCGCGCGCGCGCCGCGGGCGGTGTCTGCTACGAGAACTCGTACAAGCAGGCCGACGCCGAGAAGTGCTTCGACGGCACGGGCGCCATCGATCCCTGCGTGGTCGACGAGCTCTCCAAGGGCACGTCGGCGGACAAGACCCTCCTCGCCAACCAGCTCTCGATCTTCTACCGCGGCGCGTGCCGTGACAACGGCGACTGGAGCAAGGCGAGCAGCGGCGGGGATGCAGGCACCGACGGCGGTGGCACCGACGGCGGGGGCACCGACGGTGGTGGCACCGACGCGGCCACGGACGCGGCCGACGGCGGCTGATGCTCTCGACCCTGCTCGCGAGCGCGCGGGCGCCCGCCTTCGCGCCCGAGCTGCCCGCGTTCCTCGCGCAGCACGAAGCCGAGCACGGAGAGCGAACGCCGGTGGTCCGCGCGTTCCTCGGGGGCGCGCGCGCCGATCGCCTCGGCTTCGCGTTCGTGGCCGGGTACCGCGCGGCGCTCGAGGCCCTCGTGCCCGACCGCCCCGCGAGCCTCTCCACCCTCGCCGCGCTGTGCGCCACCGAGGCCGCGGGCAACCACCCGCGCGCCATCGAGACCAAGCTGGTCGACGGGCGGGTGCACGGCCACAAGAAGTGGATCACCCTCGGCTCCGCCGCGGAGACGCTGCTCGTGGTGGCGAGGGTGGGCGAGCTCGACGGCCGGCCCCGCCTCGCGCTCGCCGCGGTGCGCGCCGACCAGCCCGGGGTGCGCGTCACGCGGCTGCCCGAGACCCCGTTCGTCCCCGAGGTCCCCCACGCCGAGGCCCACTTCGAGGGCGCGGAGGTGAGCTACCTGTTCCCGGGCGACGGCTACGCCGACTACCTCAAGCCGTTCCGCACCGTCGAGGACCTGCACGTCCACGCCGCCTTCTACGGCTACGCCCTGCGGGCCACGCTCGCCACCGAGCACCACGAGGGCACCGAGCGGCTGCTCGCGCTCGTCGCCGCGGTCGAGGCGCTGACCCACGCCCCCCCCACCGCGAGCACCACCCACCTCACGCTGGCCGGGATCCTCGCGGCGACGAATGATCTCGTCACCACCCTCGAGGCCACGCTCACGGCCGTCGATCCGCGATTTCCTCGCGACCGCCCGCTGTTGCTCGTCGCCGGCAAGGCCCGGGCCGCGCGCCGCGAGGCCGCCTGGCGCGCGTCGACGGCGCCCACGCCCTCGGGCGTGGTACCTTCGTCGCCCTGATGAGGGCCCCGCTCGTCGTCCTTGCCGCTGTCGCCGTGGGTGCGCTGCTCGCGGGCTGTCCGCCGAAGCCCGGCGGGTCCGAGGACGCGGGTCCGGTCGCGAGCGCGCTGCCGTCGGCGAGCGCCTCCACCTTCGTGCTGCCCACCGCGCCGTGGGACGAGGCGGCCCGCACCGCCGCGATCACCGCCGGCCTCGGGGTGCTGCGCAAGCACCAGTGCGCGCGCTGTCACACCATCGACGCCATCGAGGCGCCCGCGCGTCCGCTCCACTGCACGAGCTGCCACATCTTCCTCAAGGGTCTCGACCCGGCCAAGGACGAGTGGGCGAAGATCGAGAAGAAGTACGGCAAGGGCATCCTCGAGCGATACCGCGCCAACATCCAGCACCTCGAGCAGATCCCCAACCTCACCAATCTCGGCCAGCGGGTGCGCGCCGACTGGATCGTCGAGTTCCTCAAGGAGCCCTACGACCTGCGGCCGCTGCTCGGCGAGAGCATGATCCGCCACGCGCTCGCGCCCGAAGAGATCACCACCCTCGGCCGCTACTTCGCGGCCGTCGCCAAGGCCCCCGACCCGACCGCCGCCGGCTACGCCCCGCCGGCCCTGCCGCCGAAGCCCGACGCCACGCGCCTGGCCAAGGGCAAGGAGCTCTTCACGCAGCGTGGCTGCGCCGGGTGCCACACGTTCGGCAACGTCAGCTTCGGCGTCGACGCGAAGCAGCTCGCGGCGAGCAAGGCCGTGGCCCTGCTCGCGCCGAACCTGCGCTACGTGCGCGAGCGCACCCGGCTCGACGTGCTCGTGCAGTGGATCGTCGACCCGAAGAGCGTGTCGCCCACCACCACGATGCCCGCGCTGGGCGTCTCCAAGGCCGACGCCGAGATCCTGCGCGACTACCTGCTCTACGCCGACCCCGAGCTCAAGCCCGCGCCGGCGCCGCCGACCCTCGAGCCCCCGAAGCTGCTCGATCGCCCCGTCTCCTACGAGGAGATGAAGGAGAACGTGCTCGGGAAGATCTGCGTGCACTGCCACATGAACGACTACGAGAAGGACCCGGGCCCCGGCAACCGCGGCGGGCTCGGGTTCAAGGGCATCGAGCTGCAGATGCGCACCTACGAGGCGCTCGTCTCGGGCTACGTCGACACGAAGGGCAAGCGCGTGTCGGTGCTCGTGCCGCGGGAGGGCGAGAAGGTCGCGCCGGTGGTGCTCGCCATGCTGCGACGGCGGCTCGAGGCCCCGCGGGACCAGGTCGCGCCGTTCGACGATCACGCGCCCGTGCCCTACCCGAAGGACGGCCTCTCCGGCATGCCGCTCGGCCTGCCCACGATGAGCGACGAGCAGATCGCCTTGCTCGCCACGTGGATCGCGCAGGGGTGCAAGGGCCCGAAGGGAATCACCGGCCAGCCCGGTGTGTTCGACGGCTACCTCGTGCCCGACGGACCCATCGAGAAGAACGAGGGCTGCGAGCTGCGCGCCCCCTCCAAGAAGCGACCGGCCTGGGCGGTGGAGACCGAGAAGGCGGCGGCGGCCCCGGCGCCCTCGACCAAGCCCTCGGCCAAGCCCGCCGCTTCCCCGTCCAAGTGATGCGGACGCGCGGGCCGTGAACGAGCTGCTCGGGCTCGGCGAGGGCGAGGGGCGGAGGGCGCTGCGCCAGCTCGCGCTCGTGTTCGTCGCCTCCGCGGCGCTGGTCCTGCTCAAGGCGGCGCAGGGAGGGATCTTCCTCGCCGCGTACCCGCGCAGCGCCATCCCGTGGGCCTTCGCCGCCTCCGCGTTCACCCTCGCGAGCTTCTCGGCGCTCGCGGTGGCGATGGCCGCGCGCCTCGGTCCGGTGCGCCTCGCCGGCATCACGCTGGTCGCCGGCGCGGTGGGCAGCCTCGCCCTGCGGGGCCTGCTCGCGACCGGCGTGCCGGGCGCGCCCTTCGCCCTCTACGTGGTCATCGAGGCCACCGCCGGCCTGGTCCTCATCCAGACCTGGAGCGTGGTCTCGGGCACCGTCGACCCGCGCTCGGCCAAGCGCATCCTCCCCGTCGCGGGCGTCGGCGCCAGCGTGGCCTGGACGCTCGGCGGGCTCCTCGTGCCGCGCCTGGTCTCGCTGATCGGGGCGCCCGGGCTCCTCGTCGTCGCGCCGATCCTCCTCCTCGGGGCCGCCGCGCTGGTGCGGACCATCGGACGGGTCGACCTGGCCCCGGCCTCCTCGCGCCCGGTCACCGCCAGCGGCGCCTCGAGCCTCCTCGCGGGCTGGCGCAGCGGCCTCGCCTTCGTGAGCGAGGTGCCGCTGATGCGCCTGTGCATGGCGCTCTCCGTGCTCGCGCTCCTCGCCGAGCAGCTGATGGACTTCCAGCTGCTCTCGAGCGCGCGCGAGCGTCTCGGCGACCAGGCGGCGATCACCGCGTTCTTCGGGCGTTTCTACGGCATCACGAGCGCGATCGGCCTCGTGTTCCAGCTCGCGCTCTCGGGGCGCCTGCTCGCGCGGCTCGGCGCCGTGCGCGGGCTCGTGGTCACGCCGGCGATCACCGTCCTCTGCGCGCTGTTCGCCATCGTGATGCCCGGGTTCCTCGCGATGGTGGTCCTGCGCGGCAGCGACCGCGTGCTCAAGGGCGCGCTGTTCTCGTCGGCGATGGAGCAGACCCAGACCCCCCTGCCCGTGGTGCGGCGGGCGCAGGCGCGGGCGCTCTCGCGCGGCGTCATCGCCCCCGTGGCCTATGCGTTCGCGGCCCTCGGGCTCGCCGTGCTGCCGCCCCACTTCGACCTGCGGCTGCTGTCGCTGTTCACGCTGGTCACGTCGCTGGCCATCGTCGCGGTCATCGCCCTCGGGTTGCGGCGCGCCTACGTGCTCGCCCTGCGGCGGGCCATCGACGACCGGCGCCTGCGCCTCGACGGCCCGGTCGACGAGGCCAGCGTCGCGCCGCTCGACGCCGAGGCCGCCGAGGTGATCGCCCGCGACCTCGAGGACGCCGACGAAGGCAAGGCCCTCCTCGCCGCCGAGCTGCTCGCGCACGCCGACCCTTCGGTGGCCGGCCGCCTGCTCCCCCGCGCGCTGGCCCACGCCTCGCCGGGCGTGCGCACGGTGACGCTCGACACGCTCGCGCGCCTCGGCGCGGGCAACGCGGCCGGCGTGGCCGATCGACTCTCGCACGACCCGATCTCCGACGTGCGCAAGGCCGCGGTGCGCGCGCTGTTCCAGAGTCGGGCCCACGACGAAGGCGCGCGCCGCGCCCTCGACGCAGGGACCCGCGACACCGACCGCCGGGTCCGCGCCGCGTCCGAGATCGCCCTGCTCGCACTCGAAGACGCCGACGGGGTGCGCCGCGGCACCGCGCTCGTGCCGCTCCTCTCGGCCGACGAGCCCGAGCGGTGCCTGGCGGCCCTCGAGGCCCTC
>CAZUZY010000414.1:0-7648 GCA_964624885.1 uncultured Polyangiales bacterium | reverse complement strand
CGGGGCGCCGGGGCCGCTCGGGCCGGCGGAGGACGCGGCGCGCTTCCGCGCGATCGGGCCGGGCGAGGCGCTGTTCCAGTCGCTGACCGAGCGCTTCGACAGCGACTGGTGGCGCAACCCCAAGGCCGCCGCCGCGATCCGCGACCGCTGCGCGGTGGGTTGAATCGCGCCGGGCTCTCTGGCCTTTCAGTCCGGGATCAGCACGACCTTGCCGATGGCCTTGCGGTCGTGGATGAAGTGATGGGCCGCGGCGGCCTGGGAGAACGGGAAGCTCTTGTCCACCTTGGGGGCGATCTCGCCGCGCTCGTACATCGCGAGCAGGTCCTCGAACTGCGGTCGCAGCAGATCGAGCCGGCCGAACAGGTGCCCCATGTTCACGCCCGTGACGGTCTTGTTGTCGTCCATCAGGGTGCGCACCGAGTACTTGGGGATGCGGATGACCTGACCGAGCGCGTGGAACAGGTTGCGCGTCTTGCCGCTCGCCGCCGACGAGAGGCCGAACCCGACCAGGCGCCCGCACGGCCCGAGGAGATCGTAGCCCTCGCGCCACGACTTGCCGCCGACCGGATCGAGCACGAGGTCGATGCCCTTGTCGCCGACCACGCGCCGGCAGGCGGCCACGTAGTCCTCGTCGTTGTCGATGCAGTGCTGCACGCCGATCGAGCGCAGGTACTCGTGCTTGCCCTTGCTGGCCCGCCCGAAGATCACGCAGTCGCGCGTCCGCGCGAGCTGGATCGCCGCGATGCCCACGCCGCCCGCGGCCGAGTGGATCAGCACGCTCGAGCCCCGGCGCAGGTTCCCGGTGAACATCATCATCGTGTACGCGGTCAGGTAGACGACCGGTAGCGCGGCCCCCTCCTCGAAGCTCATCTTCTCGGGCATGCGGAACACCTGCTCCGCCGAGATGGCGAGGGTGTCGGTGTACCCCCCGAACCGCGGCATCCCGAACACGCGATCGCCGACGGCGAGGCTCGTCACGCCGGGGCCGACCTGGTCGACCACCCCTGCCACCTCGTACCCCACGACGCAGGGGATCGGCGGCGCGTCGGGGTAGAGGCCCACCCGGGCCATGAGGTCGGCGAAGTTGATCCCGGCCGCCTTCACGCGGATACGGACCTGTCCCTGACCGGCCTCCGGGTCGTTGGCTTCACGGACCTCGAGGACCTCCGGCGAACCGGCGCGGCTTATCCAGACTTGCTTCATGGGTGGGCAGTGGATGCTGGTCGGAGGCGGGCGTTGCACGTTCGGGTTACGCTGCTCACCGTGCGCCCCTTTCTTCGCTCCTCGACCCTCGCCTCGGCCGCGGTGGCGCTGGCCCTGCTCCCGCGCTGCAGCTCGGAGTCACCCCCGGCGCCGCAGGGCACCCGCGCGTTCGACAGCGGGGACAGCAAGCTGGTCGTCGACCTCGACGCCGGCACCCTCGTGCTCTCGTACAAGGGGGCGACCCGGGTCACCCTGCCGAAGGACGCGCTCGCGCTCGGCGCCCTCGACGCGGTCAAGGACGACGCCAACTACGACCCCTACTGGCTCTACGTCGAGAACGCGCTCAACCGGCCGCCGGACTCGCTGCGCTGGCTCGTGCCCGAGCGCATCGAGCCGCTCGACGCGGGCAGCTTCACCCTGCGCTATCCGGAGAACGCGAGCGCCGTCCTGCGGGTCACGACGGGCGCGCTCCCGGGCGCGTTCAAGCTCTCGCTGACCGACGTGCAGGGCCCCGTGGCCTATCTGCGCTTGCGCACCCGCAGCGACGCCACCGAGGGGTTCTACGGCCTCGGCGAGTTCTTCGACGACGTCAACCAGCGCGGCAAGATCCGCGCGATGCAGATCGAGCTCGATGGGGAGCTCGAGAGCTCCTACAACGAAGCGCACGCGCCGATCCCGCTGCTGCTCGGCACACGCGGCTGGGGCCTGTTCGTGAACACGCTGCGTCCCGGCGCGTTCGCGGTGGCGAACGAGGAGGCCGACCGCGTCGACGCGGCGTTCGGCACGGGTGTCGCCACCAAGGCCGAGGGCCTCACGTTCCACCTGTTCGCCGAGGCCCACCCGCTCGACCTCACCAAGCACTACCACGCGGTGACCGGCAAGCCGCGGCTGCCGGCGCGCTGGGCGCTCGGCCCCTGGTTCTGGCGCAACGACACCACCGGTCAGGACGAGGTGATGGCCGACGCCAAGGCCCTGCGCGACAACGACCTCGCGACGACCGGCCTCTGGATCGATCGCCCCTACGCGAGCGCCGTCCAGACCTTCGATTTCGACGGCACCAAGTACTACGACGGCAAGACCATGATGGAGAAGGTGCACGGCCTCGGCCTGCGCGTCGCCATCTGGCACGTGCCCTACCTCGACGAGAAGGACCCGGCCACCCAGGTCCTCCGCGACCGCGCCACCAGCGAGGGCTTCTACCCGAAGGAGCACGGGCCCAACTTCAACAAGTGGGGCGTGCCGATCGACCTCGCCAACAAGAAGGCCTACGAGTGGTGGCAGGCGCTGGTGTCCACGTACACGGTGCTCGGCAAGGTCGAGGGCTTCAAGCTCGACTACGCCGAGGACATCGTCCCGGGGCTCACCGCGGCGCGCAACAAGTGGGTGTTCGGCGACGGCAGCGACGAGCGCACCATGCACGCCGGCTACACGCTGCTCTACCACAAGCTCTACGCCGATCTCCTGCCCAAGGACGGCGGGTTCCTGCTGTGCCGCCACGCGAACGTCGGCGACCAGGTCAACGGCCCGATCCTCTGGCCGGGCGATCTCGACGCCGACTTCTCCAAGCACCGCGACAAGGTCAAGGACAGCAGCGGCAAGAGCTACACGGCGGTCGGCGGGCTCCCGGCCTCCGTGATCGCCGGCCTCACGCTCGGGCCCTCGGGGTTCCCGTTCTATGGCTCCGACACCGGCGGCTACCGCCACGGTCCGCCCAAGAAGGAGCTCTTCACCCGGTGGTTCGAGCAGACCGCGCTGTCGAGCGTGATGCAGGTCGGCAACGCCGACTCGACCGTGCCGTGGGTCGCCGACCCCAAGACCGGCTTCGACGCCGAGATGCTCGGCTGGTACCGCACCTACGCGCGGCTGCACCTGCGTCTGTTCCCCTACGAGTGGAGCTACGCGCAGAAGCTCCTCGTCGACGGGCGACCGATCCAGCGTCCGCTCGGCCTCGCCTATCCCGAGCTCGGCGCGCACCCGAACGACACGTACATGTTCGGCGACCACCTGCTCGTGGCGCCGGTGGTGACCGAGGGCCAGCGCACGCGTGCGGTCAGCTTCCCCAAGGGCGCCGGGCGCTTCTACGACTACTGGACCGGCGAGCCCCACGACGACGGCTCGACCGCGACCGTGGCCGCGCCGCTCGAGACGCTCCCCCTGTTCCTCGTCGAAGGCGGGATCGTGCCGCTCCTGCGCCCGACCATCGACGCGATGGCGCCGACCACCGAGCCCACGCTGGTGGACAGCTACGCCACCACCCCGGGGTTGCTCTGGGTGCGGATCGCGCCCGGTCCGGGTCGTGTCTTCGAGCTGTTCGACGGCGCTCGCGTCGAGCATTCGACCGCCGACGGCGCCCTCACCGTCAAGCTGAAGGACGGCGCCGAGTTCAAGAACGGTTTCGTGATCGAGCTCATTGCGCGTCCGAAGCCCACGTCGGTGTCCGGGCTGACCGAGGTGGCCGACCTCGCGGCGCTGGAGGCCGCCACCAGCGGGTGGACCTGGACCAAGGACGTGGGGGGCACGATCACCATCAAGATTCCGACCGGAACGTCGGTGGTGGTGAAGTAACGCAGTGCGAACCGGGTCGACAGAGCACGGTCACCCGCCTCTGCTCTCCTCCCGCCATGGATTCCCGCTCCTCGCGCGCTCTCTCGTCGACGTTCCCCCGCACTCCAGGGTATACGCCGTATGCGAACATGACCTTGGAGCTCGTGCAGATCGGCGGCAGTCTGCGGGTACCGGTGATGGGGTTCCTGGTCATCGGCCGCGGCGCGGGGAGCGCCGTGCACCTCGACCACCCCGCGGTCGCGAGCGTGCACGCCACGCTCCAGCTCGACCCGAACCAGGGCCTCTCGGTCACCGACTGCGGCAGCGAGACCGGCACCATCGTCAACGGCGTGCGCGCGACCGACGGCCCCGTGCTGCTGCGCACCGGCGACGAGCTGCGCATCGGTCCCTATGTGTTCCGCATCGCCGGCGGGGCCGAGGAGCCCGCCTCGGTGCCGATGGACGGACCGCGCATCGCGACCCTCTTCGGCGCCCAGCTCCAACGGCCGGCCATCCTCACCTCTTCGCCACCGCGCGCGCCCTCGCTCGCGCCGCAGCGGCAGCGCACCCCGGTGGCCCTGCTCGAGCCGGAGCGCGAGGCCGGCGCCCAGGTGTCCGCCTCGGGCACGTTCCTCGACGGCGTGCAGCTCGGGGACATCGGCCTCATGTTGCTCGTCGGGCGCTCACTCGATCTCACCCGCACCCGCGACGTGATGAAGATCGAGCGCAAGATCACCCGCGACGTGGCCCGCGAGAACGGCTCGCCGGCCGCGCTGCTCTCGGCGCTGAACAAGGCGCTCGCTCGGTACTCCCTCACCGCCACGGTCACCTGCCTTCGCCTCGATCACGCGAGCCGCTGGCTCTCGTACGGGATGGCGGGTGAGTCTGCGCCCTTCGTCGTGCGCGACGGGCGGGCGAGTCGGCTCCCGGCCGGCCCGGCCACCGTCGAGCTGGGGCGCATCGCGCTCGCAGGGTTCGGTGAACAACACGTGGAGCTCGGCCACGGCGAGCTCGCGCTCGCGGCGTCACGGGAGCTCGATGCGGTGCTCGCGCATCCGCTGGTCGATCCAGGTGGCGAGGCCGACGCCGACGTGGCGGCGGTGCTCAAGCGGTCGCTCGAGGCCGCGCGCACGGCGGCCCACCTGCGGGCCACTGCCGCGGTGATGGTCGGCGGCTGAAGACGAGTCAGGTCCCTTCGTTCAGCGCCTGGGCGAGCATCCGCACCGCATCGACGGTGCTGAAGATCCCGACCACCTTTCCGAGCTCGGCGATGACGATGCAACCGTACTTGTGGTGTGCCATCACCTCGCACGCCGAGGCGAGCGGTGCGTCGGGTGACGTGACATAGACCTCCTGGGCCATCGCCTCCTCGACCTTGACCTTCGCCCGGTCCACCCCGGGGATGCCGTCGAGCACCTGCAGATCGCGCTCCGAGACGATGCCGATCAGCTTGCCGCCGTCGAGCACCGGGAGGTGCCGGATGTTGAACTTGCGCATCAGATCCCAGGCCACGGTGAGCGCTTGCTCCCGACCGATGGTGTGGGGGCTCGACGTCATCGCCTCTCGCATCTTCATCTTGCGCATGTTCGTCACTCCGGACCACGTAGGATCAACACGGGCACGTCGGCGCGCCGAAGCACCCCTTCGGCGACGCTCCCGAGGAGGGCGCGGGGCAGACCGCTCCGACCGTGGGTGCCCATCACGATCAAATCCGCGCCCACCTCCTTGCACACCTTGAGCACCGCCGTGCGCGCCTCGTCCTGGTGCAAGAGCGCGTGGATCTTCACGCCGCGCGCCTTGCGCGGCTCGATCAGCTCCTGCAGCGCCTTCTGCGAGGCGTCCAGGATCCGCGAGGCCATCTCGGCCGTGGCGATCAGCGCGCCGTCCGGGAACCCCACCACGGGGATCACGTAGGCGTGCAGCGCGGTGACCTCCGCCCCCACCTTCTCCGCGAGCTCGAGCGCGTAGTCCAGCGCCTTGGTGCTCGTGTCGAGGAAATCGACCGGAACGAGGATGTGCTTGGGGAGCATGCTCGGAGAGGCTTCAACGTTCGTGCCGTCCGCGTGGCGACCCGCAAATGGGGCTCCGAGCCCCGGCGTCGGGCGCAGGGGATTCGTCCGACGCACCCGCTGCACGCGGCCTGCTCCCTTCGCGCGCGCTACGCTCGTCGGGTGCGTCGAGGTCTCGCGTCGATCTTCCTCACGAGCCTGCTCGCGGGCTGCACCGTCTCGGGTCGCGAGCCACCCGTGGTGCTGGCGCACGTCCCCGATCCGTTCCTCGACCCGCTCGACGCGGTGCTGCGGGTGAAGAGCCGCGACGGCGAGTGCACGGGCACCGTCGTGGCACCACGCGTGGTGCTCACCTCGCGCCCCTGCCTCGTCGACATCGGCGCCGTCTCGTCGGACAAGGTCATCGATCCCAGCGCGCTCCGGCTGCGGGCGCGGGTCGGCGGTGGCGCCGTCAGCTACGCGAGCGTCCCGGTGACCGCGGTCGAGGAGCGCGACTGCCTCGGCGTCGCGGCGCTGGTCACCGACGCGCCCCTCGCCGTCGCCCCGCTGCGCATGCGGCTCCACCGCGCGGTCGCTCTCGGCGAGTCGGTGCGCGTCGTCGGCTTCGGCCGCTGCACGACAGGCTCGAGCGGCGTGCGAGGGGTCGGCTTCGCGGGTCCGGTGCGTGCGATCACGGCCACCTCGCTCCACGTCGACGCCCACGCCTGCGCCGGTGACGTCGGCGGCCCGGTCGTCTCCGCGGGCAGCCAGGAGGTCATCGGCATCCTCCTCCGCGACCCGATCCCCATCCCTCCCGACCACCCGTCGGGCAAGCCCCTCTTCGACGTCCCGGCGGGAGAGGCTGCCCGGCTCGACGGCGAGGCCCTGCCGCTGATTCTCCGCGCGGTCCTCGCCACCTACGGGGTCGAGCCGGCCGCGCTCCCCCTCGTCACCTGCCCGTGATTTCGGCGGGAGGTCGGACTATGGTCACGAGCCCGTCATGCTGCAGCCGTCCCAAGAGCAACTCGCGGTCCTGACCCCCTTCGAGCGCTTCGCGTTCGGCATCGCCGACGCGATGAACCGTCAGCGTCTGCTCAAGCGGGCGACCCATCAGTTCCTCAAGACGGTGGGCATGAGCTGGGTGCACGTGTCGACCGAGCGCCTGCAGCGCGTCCGCGGGCTCGAGCACCTGCAGAACCTCGCTCCCGACCGCGGTGTGCTGTTCGTCGGCAACCACCGCAGCTTCTTCGACATGTACGTGATGAGCTCGGTGCTCCTGCGCAACACCGACTGGGTCACCAAGATGTTCTTCCCGGTGCGCGGCGACTACTTCTACGAGCGCCCCGACGGCATCGTGGTCAACGCGCTGATGAGCGCCTGGGCCATGTACCCGCCGGTGATGCGCCGGCCCGACGCGCGGGTGTTCAACGAGTACACGGTCGACCTGATCAGCGAGATGCTGAAGGAGCCCGGCGTCGTGGCCGGCATGCACCCCGAGGGCACGCGCAACAAGACGGACGACCCCTACACCCTGCTCCCGGCCCAGATCGGCGTCGGCCAGATGGTGCTGCGCGCCAAGCCCATCGTCATCCCGTTCTTCGTCCTCGGGCTGCTCAACGACCTGCCGAAGCAGGTGAGCAGCAACTTCACCGGCGACGGTCAGCCCATCACGCTGACCTTCGGCGCCCCGCTCGCCATGGACGGGTTCTACGCCGAGCCACCGCGCCTGCGCACGTACAAGCGCATCGCCGAGCACATCCGCGACGCGCTCACGGAGCTCGGCGCGGACGACCGCGCCTACCGCGCGCGGGAGGGGCTGCCGGATCTGTCGAAGCGCGCTTGATCCTAGCGCCGGTGGCCGCGCCGACGACCACCGCCGCCGCCGTGCGAGCCGCCGCCGTGCGGGCCGCGGG
>CAZUZY010000413.1:0-7653 GCA_964624885.1 uncultured Polyangiales bacterium | reverse complement strand
CTCGCGGCCGACCCGGCCCTCGCCCGCGCCTTCGCGGCCCTGACCCCGGGACGCCGCCGCAGCCACGTCCTGCACGTCTCGGGCGCCAAGCAGAGCGAGACCCGCGCGCGGCGAGCCGAGAAGTGCGCGGCCGACATCCTCGCCGGCCGCGGGTTCAACGAGCGCCAGGGCTAGCGGGGGGCGCGCGCCTTGGGTAGACAGGCGCCATGAGCGTCCTCGTCGAGTGCGTGCCCAATTTCAGCGAAGGCCGTGACCCCGCCGTGATCCAGCAGATCACCGCCGCCATCTCTTCGGTGGAGGGCGTCATGCTGCTCGACGTGGACCCCGGCAAGGCCACCCACCGCACGGTGGTCACCTTCGTCGGCGCGCCCGAGCCCGTGCTCGAGGCGGCGGTGCGCGGCGCGGCCAAGGCCAAGGAGCTGATCGACATGCGGCAGCACCAGGGCGAGCACCCGCGCTTCGGCGCGCTCGACGTCTGCCCGCTGGTCCCCGTCGCGGGCATCACCATGGAGGAGACCGCGGCCCTCGCGCGGCGCCTCGCCCAGCGCCTCGGCGAGGAGGTCGGCCTCACCATCTACTGCTACGAGCGCGCGGCCAGCACGCCCGCCCGGCGCAACCTCGCCGACGTGCGGGCGGGCGAGTACGAGGGCCTCGAGGCCAAGCTGCGCGACCCTGCGTGGGCGCCCGACTTCGGCCCCTCCACCTTCGACCCGGGGTCCGGCGCGACCGCGGTCGGCGCGCGCGATTTCCTCCTCGCCTACAACGTGAACCTCAACACCACCTCGACGCGGCGGGCCAACGCCATCGCCTTCGACGTGCGCGAGAAGGGCCGCGAAGTGAAGGGCGAGGACGGCGTGATGCGCCAGCAGCCCGGCACGCTGCGCTCGGTCAAGGGCATCGGCTGGTACATCCCCGAGTACGGCGTGGCGCAGGTGTCGCTCAACCTCACCGACGTCTCGGTGACCCCGCTGCACGTGGCCTTCGACGAGTGCGTGCGCGCCGCGGCGGCGCGCGGGGTCCGCGTCACCGGGTCCGAGCTGGTCGGCCTGGTCCCCCTGCGAGCGATGCTCGACGCGGGGCGCTACTTCCTCGAGAAGCAGCAGCGGTCGACGGGG
The DNA here is from genome assembly GCA_964624885.1 of uncultured Polyangiales bacterium. Lineage (GTDB taxonomy): Bacteria > Myxococcota_A > Polyangia > Polyangiales > JADJMO01 > JADJMO01. Next base: position 6,538 of record CAZUZY010000413.1, on the reverse strand, counting down.
GTGTCCGACGCCGAGCTGATCAAGATCGCGGTGCGCTCGCTCGGCCTCTCCGACCTCGCCCCGTTCCGGCCCGAGGAGAAGATCGTCGAGTACGCCATCGCCGCGCGCGCGCCCAAGGGCCGGCGCCTCGTGGACCTGTCGCTGCGCGCGTTCACCGAGGAGACCGCGTCGGAGTCGCCGGCGCCCGGCGGAGGCTCGATCAGCGCCGCGCTGGGCGCGCTCGGGGCCGCGCTCGCCACGATGGTCGCCAACCTGTCGTCGCACAAGCGGGGCTGGGACGCGCGCTGGAAGGAGTTCAGCGACCACGCGGTCGCCGGCAAGGCGCGCTACGAGGCCCTGCTGCGGCTGGTCGACGAGGACACCGCCGCGTTCGACCGGGTGATGGCCGCCTTCGGCCTGCCCAGGGGCACCGACGCGGAGAAGGCGGCGCGCAAGCGCGCGATCCAGGAGGCCACGCGCCTCGCCATCGACGTGCCGCTGCAGGTCATGAAAGAGGCCCTCGCCTCCATGGACGTCATCGCGGCGATGGCCGAGCTCGGCAACGCAGCCTCGGTCTCCGACGCCGGCGTGGGCGCGCTCTGCGCGCGCTCGGCGGTGCTGGGCGCGCACCTCAACGTGAAGATCAACTGCGCCTCGTACGACGACAAGGACGCGGTGGCGCGGATCACCGCCGAGGCCGCGGCGATCGAGCGCGAGGCGATCGCCAGGGAGGCGGCGATCCTGGCGGTGGTGCACGGTCGGATGTGACCGCGGGTCGAAGGCGCCGCTCTTGCGGGACAGAGACGAGCGTCAGTGGAGCGTGCGGTCGCGCGGCCTCTCCGCGAGCCAGGTGAGCTGCGCGGCCACGAGCGGCGCCGGATTCGGCGGGAGACGCACGAGGTCGCGAAAGCGCCGACGCAGGAGCGTGGCGACGGCGGCGACCAGCACGACCCAGCCGACCGGCTGCAGGATGGCGGATCGGAGACCGGCGTCGAGGCCGTGCAGCAGGTATGGCGTGCCCGCGACGAGCGTCAGCGTGAGGTTGGCGGTCAACGGGGGCGCGAGGCTGCCGCTCGCCAGGCGTAGCCACCCGAGGAGCATTCCGACGAGGGAGCACGTCACCGTGAACGCCGCGCAGTGGGCGAAGGCGCGCGTGGAGGGGACCCCGACGTAGGTCGCCGAGAACACGACCGGTGCGTACCAGAGTCCCCACAGCACCGCGTGGATCGTGAGCCCCCGGACGCGGCCGAAGGCGCGCATGGCGGTGGGCAGGAGGTGACCACGGAAGCCGAGCTCCTCGCCCAGCGCCTGCAGGGCGAGCAAGAGGAGCGCCGCCACACCGCCGAGCGCGACGGCGAGCGCGTCGGCCACGGGGCGAGCGGCGTCCGTGACTTCGACGGTCCCGTTGAAGGACGCCGACGCCGACGCCACGCCGGTCCACCGGCCGACGAGCGCAAGCGAGGTGGCGAGCGCCGCCCCGAGCAGCACCGCGACGATCGCTGCTCCGAGCACGCGAGGTGACGCGGGGCGAAGCGCGAGATCGTCCGGTGCCATCCAGCGACGCACCGCCCACGCCGCCGCGATCGGCTGCCAGCCCATCGTCGCCGCGTAGAACAGCGTCACCGTGAAGAGGCGGAGGCCGAGCGGGGGGTGCAGGGCGAAGCCCACGCCGCGCAGGGCCACGGCCACACTCCACGAGCCGACCAGGCAGAGCCCGGCGAAGGCGAAGACCCCGACCGCCTGTCGATGCGTGTCGGTCCCAAGGACGGGCGCCATCACCGGCCTCGCTTCTTGCGGACGACGAACACCGAGCAGCCTGCGGTGCGCGCCACCGTCTCGGCCACCGAACCCCGGACGACGCGGGCGACGCCGGTGCGACCGTGCGTGCCGACGAGGATCACGTCGGCGTCGACGCGCGCCGCCGCGCGCACGATGGCCGAGGGGATGTCGTCGGCCTCGACCGAGCACAGCTCGAGGGTGGCTCCCTCGTCGGGGAGCAGCGCAGCCCAGTCGGCGAGGGCCTCCGCGGCCCGCGCCTCCGGGATGCCGTCGGCGGGGCGGCGGACGTGGAGGAGATGGATGGTGGCGTCGGGCTCCGCGTGGGCGATGTCGAGGGCGGCGTCGAAGACCGCCTCGCTCGCGGGCGAGAGGTCGACGGCCGCCAGCAGGACCCGCTCGTGACCGCCGACGATGCTCGAGCGACGAGCGGGAGAGGTGCGTAGACTCTGGATAGGCATGGGGCTGCTCCTCGGGCCAAAGGACGGACCTCGCCGTCACCACGCGGTGCGGACGAGGCGGGGGCGCGCACAGCGGCGCGCGGCGGGAGGATCAGCAGGCGGGTGGGGCGCGCGAGCGATGACGGCGCGCGAGGACGCGCGAGGCCGGGTGTTCGGGCGCGGCGCGGGGGACGGTGGCCGTCGGTGGGGTCGGCAGGACGAGGCAGGCGGCTTCGACGACGGGGAGCGCGGGGCCGAGGAGCGGAGGGGCGAGGACATCGGCGCGGCGCGCGGCGGGTGCCTCCGCCTTCGCGACCACGGGCTCGGTCGGTCCGGTGGCCCACGCGCGGAGCGAGGCCAGCTCCACCGCGGCGCTCGTGACCGTCGCGGCGGTCGATCTCCGCGCGGTGATCGGGCGCGCGCCGACCAGGGCGGCGAGCGCGACGACGACGAACAACGCGACGCCCAGGGTCAGGCGGATCGAGTTGCTGCGGACGCGCTCGTTCACCGGGTCAGCATAGCAGTCGCACCCGCGACCCGCCGGTCGGCGCCTACGGTCGCGCTGCCACGGCTCAGCGCGATCGACGCGCGCGACCGAGGACGAGCGCGGCGAGACCGACGCCGAGGGCGAGCAGGCCCTGGGTCGACGTGGACGTGCCGGGGCTCGTGCAGGAGCAGCCGCCCGCGTCGGTCGTGCCGTCGACGCTGCCCGCGTCACCGCCGCTGCCACCGTCGCCGCTGGGCGACGTGCCGGAGTCGGACGTCGGCGCGCCCGAGTCGGTCGTGGTCGGCGTCCCGGTGTCGGTGGTGGGCGTGCCCGTGTCGCCGGTGGGGATGCCCGTGTCGGTCGGGGGGACGCCCGTGTCGGACACACCCGCGTCGCCGCCGGTCGGCGTGCAGCTCGGGCCGCCGCCGATCGAGACCTCGCCGATCTCGGTGTCGGCCGACAGGACCGTGTTGGTGAGCGTCGCGGCGGCCGCGCTGTCGCCCTTGAGGTTCGCGAGGAAGAACGCCGTCGCGTAGCGCCCGTACACCTTCTGCCGCGTGGCGTCGGCGGCGCCACCGCAGGTGAGGCCACAGAGGGAGCGCGGGGCGTTCTCGCCGTCGCAGTGGGTGGAGCCCTTCACGCGGAACGAGGTGGTCGGGCCCTTGGCGGTGGTGCGGAAGTCGAACCAGCCCCCACTGTTGTTGCACGAGCTCGGGCCGGCGAAGAAGTCGAGGACCGGCCCGCACAGCTTCGCGTACGCCGTCTTGCCGAGGCTACCGTTGTCGACGGGATCGAAGAGCACGGTGGCCGCGGGCACCACTTCGGCGGCGGCCAGCGTGGTCGCGAGGCCGCCGGCGCTGTGGCCCTCGAGACCGATCTTCGTCTTGTCGATCTTGCCCTTGGCCGGCGTGTCGGCGGTGGCGAGATCGGTGACGAGGGTCTTGATGATCTGGCCGTTCTTCACGTGATCGGGAGAGAAGCCGCCGGGGAACGTCGGTGCGACGACGACGAACCCGTAGCTCGCGAACAGCTCGGCCCAGCCGACCTGGTTGTCGGCGGTGGCCGAGAACCCGTGGCTCGCCACGATGAGGGGGTAGGTGCCGGGGGCGTTCGGCACGACGAGCTTGCCGCCCGTCGCACCGCCGAAGCCGGCGCTCAGGTTCGTCGTCGTCGTCGCGACCGAACCCTTGGCGCTGTAGTCGGCGGAAGCCACGCCCGCCCAGCAGATCGCAGAAGCCGTCGCGAAGAACAGGACCGTCGAACGCATGAACCCTCCTGTGGCGCGCTGCCGCGCCGGTGGGTCCTTTGTGCTCGATCGAGCGGAGACCGCAAGGCGGTTTCCATTTGACGCTACGCGACTTCCTACAATCAGCTGACCGTGCGGAAAACAACCGTGGTCTCGGATCGGAAGCTCATCGCGCGGCGTCGGCGCCCTCGCGTGGCGACGGTCGAGCGTGCCCCGAAGCGCCTCCCCGACCAAGAACGCTACGCCGCCGGCAAGGCGACGCCGGTGACCCGCGCGAGCTCCTCGAGCAGGCGCGCGCGGAACGCGCGGTCGAGAACGGAGGGGTGCGGCGCGACGCGGCGCTGGTGGTGCCAGTAGCCGCCGCTCGTCGTCGCCTCGGCGTCGTCGCTCGTCGCGAGCCACTCCTGTGTCAGGTGCCCGAGGCGCAGGTCGTCGGGCGCGTTCGGGCCGCCCATCCGCGTCGGCACCCAGCCGGGGTCGACCGCGTGGGAGCACACGTCCGGCCACCGTTCCGCGACGGCCGCCGCGAGCGCGGTCACGAACAGCTTGCTGTCGGAGTACGAGGCCGTCGCGCGACGCCCCGTCCAGTCGAGGCCCTCGAGGTGGGGGCGCCCACCACGGTGCATACCGCTGCTCAGGTAGATGAGGCGCCGCGGGCGCGCGACGAGCGCGGTCAGCACGTAGGGGGCGACGACGTTCACGGCGAGCACCGCGGGGTCGTCGTACACGCCGGCGTTGTGGATCACCGCGTCGAGGGGGCCGAGCACGTTCACCTGGTCGGCGACCTCCCGGGTCTGCCCGAGATCGGCGAGGTCGCCGAGCACGGTGGTGGCGCCGCGCGCGACCAGATCCTGCACCGCGGGGAGCCGCCCTCTCCCGCGGACGAGGCCGACGACACGATGTCCGGCGGCGAGCAGCGTCTCCGCGGTCGCTCGGCCGAGACCCTCTGCGAAACCTGTGACGAAGACGTGGGCCATGGTTGCCTCCAGTTACGGGTCGACGCGCAGAGACCGGCAAGCGCGCATGGCGGTCTCCTTCCGAGCGCCCGAGAGCTCGCCGTCGTCGAAGCTCGCCGTGCAGAGGATCGTCGCCTCACCCGGCGGCAAGCAGTGGAGGAGCACGAGGGCCTGTCCGCTCGGCGCCGTGAAGGCGCGCAAAGCGCCGCTGCGTGTGTAGAGCAGGCCGCCCGCGCTGCCGCCGGGCCGGTCTTCGGCCGGGCAGGGGGAGGTCACCGGCTTGCCGCCGACGAGCTGCTGCGGGCGCGGCGCATGCCGGAGGACCACGATCGGCGCGTTCGGGTCCGCGGGGATCCACACGTGCTCGTGGTCGCTCGGCTCGAGCCGTCGGTAGTCGCCCACCAGCTCGAGCCGGTAAGCGACGCCAGCGAGGCGGCCCTCACCTTTGGGCTTCGAGCACGCGCTCGTCAGCATCAGGAGGCAGACGAGGAGGCGACCCATCCCGCCCTTCTACCCAAGGCCTCCGCGCGGCGCGACGGGGAGCAACAGGCGAGAGCGACCGAGGTCGAGGCGCCACCGCACGGTCGAGGGGCCGGGCGGCGTCGTGAAGTGGTCGACGTCGGCGCCGGTCAGGCGCAGGCGCAGGCGATGCCCCGGTCGCACCCGGAGGTGCAGCGGCAGGAGCTCGAGGCAGTGGGTCGCGGCCTCGTCCGGTGCGAGGCCGAGGGCATCCGCGCGCAGGAACGTGGCGTGCACCCGCGGCAGGCCGCGCGCGTCGTCGACGAGCGTCGTGCGGTGGAGCGTGCGGAGGCCGCCCTCGCTCACGAGCCGTGTCCGCCCGAGCGGATCGACGTCCTCGAGATAGGCGAACACCGCGTCGTCGGGCGCGCTCGACGCGAGGTGGAGCACCAGGACGGGATGGCCGGCGACGGTGAAGGCGTCGAGCGGCGGGCTCTCGAACGTGAAGGCGTCGACGCCGGTGCTGCCGCTGCCGTCGGCGTGCAGGAACGGGCAGAGGAGCGTGCGGTAGCGGCTGCGGGGCCCCGCGCCGGTGGTGCGGGTCACCTCGGCGGTGCGCGCGCCCTCCGTCGCCACGTCGCGCAGGTGACCCGCCGGATCGAGGTGCAGGACCCGGGTCGTCGTGTCGGGCGGAGGCCACACGTCGTGCGCGTGGAAGCCGCCTTCGCCGAGCTCCCAGGTGCGCACGCGCGGCGTCGCGTCTTCGGTCGCGCGCTCGGGGACGAGGTGCGGATCGAAGAAGCGCAGCAGCTCGGCCGCGTGGTCGAACTGCGCGGCCGGGCCGGGCGCGCCGGGGTCGAGATCGAGCTGGCCGCCGTGGATCCACGGGCCCACGAGGAGCCGCGCGTCGACGCCGCGCGCACCGAGCGCCTCGAAGCGGCGGATGGCGGACGAGGCGTACGCGCCGTCGAACCAGCCGCCGTAGCCGAGGACCGCGACGTCGTGCACGCGGTCGACGTAGGAGTGCGGGCTGAACACGTCGGAGCTCTGGCCGGGGACCGGCGCGTCGGGCGGAGAGTCGTCGCGGAAGGTGACGTGGACCGCGCCGGCGTGGGTGCTGTAGTTCTCCGCGTGCGAGCGGAGGGCGGCCGCGAGGAGCGCGCCGTCCCGGTCGTCGTCGACCCGCGCCACGCCG
>CAZUZY010000412.1:0-7663 GCA_964624885.1 uncultured Polyangiales bacterium | reverse complement strand
ACTCGGCCTCGGCGAAGGAGAGGAACCCGCTCTGGGCGATCTTGGAGACGGTGCCCGAGAGGTCGGCCACGGCCTCGCTGAAGATCTCGACGAGCGCGCGGGGGACGCTTGCTGGACCCCAGCTCGCGACGGGGAAGCCCACCAGCTTGAGGAGCCCGAGCGCGCTGCGGCGCACGTCGGCTGCCGTGAGCGGGGTGACCAGCGAGAGGAGGGAGGCGGCCATGGGCGTGGGGGACCAGGTCGGTCAGTGACAGCCGACGACGCTCGTGCGACGCGCGTCATGGTGAGGAAGAGCGCTACGGATGAGCACCGTGCGGTGCTGCGTGCGGCTGCGGAAGCCGCAGCGGCCGACAACGGCTTCGACCGCCTTGACTCACTCGGCGAAGGCATCGCGCCGGAGGTCGTGCGCTCGGATCGCCAGCTCCGACTCTTCGTCGTCGACGTGGTGGTGTCGGCCGACGAGACCGTCGCCAACAACGCCGCTGTGGACCGGATCGAGCGCCAAGTGGCGGATGTCGGCCGGCTCCTGGCCGGAAGAATCTATCGGGCGGCCTTCGTCGGCGTGATGACCGACGACGAGCGGGAGGCCTATCAGTGGGGGACCTTGCTGGACGGCCTGTGTATGAAACACGGAGTCCCGGGGGAGCGGGACTCCGAGGTCTTCAGGGTCGACCACAAGGCGTGGCTTGCGATTCGGTAGCCGTCAGCGCCGGACCATTCGGAATCACCCGAACGTGCTGGGCGCAGGCTCATCATGCGGCGCGTCGCACGCCCATGCGGCCGACTCGGCGTCCGCGCAGTTGTGCGCTGCGAGCCAGTGCCTGGCCGTTCTCATGCCGTGGTCAGTGGGAGTGAAGCTCTCCGCCTCGCCACAGTGCGTGCAGAACGCGGTGACCTGGGTCTCGTCCGGACGCACGTGCCTAGCTCCGAGTATCGCGCGCTCGACCAGTCGGCGCCAGCGTCAGGCGGGCTCGAGGAGCTCGACTCGGAGCTCGTCGATGGCCAGCACCAGCGCGAATGGGCCCGCGGCGGTCCGCAAAGAAGCACGGATCTCCAGGCGACGAGTCCTTGGGTCGAGGCTGACGTCCACGTCGGCCGCGTCCACTCGGTCGTCCTCTTCGGCTTGCTGGGCCAGCTTGGTCCGGAGGGCGAAGGCGCGCTCAGGAGTCAACGCTGCTCCAAGAAGCTCACGGACGTCGACGCCGAAGGCGGGGTCGTAGAAGAGCGCGCCGGTCGGGGTGAGCCAGCGACGCGCGACGGCCTCGGCGACGACTCGCGGGCCTGAGAGGTCGCGGAAGTACGGATCAAGGTCTCCCTCGAGGAAGGTGGAGACGTCGGCGCCGAAGTTGTCCTGGGCCATGGCGCGAGCGGCTCGAGTGCGTCAGGATGCGCCCCTTCTAAGCAGGAGCAGGACGATGCGCGTGAAGATGGTGGCGGGGATGCTGGTGGGCTCAGTGGTCGTGGCGGTCGCGTGCTCGGCGCAGCACGCGCTCGACAACCCGAGCGACAAGGACGGCGGGGCGCTTGATGCCTTGCTCGATGTGGTCTCGGCCGACACGAAGGATGCACTCGCCGGAGGCGGATCATCCGTCGACGAGCTGAAGTGTGACGTGCTCGTTGGAAGCGTCGCCAAGTCATGGTTTGCCGAGCGCACCTTCCCTGGTCGTGTACGAAGCGACTTGGCTAGAGGCGTCGCGCTGGTCTGCAAGCCGAAGCCGGATGCGGACGGCTATCAGTGCCAGCAGGTCCCGATGGACGTCAAGGATGGCGCTGTGCGTGTCGTCTGCGCGCCAGAGTCCCTGCCAGGCTACACGGCCATCGTGAGCATGCCCGCGCCGTGATCAGGCGCGAATGCGATCGGCGCCACCGGAGATCAGTCCCGACAGCGGAACGTCTCCTGTCGCAGGGACGGCAAGCACCGACGGGAAGGTGAGTGTGAGAAACGGGGCTACGGCGGTTGCGCCCTCGGGCTGGTAGCCGAGCGTCAGACTCTTGCCGCTGGGATCCGCCACCCAGGCCAAGCGTCCGCATGCGGCTGGATCGGCCTCGCGCGCGACGCGACGACTGCCTCCGTCCAGCGACAACTCGAGCAGCGCCCCCGGCTCAAACCCCGTGACCACTGGGGTCTGCGGGTCGCCGTTCTCGAACTCGACGATGCAGCGCGTACCGGGTGGCACCCGAGCCGTGACTCCCGGGACCCCGTAGCGGATGGGCACGCCGGTGAGCCCGGGCAGAATGGCAGAGTCGGGCCGCAGGTGAAGCGTGCCATCGGCGTCCTGTTGGACGACGCGGGCGGGGTAGGGCTTGTGGTAGGCGACCTCGCGCATGACGCCGCGGATGATGGAGACCAGTGAGCCCTTGAGGCGGTCGAGGAGATCGTCACCGCCGTCGGCCTTCTCCGTCCAGGCCTCGGTGCGGGACTTGTCGGCATCGACCGTGACGGTGACGGCGGAGATGCGCTTGCCTCGAAAGACCTGGCCGGGCCGGAGGTAGGGGAGGTCGCTCGCGATCTCGAACCGCCCGTCCTTGGGATCGTCCCGCAGGAGCTGGTGGGGGAAGTCGAGCTCATTCCACTGCTCCTTGCCGACCCAGAGGGCGCCGCTGGGCATGAAGCGCCAGGAGGCGTGTGCCTGCTCGACGAGGGCGGTGAGCGCGTGGGACGCGGGCCCGGCGGTGCGTGCCCACTTGGGCAGAAGCGTGTCGACCACGGCGGGGTCGATGCGTGGGGAGAGCACCTCGCCGACTTCGGCGACGAGGTCTGCGAGCGGGAGCCGTAGCGGGACGCCGCGGTAGTACTTCGCCCCGACCGGCTTGGCGAGTCCGTTCTTGCCGGCGACGATGCGGCAGTGGAGGGTGTCACCGAAGACGTCGCCGCGGAAGACGGTCCCCACGAACTTCATCGTGCCGTCGCCGAAGGCGAGCTCGACGTCGCCCGAGAGGGGATCGCGCGCGTCGACGACGAGGTCGGCGTGCCAGCGTCCGACGCGGGGCAGTGTGAGCACGGCACGCAGGACGCGGTGCCCGTTCACGGTGCAGTAGGCCATGGGGGTGTGACTCGTGGTGGCGAGGAGTTGAAACGTGGGCGTGCGGCGGAGTTGCGTCAGGGCCGGACCATCCCCTTGCTTGGGGGCGTGGGCCGGGCCTGGCCGGGGTTGGGCGAGCCATCAAGCGCGTTCCATAGGCCCGGGACCGGGTTCATGGTCGAGGTGACCGTCTTCTTCGGCTGCGGGAAGTACTCGGTCAGCTCGAGCGAGACCTCGTAGAAGTCCGGGATCTTCTTGGGCTTCATCTTGCGGAGGATCGCCCTGGAAATGTTCCAGACGGCGAGGTCTGGGTGAGCGATGTCGAGCGGGGTCGGCGCCTCCTTCCCCGGACGGGGACGGAGCTTGGGCGCGAGCGAGAGCCAGCGCTCCCACTGGGCGCGCTCCCAGAGCCGGAAGACGAGCTGGAAGCTCGCGGGGGTGTAGCCCTGGTAGGTCTCCGTGGCGCCGTCCGTGCCGGCCGCCTCCTTCACGTCCCACTTCGAGGCGAGCTCGAGGCCGTCGATGCGAGCGAGGCCAGGGAGGACGTAGCCCCCGAGCGAGGCCACGTCCCACGAGGTGGGATCGTCGTCCCAGAAGGGCGCAGCGACCGGCACGGCTACGCTGCCCCCTGCTGGACCCCGAGCTCTTCGAGCAGGGACACGAGCTTCTCTCGGACCCCGTCGCCGACCGCGCGTCCGAACTTTTCAGGGTCGTTGGTGTTGGCGGGGACGTGCACGACGATGTCTCCGATGGCGATCGGCCCTGGCGCGCCCCCGCCCGCTGTCGCGGCCCCCGGGCCTGCGGCACCGACGAGGAAGGGGGGCATGACGAGCGAGCTCACGGCCGCCTCGGCCTCGGGGGTCTTCTGCTCGACTCCCTGGGCGAAGCCGATGGCCGTGAAGGCGCCGAAGGCGGCCATCACCTTCGAGGGTGAGGCGATGCCCAGCTTCTTCTTCACCGAGCCGACCACGGCGTCGCCGAGACCCATGACGGTGTCGACGACCGTGTCCCAGCCGTTCTCGATGCCCTCGATGAGGCCATCGATGAAGCCTTCCGCGATCTCGATCGCCCCGTCGTAGAGGTCGACGGCCCCGTCCCAGAGGCTCTCGAAGAAGTCCGTGATGCTGTCCCAAGCGTCCTCGATGGCTCGCCCGAAGAGGTGGAAGGCCCGGACGACCACGGCGAGCGCGGTGACCAGGAGCCCGAACACCGCTGCGGCGAGGATGCCGAGGTCGACGGCGATGCCGAGCAGCCACCCGAGGACTTTCCCCAGGTCCCTGAACGCCGCGAGCAGCCGTGGGTCTGCGGGCCCCCCCTTGGCCGGGAATACCTTGGCGAAGAGCCCGATCAGCGGCTGGACGGCCTCCTTGATCCCCTCCCAGAGCGGGCCGCCGAGCTCAGAGAGGTAGGGCTCGATGGCCGCCCAGACCCGCCCGATGGCGTCGAAGAAGGCGAAGACCGCGTCGAAGGCGTCTGAGAGCGTGGTGCCGGAGGCCAGCGCCTCGAAGAGGTCGGCGACCGCGCCGAAGAGCCAGGCGAAGATCTGCCGGAGCTTCTTGCCCGTGGCGGAGTTCTCGCCAAGCAGGTCGTTGAGCGCCTTGAGCGCGCGGACCATCGGCCCAGCGACGCCGGCGTCGGCGAAGAGCCGGCGGAGGATGTTCTGCAGGCGCTGGAGCTGACCAGGGACCGAATCGCCGAGCAGCGTCTTGGCCGCGCCGCCGAGCCCCTCCTCCTTGTCGAGTTTTTCGTGGATCGTAGAGAGGAGGGCGCCGAGCCCTTCGTCTGCGGAGACCTGACCCGCCTTCACGAGGGACTCGATCTGGTCGACCGTGACGCCCTTGAGCTTGGCGAGCGCCTCCTTGTAGTGGGCCGCGGGGATCCCCGCCTTCGTCACGGTCTCGAGCGCACCCGCGTCGAGGAGGCCCTGCTTGTTGGCCTTGATGGACTTGATGAGGTCGTAGACCGCGCCGCCGGCCTTGTCGCCGTGAACTGCCGTGACCGAGAGAGAGGCTGCAATCGCGTCGAGCGCATTCTGGGTGCCGAAGCCAGCGAGCCGAAGCTCTTTGAACTGCTCGACCAGGGGCTTGATGTCGGAGCCCGCGTTGTCGGCCATGGTCTCGAGCGCGAGCTCGGCCCCTGCGACGACGCGGGCGGACTTCTCGATGGCCGTGAGCCCAGCGATCGTGACCCTGTGGAACTGCTCGGCCTCGACGACGGACTTTCCGAGGCCGAGGCCACTCGCGGCGAGGCGCAGGGAGGCTTCGAGCAGCGCGTGGACAGCGTGGGCGGCGAGGCCGATCTTCCCGGTCCAGTCGACGGTCTTGGCGGCGAAGTCCTTCACCGAGCGGGCCGCGGACTTCACCTGGGTGCCGAGGCCCGCGAGGCGCTTGCCCATCGCGCCGGCTGGACCGGACATCTGGTCCACCAGCTTGAACATCCAGGTGAGGGTTTCCATGGGCTTTGGGGTGTGGTGCGCGCAGGGCCTTGACCCTGAAGTCGGCTTCAGGGTGCAGGATGGAGGGCATGGGGCTCACGATCGGGACGCTGGCCGCGGAGGTCGGGGTGACGGTGGAGACGATCCGCTACTACGAGCGCGTGGGCCTCGTGGCAGCCCGTGGGCGCTCCCGCGGTGGGTATCGCCAGTTCGACGTGGAGGCCGTGGCGCGCCTCCGCTTCGTGCGACGCGCGACGACGTTGGGCTTCTCGCTGACCGAGGTGCGGGACCTGCTTGCGCTGCGCGCGCGGCCCGGTGCCCGCTGTGGAGCGGTGCGTGTGCGGGCCCAGGCGAAGCTCGAGGCGCTGGAGGTCCGGCTGCGCGAGATCACCGCGCTGCGCGACGCGGTGGCTCGGCTCGTCGGCGCGTGCAGCGGAGAGACCGCCGTCGCCCACTGCAACATCCTGCACGAGCTCGAGTCACCGAGCACAGTCACGTCCACCGCAACGAAGGAGCCAACATCATGTCGTCCACCGAGACCACCGCCACCAGCTGCACGTCGTGTGTCGAGTCGTGCGAGCGCTGCATCGAGGAGTGCCTGAGCTCCGACCCCGTCGCGAAGGCGGCGTGCATCCGCGCGTGCCGCGACTGCATCGACATCTGCATGCTGGTCACCCAGCTCGCCGCGCGGACGAGCCCGCTGCTCGAGGAAGCGCGGCGCTTGTGCAAGCAGGCCTGTGAGCGCTGCGCGGAAGAGTGCGCGAAGGTGGGCTGCAGCGCGTGCGCCACCAGCTGCGCGCACTGCGGCGTGAGCTGTTGCTGAGCGGCGTCGTCGAAAGCGCGCCCCGACTTGCGCTCGCGCACGTCGTGGCGGTCGCCTACTCAAGGTTCGAGCGGCGTCGTATGCTCGCCGGATGATTCACGGCACCGGGGTGGGGGTTGAGGTGTCGCTTAGCTGGCCGGCGGGGATCACCGTCGGCGGAGCCGTCGAGGGCTTTGCTACCCTACTGTGGGATGACTGCGGAGCGGTGGCTGTGCTCGTGTCGGTTACGGTCGGCGGTCGCGTGGGGGCCGGGGTGAAGACCCCGGTCGGTCTGCACGGCCAGCTTCAGTACGTGATCGGCCTGGGCGTCGACTGCGTCTCGGCGATCAACGTCGGCCCATCGTTCTCGTGGTCGGTCGACGGCGAGATCATCGCGGGCCTGAGCCTCGACCTCGAGATGCTGACGGGGGCGAAGTCGGGCCAGATGCTGATCAAGATGGGCATTGGGGGCGGTACGGCGGCGGAGGTCGCGGCGAAGTTCGCGGGCGGCGTGTTCCACAAGCTGTTCATGATTCGTTCGGCCACCTGCCCGTGCCCACCGCCGCCCTGGTGGGTGCGCGCGCTCGCCTGGACGCCTGCAGTCGGGTGGGCCGCTCCCGTGCTGTGGCATGGTTCCGGTTCGAGTCCCGTGCCCGAGTCGCCCCCGTAATGCAGGTTGGAGGACGCCCGCCCAAGCGCTCACCCCGCTGGAGTCAGCGCGTGGATCACGCGCAGGACGAACTCTCCCACGAGCACCGCCCCCACATCCGCATCTTCGGAGTCATCCCCGCGCAGCACCGCCCGGATGCACTCGCCGGCGACGACGGGGCTCTTACGAGCCTCGTCGTGCCGGCTCAGAGTTTTCGCGCTTCGAGGCCCTCCACGTAGCCCGCGGCCCGCAGGATCGCCTTCGAGAGGGCGGTGGGCAGCGCGGGCAGCCGCTCGAACAGCGCCTTGAATTCCGGCGACTTCGGCTCGGGGAACACGACCACGTCTCGAGCGAGGTTCTCGTCGGCGTGCATGCGCTTGTTCTCGTCGAGCGCGCAGGCCTTGAAGCGGCGGTACTCCTGGGGCGAGGGCTTGCGGAAGACGACGGAGTCGCCGTCCTCGGTCTCGATCTCCCAGACCGCGCCGTAGGTCGCGCGGAGGTCCTCGCGCGTCGCGTCGTCCAGCGTGACGGCCGCGGAGAGCGGAGCGATGGTGTCGTTGGTTTGCGGGGTGGGCATCATGGCGGCCGCGTCTCCTTCTCGGATCACTTGAGGAGGCCCTTGAACGGCGCCTTGCCGTTCATGAGGATGTACATGGGGTTGAGCGTCAGCTTGACTTCCGTGGGGTCGGTGCCCCCTGAATTCTGGTGGTCGTCCTCGTCGAGCGTGCAGCCGACGATCGTGTCGGTGACGAGGG
>CAZUZY010000411.1:2625-7679 GCA_964624885.1 uncultured Polyangiales bacterium | reverse complement strand
GGTGCCAGCCACCGCGTGAACGCCTGCGCATCAGCCAGGCCCTCGTGCTCGCCGCGAAGGCCCGCGCGGCGCTGCGTGGAGAGGCCGCCGTCGAGGCCGCCGACGTGCGCGCGCTCGCGGTGCCCGTCCTGCGTCACCGCCTCGTGCTCTCGTACCGCGCCGAGGCCGACGGCGTGCGTGACGAGGACGTGGTGCGCGAGGTGGGGGATTCGATCCGATGAACCCGGCGCCGTTCGAGCTCCGCGAGCCCGAGCACGGCGAGGCGCCGGTGGTCGTCGAGGTGCCGCACGCCGGGCTGTATGTGCCGGCCGAGGTGATCTGCAACCTCGTCGCGCCGGCCCGCGCGCTGGCGCGCGACGCGGATCTGTTCGTCGACGAGCTCTACGAAGACGCCACCGCCGAGGGCGCCACGCTGCTCGTCGCGCACACCAGCCGCTACGCGGTCGATCTCAACCGGGCCGAGGACGACGTCGACGCCGGGGTGGTCGTCGGCGACCCGCGCGCCGCGCGCCCGCACGCCCGGGGGCTCCTCTGGCGCACCACCACCGACGACGAGCCGGCCCTCGACCGCCCGCTCACGCAGGAGGAGTACCGCTTCCGGGTCGACACGATCCACCGCCCGTACCACGACGTGCTGCGCACCGTGCTCGACCGGAAGATCGCGCGCTTCGGGTACGTGATCCTCCTCGCCGCCCACTCGATGCCCAGCGTCGGGCGCCAGGGCCACAGCGACGCCGGCGTGCACCGCGCCGACGTCGTGCCGGGCACGCGGGGCCGCACGTCGGCGCACCCGCGGGTGATCGAGGCCATCGAGGCCGTCGCCGTCGCACACGGCCGCAGCGTCGAGCACGACCGGCCCTACCGCGGCGGCTACACCACCACCCACTACGGGCGCCCCTCGCAGCAGTGCCACGCGATCCAGATCGAGCTCGCCCGCCGCCTGTACCTCGACGAACCGCGCCTGCGTCGCAACCCGAGCGGCATGGTCTCGACCCGCAAGCTCTGTCGGGCGTTCGTCGCCCGGCTCGCCACGCTCAAGCTCACCTGACCGCTCACCCGACCGAAAGCGATCATGCCGCGCGCTGTCTTCTTCGACATGGATCGGACCCTCGTCCGCAAGAACACGGCTCAGCTCTACGTGCGCTACCAGCGCATGATCGGCGAGGCGGGCCGACGCGACACCCTGCGCGCGCTGTGGTGGGTGCTCCAGTACACGGTGGGCGTCGTCGACGCAGAGTCGGTCGCCGGCAAGGCCATCCGCGAGCTGCAGGGGTTCTCGGAGCGCGATTTCCAGGCGCGCTGCGAGATCTGGTTCCGCG
Organism: uncultured Polyangiales bacterium; assembly: GCA_964624885.1. Taxonomy (GTDB): domain Bacteria; phylum Myxococcota_A; class Polyangia; order Polyangiales; family JADJMO01; genus JADJMO01. The sequence goes on along the minus strand of CAZUZY010000411.1, from coordinate 6,360 downwards.
ACATGGTGGCGCCCCACGTGACCCACGTCGCCAAGCAGACCGTGCGTCGTCACCTCGAGGCGGGCGACATGTGCGCGATCGTCACCGGCGCCACGCGCTACCCGGCCGACCCGCTGGGCCGCATGCTCGACATCCCGCACGTGCTCGCGACCAACCTCGAGACCGACGCCCACGGACGCTTCACCGGCAACTTCGTGCGCCCCCTCTGCTACGGCGAGGGCAAGATCGCGCGCTCGGAGGCGCTCGCCAAGGAGCACGGCCACACCCTCGACGACGCCGTCTTCTACTCCGATTCGATCAGCGACCTGCCGCTCCTCGAGCGCGTGAAGGTGCCGGTGGTGGTGAACCCCGACCCGCGCCTGCGTCGGCTCGCGCGCGCCCGCAAGTGGCGCATCGAGCAGTGGTAGTCCAGCGCTAGGCCGCGGGCTCGAGCGTGACGGTCTCGAGGGTGCCTTCGACGGTCTCCTTGCCGACCGTCAGGTAGACCACGCCGTCGTTGCGGGAGAGCCCGAGCTCGAGGTGACGCTCCAGGTGACGCTCGATCGCGTCGACCAGCGCAGCCGGCACCACGACGATCTCGATCTCGTCGGCGCGGTGCACGTTGCCGCGGGCGCGCGCCTCCTTGCGCAGACGCTCCGGGTCGGTCTCGGTGAACACGACGACGCGCTCGCACGACTTGGCCGCGCGGTGCAGGCGCTCGGCCGAGGGGGAGCCGATGTCGAGGTGGGCGAGCAGCCGGCCCGTCGCGTCGCGCACCGAGATCGGCGCCTCGTCGGTCGACGAGAGGCCCCCCTTGCTGAACGCGATGCCCTCCTCGTAGGAGAGCGCATACGCGAGCGTGCGGAGCGCGAGCCACCGCGCCGACTCGGAGGGGTGCCGCGCCACGCGCAGATCGAGCTTCTCGTAGACCCCGCGGTCCACGTCGGAGAGATCGATGACGATACGGTGCACGGTCGCCTGGAGAGCCACGGACGGACCTTAGCAGTTCACTGCGCTCGCCTCCGGCTCGCTCCGTTCAACTTGGCTGGAGCGGCCGCCCATGGAGGCGGCCGCCGTTCACTGCGCTCGCCTCCGGCTCGCTCCGTTCACCTCGGTCCGAGCAGGAACTCGAGCGCGTGCGGCAGGCGCTGCGCCCAGTAGACCTCGCTGTGGGTCGCGCCCTTCTGCACGACGTATTCGAGGGTCTTGCCGTCGACGAAGCCCTTGGCGCGATAAGCGTCGGCGAGCTTCGCGGTGTTGGCGAGGTCGTCGCTCGAGGCGCCGCTGTCGCCGCTGTCCACGTAGGCCCGCAGGGGCAGCGGGGTCTTGCTGGCCGGGATCATGGTCAGCAGCACGGTGCTGTCCCACCACGTCGAGGGCGACATCGCGCCGATCAGGCCGAACACGTCGGCGCGCTGGGTGCCGGCCCAGGAGGAGACGAGGCCACCGAGCGACGAGCCCATGAGCACGGTGTGCTCGCGCCCCGGGAGCGTGCGCAGCTCGGCGTCGACCTTGGGCTTGAGCTCGTCGACGAGGAACGAGAGGTAGAGCGGGCCGCCGCCGCTGTCGGGGTAGCCCGGGTCCTTGGTGGGCGTGTACTCGTAGATGCGGCGCGCGGTGTTCTCGGGGCCCACGACGATCGCCTCGCGGAACGCGCCGGTCTCGGCCGCGGCGTCCATGGTCTCGTCGACCTTCCACTCGTTGCCGCCGAAGGCGAGCGCCGGGTCGAACAGGTTCTGCCCGTCGTGCAGGTAGACGACCGGCAGGCGCGCGGTCGCGTTCTCGAGGTAGGTCGGCGGGAGGTACACCCAGACGCCCCGCGTGTTGCCGAGGGCCTTCGAGGTCATCGTCCAGCGCTTCTCGACGGTTCCCTTGGTGGTGGTGAAGTGCGGGTAGACGTCGACGGTGGTGCCGGGCTCGACCAGATAGTTCGGGCCGCGCGACCAGGTGGCGTCGTCGAGGAGCGGCTTCCACTCGGCCTTGGTGGTGAGCGCCTCGGTCGTGAAGACCCAGGTGTCCGGGTCGGTCTTGGTGGCGGAGAGGCCCTTGCCCCAGTCGAGCGGCGCGACCGAGCCGCGCAGCGAGACCGTGTGGGTGCCGGCCGGGTAGTGGACCCGGAGCACGGTGGGACGCGCGGCGTCGGTGGCGGCCTCCGCGGCGTCGCTCGCGTCCGGGGTCGCCTCGGGGGTCGCGTCGGCGAGCGTGTCCACGGCCGAGTCGCCGACCGTGGCGTCCAGCGCGGGATCGTCGGTGCCGCACGCCACGAGGACGATCAGCGTGAACGGGAGCAGGCGGGACATCGCGCACAGTGTAGTATGCCCCGGTGTCCGGCACGACCTCCCCCGCGGCCCGCAGGATCGAGCCCCCGAGCCTGCTCGTGCAGGCCTGGCTCGTCGCCAAGAAGGACCTGACGATCGAGCGGCGCACCGGCGAGATCGTGGTCACGGGCGGGTTCTTCGGCGCGCTCCTCGCGGTGCTCGCCTCGGTCGCGTTCTACGGCGGCCCGGCCAACGCCCACTACCTCGCCCCGGGGACGATCTGGATCGCGACCGCGTTCGCCGCGGTGCTCGCGCTCGGCCGCACCTGGCACCGCGAGCGCGAGGACGGCGCGCTCGAGGCGCTGCTCGCCGGCCCGGTGTCACGCGCGGCGGTGTTCTATGGCAAAGCGATCGGGGTCGGCGCGTTCCTGCTGGTGATCGAGGCCATCGTGGTCCCGATCGTCGCGCTGCTGCTGCACGTGGACCTGCCCCGGGTGGCCGGGCCGCTCTCGCTCCTGCTCGGGATGGCCACCATCGGCATCGCCGCGGCCGGCACGCTGTTCGGCGCGATGACGGTGCGCACCCGCGCGCGCGAGCTGATCCTCGCCGCGGTCTTGTTCCCGCTGCTCACGCCCACGCTGGTGGTCGGCGTGTCGGCCACGCGCGAGCTGGTGGACGGCGCCACGCTGCTCGAGCTGCGCGACCACCTGCAGCTGCTCGGCCTGTTCGACCTCGTGTTCGTCGGCGGCGGCGGCGCGCTGTTCGGAGCGGTGATCGACGCCTGAGTCAGGTCGCGGGCACGGGCTTGCGGGTCGAGCGACGAAAGCCGGCGCGGAGCAGCCAGCTCTGGGGGGCGGCGACGGGTGGGTCGTGACCAGGGAGCGCGTAGCGCACGGTCGCGGGAGGGAGGTGGACCGCGCGCCAGGCGGTGAACGCCGGCGCGCTCGACCAAGGGTCGGCGATGGGCGCGCCGGGCACGTGACGGGCGTGGTTGGCGAGCACGTAGCGCAGGACGTTGCGGGCCTCGGTGGGCGAGCGAAGGGCGCGCGCGTGGTACCGGCGCGCGAGCACGCGACCGCGCTGGCCCATGACCTTGTTGAGGCCCTTGGCGATGCGGATGGTCAGCGAACGCATCGCGCTCGAGAGGGCGGCGCCGTCGCGCGCCTCGACGACCAGGTGCACGTGATTCCCCTGCACCGAGAAGTGGGTCACCCGGGCGCGCTCGCCCGAGAGGAGGGCGCGCAGCGCGCGATCGATCGGACGCAGACAGCGCTGAGCCCGCAGGTTCCAGACGTGCTGGGCGAACCGGAGCGTGACGTGGAGCGGGTGGGCGGTGGAGACGGGCGGGCGGCGCCGGTGCGACTCGGACCCCGCCTTCGCCGGCCGACCAGCGCCGGGACGACGCCCGCCGCGGGTGCGAAAGGGGAGCTCGCGCTGCTCGATCCGGGTCCTCACCGTTTGATTGTAGCGCATGTCGTGTTGGCCGCAAGGTCCGGCG
>CAZUZY010000411.1:0-2525 GCA_964624885.1 uncultured Polyangiales bacterium | reverse complement strand
TTCCGCGACGGTCCGGCGTTCCGCGACGGTCCGGCGTTCCGCGACGGTCCGGCGTTCCGCGACGGTCCGGCGTGCCGCCGGACCGGCGTTCCCAGACGGGCTACTTGGCGGGCTGGAGGACGACGGGGACGTTGAACGTCGCGCCCGTCTCGGTCTCGGCGAACTTGAGCGCGTAGAAGGCCTTCTGGACGCACTGGGCGACGTTCGCCGACAGCGTGCCGGCGGGGGCGCCGGACGAGGAGAGGACCTTGCCGCCTGCGTCGGTCTCGACGGTCACCTTGACGGTGCCGGCGGCGTCGGGGTTCTTGGCGAGCTCCTGGGTGTAGCAGGCCTTGAACCGCCACTTCGCGCCCGCGATGACCGAGTTGGCGTCCTTGGGGACGTTGGGGCCGATGGGGTTCGCGCTCGGCTCGGCGGGCACGGGGATCTTCACGTCGCCCGGGCCGGTGCTCGTGTTGCCTGGGTTCGGGTTGCTCTTGGCGTTGCCGACCTTCTCGAGGCCGTTGGTCCCCACGATGGGCCCGGTGACCGGCGTGCCGGTCTTGAGCATCGGGTTCTCCTTGTCCACACCGTTGCCCTTCTTGGCCACCTCGTCGATCGCGCTCTCGACCGCGCTGTCGCCCTTCTTCATCACCGACGAGATCGTGGGCCCGGCGCCCATCGAGCCGAGGACGCCGACGTGGAGATCGTCGAGGTCCTTGGAGAGCGCGGTCAGGTCGACGCTCGTCGACTTGGCCTTGCTCGGCCCCGGGCTCTTGGCCGGGCCGGGCTTGCCGTCGACCTTGGCGACCTTGCCGTCGTCCGGGGTCTTCTTCGGCGCCTTGTCGGGGGTGGGCTCGCCCTTGTCGACCGGCTTGTCCTCGGGCGGCACGTCGGGGCGGTTCTTCTGGGCCTCGACGATCAGCGCAGCGGTCGCGCCCTCGTCGTCGACGATGGGGTCGAGCCAGTCGGCCTGCACTGCGCCCACGAAGCCGAAGTGCGCGAGGAACGAGGCCGCCGCGATGCAGAGGAACGCCCAGTCGATCGCGCCGCGGCCCTGCACCGCGAGCGGCAGCTGGGGCGCGGGCATGATCGGCGGCGCGGCGACGAGCTGGAACAGGAGCTGGGTCGCGCCGAGGCTCACCCGGCCTCGCGCGCTCTGCGGCAGCGCGCGCCGGGTCGGACCCACGAGCTCCTCCGGGCCGCTCTCGAGCGCGACGCGGGCCCGTGCCCCTTCGGGCAGCGTGAGCACCCAGCCTTCGCCCTCCGGCGCGAACAGGCGCGCCGCGGGGCGATCCAGGTGGATCGTGGCGTGCGGGGAGTCACCGACGGCGACCTCGCCGCGGTGCAGGCGCTCGTCGACGACCTTCTGCGCCTCGACGCGCGCGAGGCGCAGCACCTGGGCCCCCTTCGCCTCGGGGAACGCGCGCATGAGTGAGGTCATCGCGCCCGGGGCGCGCGGCTCCAGATCCAACTTCGCCATGGAATCCTCCGGTACCCCTCGGAGCGAGCGGGCAGGTCGTTCTGCTGCATCCGACAGCGCCGGAGCGCCGGAGTTCCCGGGCCGGTGGAATATTTCTCCCGGCCGGGGCGAGGCGAGCCCGCCGGGGGAGAGCTATCGTGCGCGGGTGCGTTCGCCGTTCGCGCCACTGTTCGGGTCGCAGCCGCCCGGGCCGAAGCCCCTGTCGGTGGCCGAGCTCGCCGCGCGCCTGCAGAGCCAGGTGCAGCTGCTCGGGTCGGTGGTGGTCGAGGGCGAGGTCAGCGGCCTGCGCGGCGGTGGCGCCGGACACCTCTACTTCGCGCTCAAGGACCCGCGCGTCGACGCCTCGATCGGCTGCGTGATGTTCCGCCGCGACGCCCAGGGCGGCGGGGGCGAGCGGATCGCCGAGGGCCTCCGCGTCGTCGTGCGCGTCACGCCCGAGGTCTACACCGCGCGTGGGCAGCTGCAGCTCGTCGTGCAGAAGGTCGAGTCCACGGCGGAGGGCGATCTCGCCGCCCGTCGCGAGGCGCTCAAGCGCAAGCTCGACGCGGAGGGGCTCTTCGATCGCGCCCGCAAGCGCCCCCTGCCCGAGGACCCGCGCACCATCGGCGTGGTCACGAGCGGCAACGGCGCGGCGTTCGCCGACATCGTCAAGGTGGCGCGCGCGCGCGGCCGCGTGCGCATCCTGCTGGCCCACGCGCAGGTGCAGGGCGAGGCCGCGCCCCGCGATCTCGTCCGGGCGCTCGGCATGCTCGCCAAGGTGGAGGAGGTGTCGGTCATCATCCTCGGGCGCGGCGGCGGCTCCGCCGAGGACCTCGCCGCGTTCGACGACGAGGGGCTCGCGCGCGCAATCGCCGCCTGCCCCAAGCCGGTGGTCGCCGCGGTCGGTCACGAGGTCGACTGGTCGATCGCCTGCCTGGTCGCCGACGTGCGGGCCGCCACACCCTCGCACGCGGCGGAGCTCGTGGTGCCCGATCTGCTGCCCCGCCGGCGCCGCCTCAAGGATCTCGCGCACCGCCTGCTCGCAGCCATGCGCACGCGCCTCGCCGAGCCCGCGACCGCGCTC
>CAZUZY010000410.1:0-7682 GCA_964624885.1 uncultured Polyangiales bacterium | reverse complement strand
GAGGGGGCCGCCGAAGGCCGACTGGCTCGGCCCTCCCGCCGTGGTGGGGGCTGCGACGGGGGCCGCCGGGGCCGCGACCTTGCCCTCGCCGGGCTCGACGAGGCACAGCAGCGACTTCACCGGCACGGTCGCGCCCGCCTGCACGACGATCTTCACGATCGTGCCGGCGGTCGGCGAGGGCACCTCGGTGTCCGCCTTGTCGGTGGCCACCTCGAGCAGCGCCTGCTCGCGGGCGACGACGTCGCCCTCCTTGACCAGCCACTTCGTGATCGTGCCTTCCGAGACGCTCTCGCCCAGCTGCGGGAGGGTGACTTCGACCGTCATTCTGGGCGCGACGAATACACCTTTCCCTCACGGATCGCCACGCTGCGCGTCCGCTCACTGTGATAGGTTGCTGCTCCGTGGGGTGGTTCGGGCGACCAACGGCGAGGGGCTTCGTCGCGCGCGCCGCGGCGATCGGCCTCGTCGCGTGGGCGTCCAGCGCGCACGCGGCCCCGCAGGATCTCTTCGGCTTCGGCGCGCGAAGCGCGGCCATGGGGGCCACCTCGGCCGCCGCCGCCGAGGGCTACGAGGCCGTCTTCGGCAACCCGGCGCTGCTGGCCGACACCCGCGACAAGTCGCTCACGCTCGGGCTGAACTTCGCCCGCCACTTCCTCCACGCCGACACCCCGGATCGCACGCGCTCGCTGCCGACCGATCCGATGAAGACCATCACCATCGGCGCGGCGCTCCCCATCCCGCTCGGCGGGGTGCTCCGCGACCGGGTCACCTTCGGCGTCGGCTTCCTCGATCCGGTCAAGTACCTGGTCCGCGCCAAGATCCTCTACCCCGAGACCTACCAGTTCCCCATCATCGCGCCGCGGGTGCAGTCGCTCGCCATCATCCTCGGCCTCGGCGCGCGCATCGGCGATCGGCTCTACGTGGGCGGCGGCTTCGAGGCGCTCGCCGCGCTCATCGGCCAGATCGACATCCGGCTCGACGCCACCGGCCGCGTGGGCTCGCGCACCGACGACCAGGTGGTGGCCGCCTACGCGCCGATCTTCGCGGCCGCGTTCGATCTGAGCCCCAAGCTGCGGCTCGGCGCCACGTTCCGCGGCGAGCTCATCGGGCGCTTCGCCGTGCTCATCCGCGCGCAGGATCTGGGCATCCCCCTGCCCGACTTCAACGTGGCCGGCATGGCGCAGTACATCCCGCGCCAGCTGCAGCTCGAGGTGCGGTGGCTCGAGCGGCACACCACCATCGCCCTCGGCGTGCTCGCGCGCCAGTGGAGCCGCTACCCGGGCCCCAACGAGCCCACGGTGCTGCTGAACCAGGAGTACGGCACCGGCTCGCCGCCGTTCTCCGCGCACGACACCCTCTCGCCGCGCATCGGCGTCGAGCACGTGCTGCCGCTCGGGGGCAAGGCCAGCCTGCGCCTCCGCGGTGGCTACATGTTCGAGCCCTCGCCGCTCGACGAGCAGACCGGCAAGGACAACCTGCTCGACGCGACGAGGCACGTGATCACGGCTGGCCTCGGCGTGCTCGGGGGCCAGAGCCTGCCGTTCTCCGTCGACGTCTACGCCCAGGCCCACCTGCTCGCGACCCGCGTGCACCACAAGGACTCCGAGAGCGGGCCCGACGTCACGAGCTCGGGCTCCATGTTCGCGGTCGGCCTCGCCACCGGGGTGCGGTTCTGATGCGCGCCCTCGCCTGGCTCGCCGGCGTGTCGACCCTCGCGGTCTCGACCACCGCCCTCGCGGGGCCCGCCGAGACCTACGGCTTCTTCTCGCGCTCCACGGCCATGGGCGGCGCGGTCAGCGCCGACGCCACCGACGTCAGCGCCAACTTCTACAACCCCGCGGGGCTCGCCTCCGCGCCCGGCGTCCGCATCGACATCGGCTACATGCGGGCCAACGCCTCGCTCAAGATGAACGGCAAGGACAACGGCGTCGACGCCGTGCACGGGCTCGTCTTCGGGCTCGTCGCGCCGGGCAAGCTGCTCGGGATGCCGTTCGCGTTCGGCGTCGCGCTCCACCTCCCCGACGACCGGGTGTTCCGCGTGCGCGCGCTCGACCAGCAGCAGCCACGCTGGGAGATCTACGACAACCGCCCGCAGCGCCTGTTCTTCGGCGCCCACCTCGCCATCCAGCCCGTGAAGTGGCTCGAGGTCGGCGGCGGCCTCGTGTTCCTCGCGGCCACCCGCGCCCGGCTCGACATCACCGGCGACCTCAGCCTGAGCGACGCCGCCACCAGCAAGCTCCGGCACGAGGTCGACGCCGACCTCACGTCCATCCGCTACCCGCAGCTCGGGCTCCGCCTCAAGCCCACCGATCGGCTGCGGCTCTCGGCGGTCTACCGCGGCGAGTTCCAGCTCACCCTCGACATCGAGGCCCGCCTCGCCGTCCAGGCCAAGCTGCGCGACAGCAGCTGCGCCACCACGCTGTGCGTGCCGTTCTTCACCTACCTGACCACCTCCTCGGTGAACGCGTTCCTGCCACGCCAGGTGGTGATCGGCGGCAGCTACGACCTGACCCCCGACGTCACGCTCGACGCCGACGTCACGTGGATCCAGTGGTCGTCCTACAAATCACCGATGAGCGCGGTGACGGCGCAGACCAAGTTCGATCCACCGCCGGGCTTCCCCGCGAGCCTCACCCCCGAGAAGCCCGCGCCCACCGTGGTGCTGCCGCCCAACTTCGAGAACCGCGTGGTGCCGCGCATCGGCGTCGAGGCCCGCCTCCCGCTCTCGCCCAAGGGCCACACCCTCGCGCTCCGCGGCGGCTATTTCTACGAGCGCTCCCCGGTGCCGCCACAGTCGGGGGGCACCAACTTCGTCGACGCCGATCGCCACGCCTTCTCGGTCGGCACCGGCCTCAAGCTGCACGCGCCGTTCACCGAGATGCCCGGCGACATCCACTTCGATCTGCACGCGCAGTGGTCGCTCCTGCCCGAGCGGGTGTTCACCAAGGACTCCCCCGCCGACCCGATCGGCGACTACCGCGCCGGCGGCCAGATCTGGTCGTTCGGCACCACCCTGGGGCTCGCGTTCTGATGGCCACGCCCTCGACCCGTGCCCGGCTCGCCTTGCTCGCCTGCGCGCTCCTGAGCGCCTGCGCGACCCTCGCCGACGCGGGCCGCGGCGACGTCGATCTCCCCAACGTGTTCTCCGGACCGTTCCGCACGCTCAAGCGCGGGCGCCGCTGCTACGACGATCCGACCACCGGTCAGCAGTCCTGCGTCGGCGTCGACGAGCTGCCCGAGGGCACGCAGAACGGCGTCGCCAAGTACCCCGGCCTGCCGCCCTCCCGCTCCCCGACCGCGCTCGTGCGCGGCCCGCTGCACGTGATCCTGTTCGTCGCGCGCGGCAAGGAGGGCTCGCCGCCCGACCGCATCGCGCGCCTCGAGTCGAAGGACGCGCGACGGTTCGACGACGTGGTCGACGTCCTGCCCCTCGATCGCCCGGACGAGGGCGCGAGCATCGGCGATCCGTGGGCGATCGACGTCGACGGCAAGGTCACCCTCTACTACTCGTCGCCCACCGGCGGCGTCTTCCGCGCGCGCGCCCGCGACGGCCTCGTCGGCGCGTCGTTCGACAAGGACGGCCCCATCACCCTGGAGGGCGCCGCGAGCCCGCTCGAGACCGAGCCCGCGCGGGCGCCGTCGGTCATCCAGTTCGGGGGCCGCTACCGCTTGTTCTACGCCTCCGGCGCGCACCTGTTCGAGGCCGAGGGCACCGACGGGCTGCGCTTCCGCCGGCTCGGTGTGGTGCTCGCGCCCAGCGCCTCGATCGATCCAGCCACGCTCCCCGAGGGTGTGCGGCCGCCGTTCGACGACGCGAGCGTCGACGACCCCTGCGTCGATCGCACGATCACCGCGGCGGGCAGGGTGCTCGTGCGCCTCCTCTACACCGGCCGTGACAAGAGCGGTGGTTCGTCGATCGGCTACGCCGGCCGCTTCGGCGACGACGGCCCGTTCGAGAAGCGCTCGGGGTTCGTCTACGGCGGCAAGCTCCCCGGAGGCCTCACCAAGAACTCCCACGCCAACGCCCCCGCCGTGGCGCGCTTCGAGGACTACGCCCTGCTCTACGCCAACCAGGACACCGGCGAGAGCGTGCAGCGCCTCGGCGTCGCCGTCTCCCCGCAGACGGTCACCCTGCCTTATCCAGAATCTCCCTGATTGACCGTTCCTCACGGCCGAAATGGGTCGTATGGTCACGGGCCATGAATCCTTTGGTCAAGAAGGTGCTGCTGGGCCTCGGGGGCGTGGTGGTCGTGGTGGGTGTCGGCGGCGGCGGCTTCTACGCCGTGCAGGCGTCGGCCTTCGCGGGGTCGATGGACAAGGTCTACGAGGTCCCGCTGCCCAAGGTGGAGCGCTCCAGCGACCCCGCCGTGCTCGCGCGCGGCAAGCACGTCGTCGAGGCGCTCGGCGCGTGCAGCGCCGCGGACTGCCACGGCAAGGACCTCGCGGGAGGGCGCGTGCTCGCGATGGGCCCGGTCGGCACGTTCACCGGGCCGAACATCACGCCGGGCGGCATGCTCGCCGCCTACTCCGACGCCGAGCTTGCGCGGCTCGTCCGGCACGGCCTCAAGAAGGACGGTCGCTCGCTGTTGTTCATGCCGGTGCAGGACTTCGGCTGGCTCGACGACGCCGACCTCGTCGCGGCGGTGTCGTACCTGCGCACGGTGCCGGCCGTGTCGAAGGCCAACGGGCTCGTCAAGGCGGGGCCGATCGGGAAGATCCTCGACCGCAAGGACAAGTTCGTCCTCGACGTGGCCCGGCGCATCGATCACCAGAAGCCGGACCTCGCGCCGAAGCCCACCCCCACGCCCGAGTACGGCAAGTACCTCGCGCGCCTCTGCACCGGGTGTCACGGCGAGGGCCTCTCGGGCGGGCCGATCCCAGGGGCGCCCAAGTCGATGCCCACCCCCCTCAACCTCACGCCCGACGCGACCGGCCTCGCGGGCTGGAAATACGAGGACTTCGACAAGCTGCTCGTGCAGGGCGTGCGGAAGAACGGCGCGACGTTGAACCCGTTCATGCCGGTGACGAGCTACGCGCAGATGGACGAGACCGAGAAGCGCGCGCTGTTCGCCTACCTCATGGCCCAGCCGCCACGTCCGTTCGGCGGTCGCTGACGGCGGGCTCCAGCGTGGGGCTTCAGGGCCGCACGGCGACGACGAGGCCGCCGGCCTTGTAAGGCACCTGCCACGGCAAGACCGGGGTGCCCTTGGGCTGCGTGTAGGTGCCCTTGGCGACCTGCACGCCCTTCGCGTCCTTGAGGACCATGTCCATCTTCGGTGTGGCCCCCGGCGTGACCAGGGTGATCTCCACCGTGTGGCCCGTGGGCAGCGACTCTTTCACGGTGGCGCCCACCGTGAGCGGCAGCGACTTGGTGTTGAGCACGACGTAGTGCGAGTAGACGGTCCACGGAGGGCTCGCGAGCGCCGACGCGAACTGCGAAGGGATCGAGCTCGGGAGGGTCTTGGTGCCGTGGAGCAGGGTGAACTCGACGGTGTTGCCGACCGCGGAGCTCGCCGAGACCGACGACGAAGCGCTGTTCTTGCCGGCGACGGTCGAAGGTGCACCGACGCCAGGGCCCGCGGCGGCGACGGACGCCACCGCAGACACCACGGCGAAGGCCACGGCGACGAAGCCTCGCGTTCTCGATCCCGCTCGCATGGTCACTTGGATGCCTCGTTGCCGGTCAGCCAGACGACGCTCGCGCCGTTCTGCGTGTAGATGATGGAGGCGCCCTCGCTGACCTCGAGGTTCTCGACCTTGAGCGTGGGCTCGGATTCGGGGATCGGAGCCGGCGCGGGCGCGGGCGGCTTGATGGCGATGGTCTCGGTGGGCTTGGCGCTCGGGGCCGAGGCCATCGGGGCGACCGGGGCCTCCGGGATGGGGTTCGAGCGGAGGAACACCACGAGTGCGGCGGCCGCCGCCGCGACCACCACGAAGGCTCCCCACACCACGGTGTTCTTGGAGCGACGCGCCCCGCGGGAGGTGGCTGGATGGACCTCGGAGACCCTCGCCCCCTCGCGTGCCAGCTCGGCACGCTGCCCTGGATCCGCGACATCCTCGCCAGAGGCACCGCCCTTCACCAAACGCAGTGGCGCGCGCTCGACCTCGACCTCGTTCGCGCTCGCGTCGGGCCGCGCGGGAGAGGCGACGCGCTCCATGACGCCCTCGACGATCGTGTCGACCTCGGCCCCGGCGTAGATACGGGCCGCATCCTGGCGCAGGAACTGGCCGATCGCCGTGAGCGCCCGCACCCGCGCGCGGAGGGCGCGATCGCCGTCCAGCCGAGCCACGAACGCCGCGAGCGCCTCGCCCTCGAGCTCGCCGTCGACGTACGCGAGCAGGGCGAGCTCGTCGGCGGCGAGCGCCTCGTCTCGTTCCTGGTCGTGGTCGTGGGGGCTCATGACGGGTTCTCCTCTGCGTAACAATCGGCGAGCGCGCGCTGCAGCTTCTGACGGGCGTGGAACAGGCGGGACATGATGGTGCCCTTGGACACCTGCATGGCCTCTGCCATCTCCTCGTAGGACATGCCTTCGACCTCGCGCATCAGGATGACCGCCTTGTGGTACGAAGGTAAGGCGTCGATGGCGCGACGCATCCGGTCGGCGAGCTCCTTGCGACGGAGCACGTCGATGGGGTCGGCGCCGTCGACCCGCGCGAGCCAGAGTGGGTCCTGCCCCGCTTCGACGCCGGGACTGGACGATCGGTGACGCTCTTCTTCGAGCTCGTCGGTGTTGCGACCAGGGCGGCGCACGAGGTCGATCGCGAGGTTGGTGACGATGCGATAGAGCCACGTGAAGAAGCTCGAAGAGCCCTGGAACGTGGGCAGGGACTTGTGGACCCGCAGGAAGGCGTCCTGGACGATGTCCCGGGCGTCTTGCTCGTTGCGGACGAGCGAGAGTGCGATCGCGAACGCTCGTCGCTGATGGCGCTCGACGAGCTTGCGAAACGCAGCCCCGTCTCCTTTCTGTGCGCGCCGTACGAGCTCAAGATCGACCTCCGCTTCACCTTCGCGTGCCGCACGCAACGCGCGGGCCCTTTCGATCGGTGATTCGGCCGGATCGGGATCGTCCGGGAGAATCGGGGGAATCGAGGGAACGGTGTTGGTGGGTTTCGACGCTGCTTCGGCCGATGAAAGCATCTGCGGCGCCTTGGGGTGAGACGCAGATGTCGCGCCCGTATTCACGGGGACCTCGTCCGCCTCGGCCGCATCCTCGCCCTCCCGGCTCGGGTCACCCCGACTCGGGTCTGCAGCGCGGCGGGTCCGCGGCGTGGGGCCCTTGGCCGTCATCGAGCGCGAGCCTACCACGGCTTTCCCGCCCTCCGACGTCGTCCTTGGCGTACATGTAGGAACGTCCGTGCAGCTCCGAATCCGCCTGACCCTGGCCCTCGCGGCCATCGGCCTGATCACCTCCCTCGCGGTGGCGGTGGTCATCCGTGGCGCGCTCGTGGCCGAGGAGCGGGACCGGTTCGAGGCCCGCGTCCGGTCGGCCGTGACGGATGTACAGCGCGCCTTCGAGCGCCACGCTGGGGCGGATCGCGCCGCCCTCGAGCGCACGTGCGCGGCCGACCCCATCGTCGATCGAGCCCTGGTCGCGGCCAAGGCGCGCGCCGACATCGAGAAGCTCGGCCCCCAGGATCCCGAGCTGGGACGGCTGCAGGTGGCCGCCGCCCAGGCGCGCGCC
>CAZUZY010000409.1:0-7702 GCA_964624885.1 uncultured Polyangiales bacterium | reverse complement strand
CGCGACGGTGGCCGCGGCGGTGCGCCTCGCCAGCATCGCCGAGGCCGCGCGGGCGGGCGTTCCGCTCGAACGCTGCGCCGCGCTGCTGCACGTGGCCTTCGACGGCGAGGCGCTCTCGGTCGCGCGCGTGTCGACGGACGCCGAGGATCCTTCGCCGTGGGTCCACGCGCTCGAGACGCTGGGCGTGCTCTCGCCACACGCACCGCCGTCCTTCGAACCGCTCCCGCTCGACGCACGCCGGCTGCTCGCCCCCCGCCGCGCGGAGCTGGTCCGACTCCGGGCGGCCGGCGCCGCGCCCGATCGACGCTTCGTGCCAGGCAGCGCTCGATCGCGCGTCGTCGAGGGGCGTTGTCACGTCGTCGCCGACGGTGCGGAGTTCTTGCTCGACGACGTCGGCGGCTACGTGTTCCTGCGCGTCGTCGACGACGGCGCCCCCGTGGATCAAGTGGTGGACGAGCTCCGTCGACGCTTCGTCGTCTCGCGGACGCGGATCGAGGGCGACGTCTACGACGCGCTCGCCACGTGGGCGGCGCGCGGCTGGGTCGGTGGTAGAATGGAGACACCATGAAGAAGCGCCATCCGCGTGCGCAGGGTCTCGAGCGGCGCGCGTTCCTCGAGCGGTTCGCGACCCTCACCACCTACGCGGCGCCCGTCGTCGGCGCCATCGCGATCCCGGCCGTCGCCGCCGCCGACGATGCGGGCAAGGCGCCCGTCGCCAGCAAGCCGGTCGTCAGCCAGCCGGCGAGCAGCGCGGCCAGCATCAAGGTCTCGGCGGCGTCCAGCGTGGCCAAGGCACCGCCCACGGCGGTCTCGACCAGCAGCGCCTCGGCGAGCGCCTCGAGCAGCATCAAGAGCTCCGCGAGCGCCAGCGTCAGCGCCAGCGTCAGCGTCAGCGTCGGCGTGAGCTCCAGCGCCAGCAAGACGGGCAGCGCGAGCGCTTCGGTGTCGGTGTCGGCGAGCCTCAAGTCCTCCGCGAGCGTGGCGCCGAAGGTGAGCATGCCCTCCAAGGCCCTGCCGAGCGCCCCGGCCACGAGCAAGAGCGCCTCGGCGAGCGCGGCGAAGCCGATCACCGGCGCGATCTCCCAGCCCAGCCGCTGGTGGCGGGCGTAGCACGCGTCGGTGTCCATCGCCGTCGCGCGCCGACGCTTCGACGCCCTCCACGACGAGACCTGGCGCCTCTACGTCGACCGCGACCACCAGCACCACGGCCCGATGGTCTACGATCACGGCCTGCACGGCCGCGACGCCGAGCCCGGCTTCCTCGCGAGCATGGCCCGCGCCCACGCCCTCGCGTCTCGCGAGATCGGGGCGCCGCTCGACCGGGCGCTCCTCCAGCGCCTGCACGAGGCGGCGCTCGGGCACGCCACGCCCAAGCTCGCGTACCGCGACCACGCCTTCCACGTGGCCGTCGACCCGCGACGACTGCGACGGGGCAGCCTCCCCTGGCTCACCCGGAGCGGCGTCCGGCTCGAGCCGATCGAGGAGGACGGCGTGGCCCGCCTGCGGGTGTTGTTCGTCGACGTCGACGGTGGCGAGGAGGGCATCGTCCGCCGGCTGGAGCGCGTGCTCTCGACGGGCCGAGCGGCGCTCGCGCGGGCGAAGGACGCCGAGCAGCGCCTGCTCGCCATCGCCCGGCTGCACGCGCGCCTCGAGCTGCTCCACCCCACCGAGGACGGGAACACGCGTCGCCACCTCGTGGTGCTCGACAAGCTCCTGGTCGAGCACGGCTTCTGGCCGGTGATCCTCGACGAGCCCAACGACGTCGTGGTGATGGACGCGCGGCGCTGGGCCGAGGCGTTGCGTCGAGGGATGGCGCGCTTCCAGGCCGCGGCCCGCGCCGTCGCGTTCGGAGACGACGTCGGCGAGCGGCTCCGCGCACACGACCACGCGCGCGTGCGAGCGCACGATCCCCCCGATCCCGCGATGGAGCCGGAGCGCCCGTTCCGGGTGGGCGGCTTCCGCCGGGTCACGTTCGTCGAGGCTCACCGGCTCGGCGCGGGCACCCGATCGTCCGTCTCCCCGACGCAGCGCGCGATCACCACGACCCGCGCCAGCTGATGGAGGACCCGCTCGAGGTCCTCGAGCGCCGCGCGCAACCCTTCGAGCGCCTCCGCCTCCGTCACGACGCCCTCCGGCGCAGGAGGGCGAGCAGCGCGACGGCGGTCAGGAGACCGGGCGACGTGGCGACGCCGCCGTACGCGCACCCACCGCCCGTCGCGAGCTCCGGCGTGGCCGTCACCACCGGCTCCTCCGCCGCGGTGGGCGTCGCGGCGAGCAGCACGCTCTCTCCAGCGCTCGAGGTCGACGGCGCCTCGGGCGAGAGGGTCGTGGAGTCGCACGCGACGCGGTCCTTCGGCGAGAGGCGCAAGAGCCGCCCGAAGTGGGTGAGGACGTAGAGGTCTCCGGCGTCGCCGGGGCGGACCGCGATCGGCCACCCCTCGATGACCGCGAGGTCCTCGCGCGAGCCCTCCACGACCCCGTCGCGCGCGGCGTTCGGTCGCAGCGTCGAGAGCAGAGCGCTCCCGCTGTCGGCGAACACGTAGCGGCCGCGGTAGGTCTTCGGCCAGGTGCAGTCGTCGACGATGCCACCGCCCGTGATCGCTACGCAGCCCGTGTCTGGGCCGCTGCCGCCGTGCTGGCACTCGTAGACGGGGTCGACGCACGCGGCGCCCGGCACCGTCGCGGCGCAGGTGTCGAGCGGGTGTCCGTGCTTGCCCTCGCGCCACGGCCAGCCGTGGTGACGCCCCCGCTGCGCGAGCGTGATCTCCTCGTAGGAGAGCTCGCCGACGTCACCGACCCACGGTGTGCCGGTCCGCGGGTCGATCCACATACGGAAGGGGTTACGGAAGCCCCACGCCCAGATCGCTTCCCGCGGTGCGCCGAGGCCCGTCGGCGAGACGCCACAGGTGGCGCCGCAGGCGGTGACGGAGGTCAGCCCCACGAGGGGGTTGTCGGCAGGGACGCTGCCGTCCAGGTCGACGCGGAGGATCTTCCCCTGCGCGTTGGTGAGGCAGGTAGGGAAGTAGTTCGTCGGCGTCGAGACCTCCGACACCCAGCGGCCGGACAGGCAGCCCGCGTCACCGACGGCGAGGTAGACCTTGCGATCGGGGCCGACGGCCAGGCCTCCCCCCTGGTGCATCCCGGGACTCTGCAGCCCGTCGAGGACGACTCTCTCGCTCGCGAGGTCGAGTGTGTCGTCGTCGCGCAGCACCATCGTCACGAGCCGGTCCCGGTCGAGCTCGCTGCCGCCCGCCGCATCCGCGCGCGCGTAGTAGAGGTAGAGGGTGCGGTTCTTCGCGAAGTCGGGGTGGACCTCGACCGCGAACAGCCCCGTCTCGTCGTTGGCCCGGGGCAGCACGGCGGTGACCGTGCCCGCCTCGACGAGGGTGCCGTCCGCGTTGCGGAGCAGGACGCGACCGCCGAGCTCGGTGAGCACCACGCGACCGTCGGGGAGGAAGCGGAAGTCGGTCGCCCGCTCGAGGCCCGTCGCGACGGTGGTGAGCTCGAAGGTGTCCGCGGCGGCGCCGAGCAGCGTGTCGGCGCGGGCGGTGCGGGCAAAGAGGGCCAGCGGGACGGCGGCGAGCGCGAAGAACGGGAAGCGCATGCTCTCCGTGTTCCGCGGGGTCGGTGCCATCAGACGCGCGTCTGCTCGGGGGGTGGCGCGGGAACGGCATGGACGAGGGGCGATCGGGGCCGCTTGACGCAGCTCGGCCGTGTGTTAAACACGTGTTCTAAACACATGCTTAACCGCCGCGCCCCGTCGCCCCCCGCCCCGGCGGAGCCGCTCGCCGTGAAGTCCCGCATCCTCACGGCGGCCCGCACCGAGTTCGCGGCGCTCGGCCTCACGGCGGGTTCGGTGCGCACCATCGGCGAGCGGGCCGGCGTCACCGCCGCGATGGTGAACTACTACTTCGGCGGCAAGCGCGGCCTCTACGACGCGGTGGTGGCCGAGGCCGAGGGTCGGCTCCGGGAGCGGCTCCTCGGCGCCCTCACCGAGGGCGAGGAGCCGAGCGTCGCGGGCCGCCTCGCCGGCGCCTACTTCGACTTCCTCGCCGACGAGCGGGAGCTCCAGCGCATCCTGCTGCGGGAGGTCCTCGATCAAGGCGAGAGCGCGGGCGAGGCGGTCGCCCGCCACGTGAGCCCGCTGCGACCGATGTTCGAGCAGCACTTCGGCAAGGGGCGCGACGCCATGCACCTCGCCGTGAGCCTCTTCGGCGCCGTGGCCGGCTGGTTCCTCTACGAGCCCGTCGTCGGCGTCTTCTTCGGCGCCGATCCCCGTTCGCGGAAGGTCCGCGAGCAGCGGCGCCGACACGTCGTCCGACTCGCCCAGACCTTCGAGGAGATGCCCCGATGAACCTGACCTCCGCCCTCGAGCTCACGACCGATCTGGTGCGCGCCCGCCTCGGGCACGGCCACCCGCTCTACCTCGTGCACGCCCTCACCGCCCGCTGCAACGCACGCTGCGGGTTCTGCGCCTGGAACCCCGCGTTCTACGACCCACGCCAGCAGCTCACGACCCCCGAGATCGCCCAGCTCTACACCGACGCCCGGCGCGCCGGCTTCGCCGGGGTCTCCATCTGGGGTGGCGAACCGCTGCTGCACCCCGACTTCGAGACCCTCCTGGCCCACGCCCGCGGACTCGGCCTCGCGACCCACGTGGTGACCAACGGGTTCCTCCTCGATCGCAAGCTCGACGCCGTGGTCGAGCACGTGGATCGGGTGTGCATCTCGCTCGATCACCCCTCGGAGGTGCACGACGCGCTGCGCGGCATCAAGGGGCTCTACGGCAAGATCGTCGCCTCGACCAAGGCGCTGCGCGCCCGCGCCCCCGACAAGCAGATCATCTTCGTCGTGACGATGCAGAAGGCGAACGTCGACCCCGCCACGGTCACCCGTCTCGCCGACCTGATGCGCGAGCTCGGCGTGCTCGGGATCTGGAACGGCCTGCGGCAGGAGGCGGCGACGACCGGCGACGCCGGCATCGACGCCTACGCCGCGAGCCAGGAGGACCTCGCCCGGGCCCTCGACACGCTGCAGAGCCTCAAGGCGCGGGGCTACCCGATCCTCAACTCGCGGACCCACCTCGACATGATGCGTGCGGGGCCGCCCGTGTATCGCTGCCACTGGCCGAAGTTCATGCTGCCGGTCGAGGCCAACGGCGATGTCGTCGACTGCATGCACTGGGGCACGCGGCCCATCGGCAACGTGCGGCAGACCCCGTTCAAAGAGCTCCTCGAGAGCCCGCGTCTGCGCGCGCTCGCGGGCGCCGAGGGCGAGGCCTGCCACAAGTGCGTCTCGATCCACCGGGTGGAGATCTCCGAGGTGTGCGAGGGCAACCTCGAGCCGATCCGCTCGTGGGCGATGCTGCGCAAGCCGCCGCGGGTCGAGGCGCGGCCCTGAGCTTCCCGCAGGGCACGGCGCCACGTTAGGCTCGCGCGCATGCTCTGCCCCCGCTGTGCGCTGCCGGTCGCCGTCCTCGAGCTCTCGACCCAGGGGGCCGACGTGCAGATCGACGGTTGTCGACACTGCCGCGGCGTGTTCATCGACGGCGCCGAGCTCGCGGACGTCGTGCCAGCCATCGCCCGCGCCGTCGACACCGGCGCCGTCCGCCACGAGCTCAAGGGCGAGCGTCTCCGCGCGTGTCCGCGGTGCGCGAGCGCGGAGACGACCGTGTTCTACTTCCAGGGCATCTGGGTGGATCACTGCCGCGAGTGTCGCGGCGTCTGGCTCGACGGGCACGAGCACCAGGGGCTCTGGGAGCGCGTGCGCAAGACGGTCCAGGAGGTCCGCACCTATCGCGACGCCCCGGCGCCGACCCCGCCGATCCCGCAGGCGCGGTGCTTCGCCTGCAAGCAGGACGTCCCGCAGCGCGACACGATCTTCACCGGCAAGGGGCCGCTCTGCACCGCGTGCGTGCGGGCGAGGCTCACGACGAGCACTTCGTTCCGCGCTGTGCTGTGCCCCGCGTGCGACGCCGTGCACGACGCCGACGACCTGCAGGCCTCGGTCTGCCCCGAGGCAGGGAGCTACCAGTGAGCCTCGAGACCGCCCTCGCCTCCGCCCGCACGCGCGACCACGGCGCGACCCTGGCCGCGCTGCTGGCTGCGTTCGCCGAGAACCCCCACCCCCGGATCGCTGCGCTCGTCGCCCAGGCCAGCGAGCTCGCCGAGAAGGGGCGACCGGCGATCGCCGGCAAGAACCTCGACCACAAGCTGAGCGCCGCGATCGCGTTGCTCGAGGCCGGCGACCCCGCCGATCTGCCGCGGGTCCTGCGGCTGCTCCGCGACCTGCGCCTCGCCCAGGCCAAGGCGTTGGTCGAGCAGCTCGCGGTGGTGAAGCGGGACCCGCGGGTCCTCGACGCCACGGTGGCCCTCCTCCGCGACCCACCGCTCGTGAGCTCGACCGCGATGCCGCTCTGGCGCGCACTGCTCGGGGTGGTCGAGGCGCAGGACGATCCGCGGACGGTGTCGGCGCTCGCGGCGCTCGACTTCTCCTGGCTCCCCGAGTGGGGCGCCGAGCAGTTCCGCACGGCGTGCGCGCGGGTGGGCCGGCCCAAGAAGGGGAAGGCCACCCCGACGCGACCCGAGCCTGGCCTCACCGCCGCCGACGAGGCCGCGTGCGCCACGCTCGAGGAGGCCCTCGGCCACACCACCAGCGATGGCACGAGCCTGCTGGCCGCGATCCGCGCCGCGCCGTACGACGACGCCGCCCGCGCGGTGTGGGCCGACTGGCTCGAGGAGCACGGCGACCCGCGGGGCCGCTTCGTCGCGCTGCAGCTCGCCACCGCCGCGCGCCCGCCGACCGACGAGGAGCGCAAGGCCATGCGCGATCTCCTCACGGCCCACGGCGAGACGTGGCTCTCGGATCTGGTCGGGGTGGTGCGCCCCGAGTACACCAGGTTCGCGCGGGGGTTCCTGGCCGAGGTGCACGTCGGCGGCGAGGACCTGCCCCGTCTGGTCGAGAGCGAGCACGCGGCCACCCTCGAGACCCTCTGGCTGCAAGGGCGCGATGCCTTCGATCCCGCGCTGCTCCGCCGCTTGCCCGCCCTGCGCTTCCTCGGCGGGATCGATCCGGACATGTACGACGACCTGGCCCGGAGCGGGCCGTTCCCGTTCCCCGGTCTCGGGGTCGACATCTACTACGCGCTGCCGTACGGCAGCGACCCGCTGACCGAGGCGCAGCGGGCGCAGTTGACGGCGACCGCCGGCCTTCGCGCCACCTTCCCCGCGGTCGAGCGGCTGGCCATCAGCGCGTTCCACCGCGATCCGAAGCACGTCGAGGGTCTGGTCGCGAGCCCCTTGGTCTCGGGGGTGCGGGAGCTACGCTTCTCGGGCCAGCCGGTGTCGGCGTGGATCGAGCGGCGTCACCTCTTGCCGCCGTCGGTGCAGATCCTCGAGCTCTCGTTCGACTTCGGGTTCCACGACTGGACGCACCGCTTCTTCCGCGACACCGAGGGCCGGTTCTCGCGGCTCGTCGCCACGCTGCGCCCGAAGCGCGCCGACTTCGGCGGCGGCAAGCTCGAGGATCTCGTCGAGATCCTCGACGAGCTGCCCACCGATCTGCTCGTCGACGTCGAGGTGCACGCCGACGGCACGCGCGTGACGAAGGGCGCGCTCGACGCCATCGTCGAGG
The DNA here is from genome assembly GCA_964624885.1 of uncultured Polyangiales bacterium. Lineage (GTDB taxonomy): Bacteria > Myxococcota_A > Polyangia > Polyangiales > JADJMO01 > JADJMO01. The sequence continues at coordinate 70 of CAZUZY010000409.1, read as the reverse complement.
CCGCGCGCCGGACCCGGCACCTCGTCGTCGTCGAGGACTGACATGCGTAGCCTGCTCGGCGCATTGGCGT
>CAZUZY010000408.1:0-7705 GCA_964624885.1 uncultured Polyangiales bacterium | reverse complement strand
TTCATCACGGAGCAGATGCCGGACGCCTTGGCCTTCGACACGCCGCGCGCGCGCGCGTGGAACGCCTCGGTGCTGGCGAGCGCCATGAAGGCCTCGCCCATCACGTAGCGGCGGAGATCGTGCGGCGGCGAGTGCGGGGCGAACGGGCGCTTGTCGTCGCGGCCGTGCAGGTGCAGCGCGCCACCGAGGGCGTGCAGCGCGTGCGCGAACGTCCACGCGCCGGTGGGCGGCACGAGGTAGAGCCCCGAGTGCGAGGCCCGCGGCGTCGATCGGCCGGCGTCGACCTTCACGTCCACCTTGAGCCCGGCCAAGAGCTCGGTGCCCCGCGCGAGCTCCGCGAGCCAGCGCCCCGACAGCGCGGCGGGCCAGCCCTCGCTCACGTCCGCCGCACGCCGCACCGCGAAGGCGTCGACCCAGCTCGCGTTGACGAGCGGACGGCCGGCCGACTTGGCGCCGTGGCCCCACTGCTCGCGCGCCTCGTCCGCGGTGTCGCGCAGGTACGCCTGCGCGGCCGCGACCACCTCGGGGTCGGTGTGCACGCAGCAGCGCGCGAGCGGGCCGATCGGGTCGCCGAGCTCGCGGCGACGGATCTCCTCGTCGACGATCCCGTCGAGGAGGCCGGGGGCGAGGTCGGTGATGGCGACCGCCGCCTTGCCCTCGGGCACGCCGCCCGCTTGCTTGGGGCGGCACAGCGAGCGCAGCATCGCGCGGAGGCTCGCCTCGCGCCCGTAGGAATCGGCCTCGCGCTCGTCGCGCATCGCCGCGGCGCGCACCGCGGTGGCCTCACGGATCACGCGGGCGAGGTGCAGGTGGGTGCACCACGAGGCGAGCGGGCCCCGCAGCTCGGCCAGCGGGTCGGCGAAGGGCGCCGGCTTCGTGGTCTCGTGGAGCCCCGTGGAGAGCAGCAGCGGCGGCACGGCGCTGACCAGATCCAGGCTGGATTTCTCGATCGAATCGATCAGACTCCGCGAGGTGAGCTCGGCGAAGCCGACCAGCGGATCGTCGTCGTCGCGGCGACCGTCGACGGCGATCTCGGCGCGCCAGCCGTCGAGGGCCCGCGCGGCGAGGGCGAGCTTGCGATCGAGGCTGAGCAGATCCGTGCTCACCCGTGCACCGTGGCGCGGTCGTCGGCGCCGGCCAGCCGGGCGACGATCCTGGCTTCGCGGATCGCGAGCAGAGAGAGGCGCTCGCGCACCTCGTCGGCGGTGGCGCCGTCACGCTGGCCCTCGGCGATGGCGAGGTCGAGGAACGTGCGGTAGTGGCCGGCCTCGCTGGCGAGGAGCTCTCGCCACAGCGCGCGGGGCTCCGGGTCGGTGCAGCGGTCGGCCAGCAAGCGGAACCGCTCGCACGAACGCGCCTCGATCAGTGCGGCCACCAGCAGCCGATCGACCAGCGCGCTCGGGCCGCGGCCCACCTCGGCGGAGCGGCGCAGCTCGGCGGCGTAGGGGTCGACCGGCGGCGTGCCGAGCGGCAACCCGCGCTCGACGAGCATGGCGTGCACCCGGCGGAAGTGGCTCGTCTCCTCCTCGGCGATCGCGGCGAGCGCCTGCACGAGCGCGGGGCGATCGCTGTAGCGGACGGCGAGCGAGAGCGCGTTGGTCGCGGCCTTCATCTCGCAGTGGGCGTGGTCGGAGAGCAGCCGGGGGATGTCGGCGAGGGCCGCCTCCACCCAGCCATCGTCCGTCGGAGAGGCGAGGCCCAGCATGCCTCCGAGGCTAGTCAAAGACGGGCGACAGCGCACCTGCCGCGCACCGCAGCCTGAATTCCCGAGCGGAGGACCGGACTGGGACGGTCCGGGAGCGACAAGGCGAATGGGCTCCCTAGGGCGCGCGCATGCCGCGGCGCACCTCGTGGCCGTGCTCGGTGCGCTCCCCGAGGGCGATCGGGGCCGCCGCGGCGTCGAGCCAGGCCACGACGCCGTCGCCGGGGGGGGTGACGAAATCGTCGTCCGCGAGCCGCTTGCCCTGGCGCGCGCGCAGCACGCCGAGGTCGGTGAGCGTGTAACACGGGAACAGGCGGCGCACCGCGACGTCGAACGGCACGAGCGCGCCGGCGAGGTCACCGTCGAGCGGCGTGCAGTCCTCGATCGCGAAGGGCCCGCTGACCAGGCGACGGAGCGCGACGAGGTGGCCCACCGTGCCGAGGGCGGCGGCGAGGTCGCGCGCGAGCGAGCGCACGTAGTAGCCCTTGCTGCAGGTCACCTCGAGGTCGATCTCGTCGGCGCGCACCGCGAGCACGTCGAGCGCCTCGACCTTCACCTCGCGCGGCGCGAGCTCCAGGGTCTCGCCGGCGCGCACGCGCTTGTGCGCCGCGCGCCCGTCCACCTTGATCGCGGAGACCGCGGGTGGGATCTGCTCGGTGCGCGCGCGCTCGGCCTCGATCGCCGCGGGGAGCCGGGCGGCGAGGTCGCCCGGGACCGGCCGCTCGGCGGTCGTCTCCCCCTGGGCGTCGAGCGAGTGCGTCTCGACGCCGAGCTTGATCGTGGTGCGGTAGCGCTTGCCGTGACCGGTCAGGTGGGCGACGAGCTTGGTGCCCTCACCGACGCACACCACGAGCACGCCGGTCGCCATCGGATCGAGGGTGCCCGCGTGGCCGACCGCGCGCGTGCGGAGCGCGCGGCGCACCTTCGCGACGACGTCGTGCGAGGTGGGGCCCGCCGGCTTGTCGACGAGGAGCAGACCCGAGGGCTCGTTGGCGGCGGCGCTCAGAAGAACACGCTCTTGCGCGCGGCGACGGTCTTGTCGAGCGACTCCTGGATCGTGCCGCGCACGCGCTCGGCGAGGCGATTGACGAGGAGCGCGTCGTCGGCGGACTCGGGGCCCGAGCCCTCGAGGTCGACCGCGGGGAGGAACTTGAGGCGCCACTTGGTGGGCGCCGGGATGAACCCGAGCGGCCCGAAGATCGGGAACCCGGGCGTGACCGGCACGAAGGGCAGGCCGAGGGCCTCGGTGAGGTACTCGACCTTGTAGAGCATGGGCGCGGACTCCTCGGCGCCGACGATGGCGACGGGGACGATCGGCGCGCCGGTGCGCAGCGCGAGCTTCACGAAGCCGCCGCGCCCGAAGCGCTGGAGCTGGTAGCGGTCGCGCCACAGCTTGCCGATGCCCTTGATGCCCTCGGGGAACACGAGGACGCAGCGCTCGCCCTCGAGCAACCGCTCGGCGTTCTCCTGGCACGCGCGCACCGCGCCGATGCGGTTCATGAACGCGCCGAGGAACGGCAGGTGGTAGACGAAATCCTCGGCGAGCCAGCGGACCTCGCGCGCGGCGGGGTGGGCGCGGCGGACCGCGGTGCGCACCATGATGCCGTCGTAGGGCAGGACGCCCGAGTGGTTGCCGACCAGGATACAGCGGCCGTCGTCGGGCACGTTCTCGAGGCCCTCGACCTCGACGCGGAACCAGTACTTGTAGAGGAGGTCGAAGAACGGGCGGAAGCGCGCCTCGTAGACCGGATCGAGGCCGAACTCGTCGACCTCCTCGCTGCGGTTGCGCAGGCCGAGGCGGCCCCACTGGCGGAGGTAGTAGTCGGTGGAGAGGACGTCCTTGGCGGCGTCGACCAGCGTGCCGCCCTGCTCGCCGGGGAGCTCGACCGGGATGGCCTCGCGCAGGCGCTCGACCACGCGGAAGGCGGCGCCGAGCCCGAGGCCCTCGGCGACCGAAGGCGGCTCGTCGAGGCGCACGTGCTCGTGCAGGATGCGGTCGACCTCGGCCTCGACCGCGCGCAGCTCACCGCCGACGTCCCCGAGGCTGCGCCCCCCCAGCTGCCCCCCCGGCTGGCCGTGGGTCCGCTCGTGGGCGGGCGCGTCGAGCACGTCGTCGCTCGCGACGTCGGGCACGTAGGCGGAGATCTCGGCCACGAGATCGGCGCCGTCGTCGACGCCCAGGTCGTCCTCGGCGGGCGCCTCGCGAGCGGCGGGCTCGCGCGTGCTCTTGGGTCCGCTCTCGGGCGGGGCGCTCTCGGCGCCCACCAGGGCCACGGGCACGGGTGAAGGGGCGCTCGGCTCCCTCTCCGGCTCGGGCGGCTCCGCGGCGCGCGAGGCCGGCTTCTCGGGGGTCGCGCGGGCGCGCTTGTTCTCGGGCTTCTTGGGCTTCTTCTTGCTCATGCGGAGGTCTCGGCCTTCGCGGCGCTCACGGTGTCCTTGTCGTGGATGAGCCGCACGTCTCGCAGCAGCTGGACGCTCGCGAAATCGACCAGCGCCTCGCGCGTGGTGTACGTGGCGTTGAAGCCCAGCTCGCGCTGCGCCTTGCGGCCGTCGGCCACGCAGAGGAAGCGCAGGTAGTCGATGAACGACGAGGGGGCCTCGGCCACGTGGGCCACCCACAGCGCCTCGAGCGCGGGCCGCGCGAGCGGGTGCGGCACGGGCACTCCGGCGCGACCGGCGAGCTTGATGACCGTGGAGAGCGGCAGCACCCCGTCGGCGACGATGTTGAAGATGCCCGGCGCGTCGCGGTCGATGGCGCGCTTGAACGCGGCGATCGCGTCGACCTCGTGGAGGAACTGCACCAGCGGGTCGAACCCCATCATGGTGGGGACGAGCTTGCGCCCGAGATACTTGGTGAGCGCGTTGTGCACCGTGGGCCCGAGGATCGGCGCGGTGCGCAGCACCGTGACCAGGGTGCCCGAGCCGCGCTGGCCGAGGCGCAGGGCCTCCTGCTCGGCCTCGATCTTGTCGGCGAAGAACGGGTCGTCGCGGCGGGCGCGCAGCGGGTGCCGCTCGGAGAGGAAGTTCGGGTTGGTGGGGCGCGCGCCGTAGAGCAGCGTGGTCGACGCCTGCACGAGCTTGCGCACCCGCGCCGAGCGACACGCGGTCACCACGCGCATGGTGCCCACCGACTCGAGCTCGTGGGAGTACGCGGGGGCGTGCGAGGGCGACGAGAGGAACGCGAGGTGGAGGAAGGTGTCGACGTCCTCGGCGCGCAGCACCTCGGCGATGCGCACCTCGGCCGAGGGCCGCGTGAGATCGATCTCGTAGAACCGGGTCTTCTTGCCGGCGGTGGGGGGCGCCTGCACGTCGAGCGCGACGATGCCCGCGACGGAGGCGTCCTCCTCGAGCACCCCGACCAGGTTGCGCCCGAGGAACGACGCGGCGCCGGTCAGCGCGACGACCCGCCCGCGCGGGGGCACACGCGCGGGGCTGCGACCCCCGCTGTTCGACGCGGGCATCCCCGCCGCCGGTGGTTCCGTCGGTCGCTTCGGTCGTTCGCCCTGTCCCGCCACGGGGCGGACCGTAGTTCCGCCCCCGGGACTCCGCAACGAGAAGGGGCGGACATCGACCGCACTGGTCCCGCGCGGCCTCGGTGCTAGGTGCTGCTCGTGCGCGCCACCGCCGCGATCGCCCTCGCCGTCGCGACCACTTCGCTCACGGCCGCGGCCGACGACGTGGCGCTGCGCATCGACGCCCAGGGCCGCCCGTTCCGGGTGACGCCGCTCGATCCCGACGCCACATTCTCCCCGCTGTCCAAGACCTGCGACGGCCCCTGCGTGCTGCGGCTGCCCTCGGGGCGGTATCGGGTGTCGATCGAGGAAGAGACCGAGGAGCTCCAGCTCGAGCAGCCCACCAAGCTCCGCTACGACCCGGGTCACCCCACCTTCCGCTTGGCCGGCGGCGCCCTCGCGGCCGGCGGGATCCTGATCACCGGCTTGACGCTGTACTCGGCGGTGAAGTTCTGCGACTCGACGGACTCGGACTGCCGATCCCGCTTCCAGACGGCGCAGTACGTGCTGGTCGGGGCCGCGGGGATCGGCCTCGCGATGGCGGTGATCGGCGGGATCGTCTTCTTCTCGGCTGGGCCCTCCATCTTCGTCGACCGCCCCACCAAGCCGGCCGCCGATCAGGGCGTGCCCCTGGCCTTCGTCGCCCCGACGAAAGGCGGAGCCATCCTCGGGCTCGCCGGCACGTTCTAGCCGTCGTCCGACCGGCGACAGTCCGGCCCTTCGGCGCGGGCATGCTACGGAGGCGGGGTGAAGCGGACCGACAAATGGCGGGATCTCGGCGACGTCGGCGCCGTGGGCATCGAGTTCGTGCTCTGCATCCTGTTCGGCTTCTGGGTCGGCCGGAAGATCGACCAGAAGTGGTTCGGCGAGCGCGGCACCGCCACCTTGATCGGCACGTTCTTCGGCATCGCGGCGGCGTTCAAGGCCATCTGGGACGCGGCCAAGCGCGCCCGCCTCCGCCTCGAGGAGCTCGAGCGCGAGGAGAAGGCCGCGGCCGCCGAGAAGCGCGAGCGCAACCTCCGCCGCGACGAAGACGAGCGCGACCGATGACGACCGGCGACGAGGCAGGGCCCCGCGATCCCACGATCCGCGCGGTGACCGTGGCGGTGATGGGGTCGGGCGTGGTCATCGCGGCGCTCGGGCTGCTGCTCGCGAGCGGGCGTTTCGCGGGTTCCGTGCTGGTCGGCACCGCCATCACCGTCCTGAACTTCCTCGCGCTCGCGCGCGTGGGTCGCGCGATGACCAGCACGGGCCCCCGCGCCGGCCTGTGGGGCCTCGCGTACCCCGTGAAGATCCTTGCCCTTTTCGGGGGCCTGTTCCTCTTGCTCCGCTCGGGCCACGTGAACGTGCTCGGCGTGCTGTGCGGTCTTTGCTCCCTCGTGCCCGGAATCGTGCTAGGCGGGGTCGCCGCTTCGCGCCAGGGGCCCTAACTCCCTGGCGATCTCCGCGGAACCCCGATGCCCGAGCACACGTCCTTCCTCTCGTACCTGATCCCGCACCTGCCCCCGGCGGTGGACCACAACCTCAAGGGGATGAAGTCCCTCTTCGGGGTCCCGGTCAGCCGCTACGGGCTCGAGCCCCTGCTCTGGTCGCTGCTCACGTGCGTGATGGTCCTCGTCTTCGCGCAGATCACCCGCGCCAAGATCGAGAAGCTCGACGAGGCCGTGGTCCCCGAGAACAAACTCTCCATCCGCACCATCGTCGAGGTGTTGATCGAGTCCTTCTACAACATGATGAAGGAGATGATGGGGGCCAAGCGGGCCAAGCGCTACCTGCCGTTCATCGGCACCTGCGCGATGTTCATCTTCTTCGGCAACATGCTCTCGTTGGTCCCGGGGCTCTCGGCGCCCACCTCCAACCTGAACATCACGCTCGGCTGCGCGCTCTTCGTGTTCGTGGTCTACAACTACTACGGCCTCAAGGAGAACGGTGTCGGCTACCTCAAGCACTTCCTCGGGCCGGTGATCTGGCTGGCCCCGCTGCTGCTCCCGATCGAGATCATCTCGAGCTGCATCCGCCCGATCACCCTCGCCGTCCGCCTCATGCTCAACATGGCGGTCGACCACCTCGTGCTCGGCATCATGATCTCGCTGGTCCCGCTGGTCGTCCCGCTGCCGTTCATGATGCTCGGCACCCTGGTCGCCGTGGTCCAGACCTTGGTTTTCTGCCTGCTCGCCTCCATCTACGTTTCGATGGCCACCGAGCACGATCACTGATATACGGCCGCCCGCCTCGCTCAGCGAGGTGAAGCGGGGCCGTCGACGCGTCCCTCCCGATTGTCACCAACTGCGCCCAAATCCACTAAGCGCCGCCCCGATTCTACAAGGAGACTCCGATGTCGCTGAAGAAGGCTTTCGTGTTCACCGGTGCTGCCCTCGCCACCCTCGCGACGTCTTCGCTCGCCTTTGCGCAGGCTGCCGCGGAAGAGGCCGGCAAGGTCGGCGGAACCGCCTTTGACGCGAAGGGCTTCGCGGCCCTCGGCGCCGGCATC
>CAZUZY010000407.1:0-7710 GCA_964624885.1 uncultured Polyangiales bacterium | reverse complement strand
GAGTGGAGGTGCGCGGTCCGCTGGGAGGCGGCGGCAACGGCGGCGCCATGCCGACCATCGTCGGCTGACGGGAACGCCCAGGAGGCGGCGGCGGCACCGAGCGCGACGGTGGGGGCGGCGGGGCGTTCGAAGGCCCAGTGGGGCGGGGGCCCCTCTTCGAGGTCAGCCCCTCGAACACGTCAAGATCGGAACCCTTGTTGTCGGACATCGGCTGCTCCTGCACACGCGCGGCGACGAAAGAAGCCAGGGGAAGATTGGAATCCGGTGGGGATTTGTTCAGTGAATTCGGCGGTTGGGCACCGGCGAGAGAAGCCTTTGGCTTAGCAGCGCCGCGTCCAAAAGTCCGCGCCATGTAATCGGCGACGTGCCCGGTCTGCCAGAGAAGATTCTCGGAGAAGGCGAAAGCTTGGAGGTCGGCGTAAAGGTCCGCCGCAGACGGATATCGGTCCGAAGCCTCTCGCGTCAGCGCCCGGGCCAGGATCTGGTCCAATGCCTCGGGAATCCGGGGGTTCTTCCGGCTCGGCGGAGGGATCTGCGCGTTGGAGATACGCTCCATGATGAGCAGCTCGTTGTCCAGCGCGAACAGCCGCTCGAGCGTGAGGAGCTCCCAGAAGCAGATCCCGAGGGAGAACACGTCGGAGCGGTGATCGATGGGGAGGCCCCGCACCTGCTCGGGGGACATGTACCCGTACTTGCCCTTGATCGTGCCGACCTGCGTGCGCGAGAGCTTGCCCGCCGCCTTGGCGATGCCGAAGTCGATCAGCTTCACGACGCCGTCGAAGCCCACGATCACGTTCTGGGGCGAGACGTCCCGGTGCACGATCGACATGGGCCGACCGCTGGGATCGCGGCGCCGGTGCGCGTACTCGAGGCCCTCGCACACGGCCGAGAACACGTGGAGGAGGAAGCCGAGCGGGAGCTCCTGTCCGCCCTTGGCGGCGCGATCGAAGACGGCGCGCAGGTCGAGGCCGTCGACGAACTCGAGCGCGAGGTAGTAGTCGAACCCGACGCGCCCGAGGTCGAGGATGCGGCAGATGTTCGGGTGCTCGAGCTGCGAGATGATCTTCGCCTCGTCGCGGAACATCTTCACGAACTCGTCGTCGGCCGAGACCTCGGGCAGGATCCGCTTGATGGCGACCACGCGGCCGGCCTCGCGGTCCGCCGCGCGGAAGATCTCCGCCATCCCGCCCACGCTCACGCGCTCGAGCAGCTCATATCGGCCGAACGTCTGCGAGCTCAACGGGCCCGAAGTGTTACTGCATTTCGGAGGAAGCGCCCAGTTCCCGGGGGGGCCGACACAAGTTGACCTGGCCGGGCGCGAGCGGATACCGTTTTCGCGGCGTGAATCCGGAGCTCGGCGTCGTCTGTGGCAGCTGCGACGCGTACAACCCGATGGGCACCGTACGCTGCGAGTGCGGTCACGACCTCGTGCTCTACCGCGAGGCGGTGATCTCGCAGCGGCCGCCACCCCACATCGGCCACGTGGGCACCCTCGCTCCGGCACCGGTCGTCATCCCCGCACCGCCCGCGTTGCCGCGCCGGGACGCACGCCGGGAGGACACGCTTCCGCCCTCCGCCACGATGCAGACCCGCAGCGCGGCGCCGATCTCGCCCGAGGCTTCGATCGGTCCCATGAGCGAGCGCAGGAGCGGCCTGCGCCCGCAGGCCCCCGAGGTGCTCCCCCGGCCCGTCGACCGGGCGGTGAAGTCCGGGCCGCGGATCGAGGTCATCGAGGGTCCCCCTTCCCAAAGAGCGAAAGGGCAGGCAGATTCGTCCGCGGCCGAACCGGGGGCCGAGCAGAAGTGGGGACACGACACGACCGGGAAGATTCCGCTCCGCGCACCTCGCACTCCAGCAGCGACGGGCCAACGTGGCGGTACGAAGGGGAGATCGAAGGAGGAGCTGATGGACCAAGCGCGGAACTACGTATGTCGGTCGTGCTCGACCCCTGTCCCGAGCGGGCACAAGTTCTGTGGGCGTTGCGGCGCGGCCGTGCCGCCGGACATCCTGTCGCTCCGCGAGGAGTACTACGGCTCGCTGCAGATCCCCGGGCGCGCCAAGCTGATCCTCATCCGCGCCGAGGGTGACGCGGCGATGGAGGGGCTCTCCTTCGCGCTGAACGCGCAGGAGCACGTCGTCGGGCGCCAGGGTCACCTGACCTTCCCCGAGGACCGCTTCGTCTCGCCGAAGCACGCGAACCTCTACTACCGCGACGGCACGTTGGTCGTCCGTGACGAGGGCTCGCTCAACGGCGTCTACGTGCGCGTGCGCGGCAGCGTCGAGGTGCAGGCGGGCGACATGTTCCTCGCCGGCGAAGAGGTGTTCCGCATCGACGCCACCCCCAAGGCGACCGACCACCCCGAGGCCGACGGCACGTACTTCTGGTCGTCGCCGAAGCGCCCGAGCCCGTTCCGCATCGCCCAGGTCCTCCAGGGCGGCGCCACCGGCAACGTGGTGTGCGCCAAGGAGACCGGCGTCGCGATCGGCCGCGAGGGTGGCGACATGAACTACCCGTCCGACGTCTACATGAGCGCGACGCACGCCAAGGTCGAGGCCGACCCGGCGGGCAAGCTCACGCTGACCGACCTCGGCTCGCGCAACGGCACCTACGTCCGCCTCCGCGCCGAGCGCGACCTCGCCCACGGCGACTACATCTTCATCGGCAAGAAGATCCTGCGCGTCGAAGTCACCGGCTGACGGGTGTGGTGTCCTCGCGACACCTCTCGACCCGACGGCAACGTGCCCCTCCCGCGATAGACCGCATTTTCCGGCCTGGTCGCGGGAGGCATTCGTCTTGCTCGAGCGTGTCCCCATGCTCGTCACGGTCCTCGCGCTGTCGGCCGCGATCGCCTCGTCAGCCCCGCCTGCGGAGGCTCCCTATGCACCCGATCCGGCTCGCTCCACGGCGGCCGCCGTCGGTTGGTCCCTCTGGCTCGCAGAACTGCTCGTCCCTCCCGCCGCCCTCGTGGCGACCAGGCTCGGCGACATCGGCTGCAAGGTGGATTGCGAAGCGAGCGGGCGCCTCCCCCTCGTGCTGACCACTCTGCCGGCGGTGTTCACCCCCTCGATCCCCCGCTGGGTCGTCGGCGCGAAGACGAGCGCCATCGTCCTGACGAGCGTGCGGGCGGCGAGCTGGATCACCGGTACCGCGCTCGTCGCGAAGGACTACTCGAAGTACGGTGGGGTGGCGTTCGTGGCGACCTACGTGGTGCCCCTCGCCATCGGTCTCATGGATCTCGCGGCCACGCCCCACCGGGAAGACCTCGAGCCCCAGCCGAGCGCCCAGGGGGTACGGCTGGTGGCCCTGGGGCCGAACCCCGTCGTCGGCGCCGCCGGGCTGCACGGGATGACCTTCGACGTCGCGGGGACGTTCTAGACCGCGACGCGGAACGTCGTGCCGCTCGGACCGTCCAGGAGCTCGACCCCCTGGGCGGCGAGCGCGGCGCGGATCGCGTCGCCCCGGGCGAAGTCCTTGGCGGCGCGCGCGTCGGCGCGGGCCTGGATCTCGGCCTCGATCGCCGCCGGATCGAGCCCGCGGATGCGGCAACGGCGCTCGCGGGTCTCGCGGGCCCAGCGCGCGAACGGCACGGTGAGCAGGCCGAGCACGGCGGCGATCTCGCGGAGGGCCTGCGCCCCGGCGCCGATCACCCGCGCGAGGTGACCGCGGTCGGCCTTGCGCTTCTGGTGGAGGTCCATCGCCTCGTTGAGCTGCCCGGCGATCTCGTAGGTGGCGGCGATCGCGTTGGCCGCGCCGAGATCGTCGGCGAGCGAGGCGAGCGCGCGCGCGTGGGCCGCCTTCACCCGCTCGAAGGCCGCGGCGTACTCCTTGGGGAGCTCGCCGGCCGTCAGCGCCACGGTCATCGCGTCGAGGCGGGCGAGGGTCGTGTAGAGGTACTCGATCTTGCGCTCGGCCTCGTCGATGCCGGGGAACACCACGCGTCCGTCGTCGAGCTTCTCGACGTCGAACGACACCGGGCCGCGGTAGTGGTGGGAGAGGAGATAGAGCCGCAGCGCCTGGCCGTCGTTGCGCGCGAGGACGTCGCGCACGGTGACGAAGTTGCCGAGCGACTTCGACATCTTCTCCTTGTCGACGTTGACGAAGCCGTTGTGCATCCAGCACTGGGCGAACGGGCCCTCGCCAGGGTGGGCGGCCTCGCTCTGGGCGATCTCGTTCTCGTGGTGGGGGAAGATGAGGTCCATGCCGCCGCCGTGCACGTCGAACCCGTGACCGAGGATCGCCTCCGACATGGCGGAGCACTCGATGTGCCACCCCGGCCGGCCGCGGCCCCACGGGGAGTCCCATCCCCACTCGTCGGCGCCGCAGCCCTTCCACAGGGCGAAATCCAGGGGATCCTGCTTGCGCTCGTCCACCTCGACGCGGGCGCCGGCCTGCAGCTCCTCGAGCTTGCGGCCCGAGAGCTTGCCGTAGCCGGCGAACGCGCGGACGCGGAAGTACACGTCGCCGCCGACGCCGGGCGGTCCTTGGACCACGTAGGCGCTGTCGCTCGCGACGAGGCGCCCGACCAGCGAGTGGATCTCGGCGATGTGCTGGCTGACCCGCGGCTCCACGTCGGGGTCGGCGCACCCGAGGGCGCGCATGTCCTCCGCGTAGAGCTCGGCCATCCGCGCGGCGAGCGCCGGGGGCTCCTCACCGGACTCCTTGGCGCGGGCGAGGATCTTGTCGTCGACGTCGGTGACGTTGCGGACGAACTGCACCCGGAGGCCGTGCGAGCGGGCGACGCGCACGAACAGGTCGAAGGCGACCGCGCTCCGGGCGTGGCCGACGTGGGCGACGTCGTAGGTGGTGGGGCCGCAGCAGTAGACCGAGAGCTCCCCAGCCCGACGCGGCGAGAGCGGACGAACGCTCCGCGTCAACGAGTCGTAGACGGCCAGCGGCGGACGGACGGAAGGAAGGGCCTCGTCACCCATGATCGGTTTCTCCTACCATGCCGCCATGTCCGATGCCCCCCTCGTGAAGGTTCGTGCCGACGAAGACCCTCGCGCGATGGCCTTGGAGGTCCTGCGCGCGAGCGGGCTCGGGCTGCTCTCGGGGCACATCCTCTTGCCGACGCGCCAGCTGGTCGCGGTGCTGCGCAAGGCGGCGACCAAGGCCAAGCTCGTCGAGTCGATCGATCTGGTCCCCGGCGACGGCGACGCGCGGCTGCACGTCGTGCTGCAGATGGGCGGCAGCGCGACGCGCGTGGTGGTGCGCATCTCACTCGCCTCGTTCTACCTCTCGGAGTCCGGCGGCGCGCTGCGCTTCCGCTTCATGGAGCCGCCCAGCTTCGCTGGCAAGAACGGCGGCCGCGGCGCGGGCCTCCTCGGCATGCTCGGCGCGTTCGGCTCGGCCGCGCTCACCAGCATGGGGCCGGAGGGCATCGTGCAGACCGTGGCGGAGTTCATCGGCCCGCCGCTCTCGGCGCGCGGCGACCTCCTCACCATCGACCTCGGCGGCATCCCCGCGCTCCAGAAGGCGCTCTTGCGCGACACGCCGCTCGGGCGGGTCGGCGAGCTCGTCAACGTCACCGGCGCGCGCTTCAAGCCGAGCGGCCTCGAGGTCACCGTCAAGGTGCGGCCGCGGAGCGCCATCTCGGCGCTGCGCACGCGGTTCCTCGGCTTCTGATGGGCGCGTTCCGCTTCTTCACCGCGGGCGAGTCGCACGGCCCCGGGCTCGTCGCCGTCGTCGACGGGGTCCCCGCCGGCCTGCACCTGCTCGCGACCGACATCGACGAGGGGCTCGCGCGACGGCAGCGGGGATACGGGCGCGGCGGTCGGATGAAGATCGAGACCGACCGCGTGATCCTCGAGGCCGGCGTGCGCGGCGGCGAGACGCTCGGCAGCCCGCTCGCCCTGCGCGTGCCGAACCGTGACTTCGAGAGCTGGGAGGGCCGCATGGGCCCGGAGCCGTTCGCGAGCACGCCCGAGGCCGTCGTGCGTCCGCGGCCGGGCCACGCGGATCTCGCCGGGGGCCTCAAGTACGACCGGCGCGACCTGCGCGACGTCCTCGAGCGCGCGAGCGCGAGGGAGACCACCATGCGCGTCGCGGTCGGCGGCGTCGCGCGGGCGCTGCTGCGCGCTCTCGGCGTGGAGGTGTTCGCGCACGTGGTGTCGATCGGCGAGGTCGAGGCCACGGCCCACCGCGCGCTCGACCTCGAGACGGTCCGGCGCCGCGCGGGCGCGAGCGACCTTGCCTGTGCCGACCCCGACGCCGAGGCGGCGATGCGCATCGCGATCCACACCGCCTCGCACGACGGCGACACGCTCGGAGGCGTGTTCGAGGTGGTGGCCACAGGGGTCCCCGTCGGCCTCGGCAGCCACGTGCAGTGGGACCGCAAGCTCGACGGCCGGATCGCGCAGGCGCTCATGTGCATCCAGGCGATCAAGGGGGTGGAGATCGGCCTCGGGTTCGAGGCGGCCACCCTGCGCGGCAGCGCGGTGCACGACCCGATCGCCTGGGAGGGCACGCCCCGGGAGGGCCACTTCGCGCGCCCGAAGAACGGCGCCGGCGGGCTCGAGGGCGGCATCACCAACGGCGAACCGGTGGTGGTGCGCGCGGCGATGAAGCCGATCGCGACGCTCAAGAACCCGCTCCCCAGCGTGCACGTCGACACCAAGGCACCGGCGCCCGCGGCGCACGAGCGCAGCGACATCTGCGCGGTGGCCGCCGCCAGTGTGGTGGGGGAGGCGATGCTCGCCATCGTGCTCGCCGACGCGGTGCTCGAGAAGTTCGGCGGCGACTCGATGAAGGAGCTCCTGCGCAACGTCGAGGGCTACCGCGCGCAGCTCGCGGCCTACTGATCAGAGGGAGCGGCAGGTGCGGATCTGCTTGGCCCGCTCGCGCCCCTTCTTGTGGAACGCGTCGAAGCTGGTGTCGGCCATCTCCTTGGACTCGAGGAAGGCGATGGCGGCCTTGACCTGGACCGCGAAGGCGTTCTTCGCGGCGAAGCAGTCGGCCTCGGCCTCGGCGAGGGCGCGGCCCCCGATGACCTGCGTGTAGAGCGCGGTCGCGTGGTTGAGGGTGATGTGCCCGTACTCGTGCATGCGGAAGAACGCGCACGCGTCGGCCCCGATGTCCTTGCAACGCTGGGGGTTGTAGAGGATGACCCACCCCTTGTTGGTGAACGAGGCGCGGGCCAGGTCGTCGAGCCACGGGGACGCGATCTCGGGCACGAGGGGGGCGGTCGCGCCCGAGGTGCTCAACAGCGACCCGGCGGTGACGAGCGAGACGGCGGCCAACGCGACGGCGAGCTTGGTCATCGAGCCTCCTCCGAGGATAGCGACGCCGAGACAGCCCCGCCGCCAAAAGGTTCCCGGCTTGCGAGGCGGAGGCCGACCGAGGAAGCTCTCCCCATGGCCCCGCTGCCGCGCACCCTCGCCCTGTCTGGCCCCATGGGCAGCGGCAAGAGCACCCTCGGCAAGCTGCTCGCCGACCGGTTCGGCGTCCCGCTCGTCGACACCGACGCCCGCATCGAGGCCGAGGGCCGCACCGTGGCCGAGCTGTTCGCCGCCGAGGGCGAGGCGGCGTTCCGCGAGCGCGAGGCCGCCGTCGTGGCCGACGCGCTGTCCGGTCCGCCGTGCGTGCTCGCGCTCGGGGGTGGGGTCGTCACCAACCCGCTGCTGCGCCGTGCCCTCCTCGCCCGCACCTGCCTGGTCACCTTGCGCGCCCCGGCCCGCGCGCTCGTGGCCCGGCTGGACGCCGCCGCCCGCGCT
>CAZUZY010000406.1:0-7713 GCA_964624885.1 uncultured Polyangiales bacterium | reverse complement strand
CCGGTGGTGCGCGCGCGGCCGTCGACGGCGAAGAGGCCTTCGCCGGTGCCGGCCAGCAGCAGCGTGCCGGCGCCGAGGAGCACCGAGGGTCGACGCGCCGCGACCGCCAGCACACCCGCGAGGACCGCGTCGATCGCGGTGCCGGCCGTCTCGCCGGGCTCGGGGGTGAGGGCCAGCGAGGCCGCGTGCGCCGCCTCGTCGTGGGTGGAAGCCGAGGCCGCGCCGATCGCCATCACTCCTCCTCTTCGCGCCCGAGCGTGGTCGCGCCACGCGGTCGCAGCACCGTGCCGTGCCCACCACCCGCCGCCTTGGCCTGGGGAGCGAGGAGCTTGCCGAGCATGCGCGCCTCCTTGGGCGCGTTCGGCGTGGCGAACACGACCACGCGCCCCGGGCTCGGGTGCTCGACGAGCATCTCGGCGAGCCAGCGCAGGCGGGTCGGGGGGAACACCATGCGGCCGCCGACGGCCGAGAGCCGCAGGTAGCGCAGGCGCGCGTGCCAGAACGGCTCGCGCGGGTCGGCCAGCGGGTCGAGCGCGAGGTCGACGTCCATCGACTCGGCGTGGCGCACGGCGTCCTCGTTCTCCCAGACGCCGCGGGGCGCCCAGGCGATGCGGACCGCGTGCTGGGCCTCGCCGAGGCCCTCGCGGATGCGCGCGACGAGGGCGGCGAGGCGCTCGCGGTTGAGCGCGCCGGGCGTGACGTCGATGGGCGTGGGGAGCAGGATGTGCTGCGCCTGCAGGAGCCGCTGCGCCTCGAGCAGCTTGGCGAGCCCGGCGTCGAGCGCCGGCGAGGGCTTCACCACGGTGACCGCGCGCGGCGCCACGAGGGCGATGCGGAGGTTCGGTCCGGCGTCGGTGCGCCACTTGCGCAGCGTCGCGGGCTTCGGCTCCTTCTTGCTGTCGAGGACGTCGAGCTCGAGCACGTCGAAGCGACGCGCGTACACGTCGAGCGGGCCGCGCATGCCCGCGCAACCGAGGAGGGGACGATCGTCAGCTTCCGCCATGAGGCCGCGCCTCGTAGCACGAACGGACGGCGCGCGCTCCGCACGCCGGAAACGAAGACGGCCGCTCCCTCGGGGAAGCGGCCGTCGCCGATGCGTGGAATCGGACGGGATCGATCAGGTACCCCGAGATCAGGTACCCCGCGATCAGGTACCGGGCGCGCCGTTGTAGTCGAGCAGCGGCTTGAGGCCGGGGATGCCGACGTACGTGGGATCGACGCCCGAGTTGATGCGGACGATCTGCATGTTGCGCGGGTTGATGATGTAGTTGCGCGGGATGCCAGCGCCGCTCTTGGGCATCGAGGTCTGGTCGGGGTCGATGCCGAGGTCGAAGTTCAGGTGGTACTTGCCGTTCCAGTAGTCCGCGGTCTTCTGGGTGGCGGGGATGGTGGTGGTGCTGTCCTGCAGCAGCAGCGACAGGAACTTCGCGCCGCGATCCTTGTAGAGATCGGTGAAGAACTTGGGCAGGTTCTTCGCCTCTTCGTTGCAGGGGCCGCACCACTTGGCGCCGACGACGATCAGCACGCCGTAGATGCCGCGCTCACCCGTGGGGTCGTAGTAGTCGAGGGTGTCGATGGTCTTCCACTCGCCGCCGTCGCCGCCGACGTAGCCCTGGAAGGTGAGGTGCGGGAAGACCTGGCCCTTGGCGTCGACGCCGTAGGGACCCTCGGGGTACGTGAGCCACGGGGCCGCATCGACGGCCGGGGCGGTGTCCTCCACCGTGCCGGTGTCGTCACCACCTCCCGGACCCGCAGGCGCGTCCTTGGTTCCGGAGCAACCGAACACGGCCAGCGACGCGACGACGAGCCAGGAAAGCTTCATGGTGGGACCCCGAGGAAAGAGAACCGACGAACAGCGCGGACTGCATCCGCGCGTCACCGAGATGAGACGATAGCGCATTTGGTCGCACCGCGGCGGGCGATCCGTCCTCGTAGTGCGTTCTGCAGGTCAAAAAAGGTCGAGGCCCCGAGGACGAACCCCGAGGCCCCTTTGCACGGCAGAGCTGTTGGCTCCGCTGTGCTCACGTCCCGCGGATCAGCCGCCCGACGCCGCGTCGGTGCCGCCGTCCGGCTTGTCGCAGTCGTCCGGCCCGGTGGTGCCGCTGCTGGTGTAGACCGTGGCCTTCGAGTGGTCGCCGGTGGGCGAGAGGTCGAAGCCGAGCGCGATGGAGATCGCGTTGCAGGTCTGCGCCGGGTCCTGGAGGTTCTTCGCGCCCGAGACGAGGTCAGCGCCCTGGGTGAGGGTGTTCACGACCTGATCGTAGGTGGCGTTGCCGGGGCAGATGCCGAACTTCTTGGCGATCGGCGTCAGCGAGTCCTTGAGCTTGGTGGTGTTCATCGCACCGGCGATGTTGCCGTTGGTGCCGTCCTTCACGTTGAAGGTGATGATGCCCGAGTCGATCGGGAGCTTGATCTCGGCGCCGGAGAGGGCGATCGAGAGCTCGATGGTGCCGGTGCCGAAGTCACCGCTCACCCACATGCCGTTCGAGACGTAGGCGGTGGGGAAGGTGAGCTTGGGCTTGCCGCCGACCAGCGAGGCGTCGAGGATCTGCCACTCCGTGTCCGACGCGGTGAAGGTGGGCTTCTTGCCGCTGTCCTTGCCACCGTAGTAGGTCGCGACGTAGAGCTCGCCGGGCGCGCTCGAGTTGTCCGTCTCGGTGTAGTTGTCGATCTTCATGAGGAGCGTGAAGCTGCCGTCGGTCAGGGTCTGGTTGACCTGGTCCTCGGCGTCGGACTTGAGGCTCTTGATCACGCTCATGACCTGCGAGCCGAAGTTGTTGTCGACGCCCTTGGCGCCGTCGGTGTTGATGCTGTTGGGCGCGCCCTCGACCCGCTTGCAGACGTTCGTGTTGTTCTTGCTGTCGGTCGCGCTGGTGTTGCGGCCGTCGAGGTCGAAGCCGAACTGCTCCCAGGCCTTCGAGCTGACCTTGCCCGTGCGATCACTCGTGCCGAGGTACAGCTTCTTGACGGCGAACCACTTGGTGGTGCCGGCGCCCTTGGTGCCGGGGCGGGGGGGCGGCGTCAGGGACTCGGTGGTCCCCGTGTCGGGAGTGGTGGCGGGCGGATCGCTGCTGCTTCCACAGCCGGGCGCGAGGAACATGCCGCCGATGCCGGCAGCCGCAAGGAACATCGACGCGAAGAAGGTAGAGCGATTCAGCACGGGGACCTCCACAAGGAACACCTAGGAACGGACGCGCGGGTCAAACTACGCGACGTCCGGGGCCCATGCAACGCTGCTCGCAAGGTTGACGCACCATGTCATGCGCGACGTCTTCTCGCGCACCTCGGACCGTGACACCGACGTCATGATGTCCGACGGGTTCGTCCACCTGCACGCCCACTCGCAGTACTCGTTCCTCGACGGCGCGATCCGGGTGAAGGATCTGGTGAAGCGAGCCAAAGCGCAGGGCTCGTCCGCCGTGGCGCTCACCGACCACGGCAACATGTTCGGGGCGATCACGTTCTACAAGGCCTGCAAGGAGGCGGCGCTCAAGGCCATCCTCGGGTGCGAGCTCTACGTCCTGCCGCAGGAGCGCACCGAGGCGCGCAAGGACCCGAACACCGGACACGGGCGCCACCTCACGGTGCTCGCGCGCACCAACGAGGGCTACCGCAACCTCATCAAGCTCGTCTCGATGGGGTGGGTCGAGGGCAAGTCGCAGGACGGCGTGCCGCGCGTCGACTTCGACCTGCTCTCCCAGCACACCAAGGGGCTCGTCGTGCTGTCGGGGTGCATGGGCGGCATGGTGCCCATGGCCGTGCTCGAGCAAGGCGAGGCCGAGGGCCTGCGCGTCGCGTCCCGCCTCAAGGACATCTGCGACCCGGGGTCGTTCTACCTCGAGCTCCAGGACCACGGCCTGCCCGAGCAGCCGATCCTCAACGGCATCCTCCGCGACATCGGCAAGAAGCTCGACCTGCCGCGGGTCGCCACCAACGACGCCCACTACTGCGGCCGCGAGGACGCGGAGGCGCACGTCTATCTCTCGTGCATCGGCGCCGGCAAGACCTACGACTCCATGAAGGAGGGGCACCACGGCTCGGAGGAGATCTTCCTCAAGTCGCCCGCGGAGATGCTCGCTTCGTTCCGCGATGACCCGAGCGCCGTGCGCGCCACCCTCGAGGTCGCCGAGAAGATCGAGCTCAAGCTGCAGCTCGGCATCCCGATGCTGCCGACGTTCAAGGTCCCCGAGGGCTCGAGCCTCGACGACCACTTCCGGCACGTCTCGCGCGAGGGCCTCGACCGCCGCTTCAAGGAGTTCGCCGCGGTCGGCAAGCAGGTCGACGAGGCCGGCTACCGCGCGCGGCTCGAGATGGAGCTCGACGTCATCTGCGGGATGAAGTTCCCCGGGTACTTCCTCATCGTCTGGGACTTCATCCGCTACGCCAAGGAGCACGGCATCCCGGTCGGCCCGGGTCGCGGCTCCGGCGCCGGCTCGATCGTGGCCTACGCCCTGCGCATCACCGACCTCGACCCCATCCCGTACAACCTCCTCTTCGAGCGCTTCCTCAATCCGGAGCGCGTGTCGATGCCGGACTTCGACGTCGACTTCTGCATGGACAAGCGCCAGCGGGTCATCGAGTACGTGGCCAAGGAGTACGGCGAGACGAGCGTCGGGCAGATCGCCACCTTCGCCGAGCTCAAGGCCAAGAGCGTCATCAAGGACGTCGGCCGCACGATGGGGGTCACCCCGGCCGAGACCCAGCGCATCGCCAACCTCATCCCGATGAAGGGCCCGGGGCAGACCTACACCATCCCCGAGTCGCTCGAGCGCGAGCCCAAGCTCGACACGCTCATGAAGGCCGACCCCAAGATCGGCGAGCTCCTCGCGCAGGCAGCCAAGCTCGAGGGGCTCACCCGGCAGGCCGGCATGCACGCCGCCGGCGTCGTCATCAGCGAGGGCCCGCTCTGGGACCACGTGCCGTGCTTCACCGGCGCCAACGGAGAGCTCGTCACCCAGTACTACAAGGACGACGTCGAGCAGGCTGGCCTCGTGAAGTTCGACTTCCTCGGCCTCAAGACCCTCACCGTCATCGACATCGCCATCCTGCTCATCAACGCGCGCCCCGACGTGAAGCGCGCCGGTACGCCGTTCGATCTCGCGACGATCCCGCTCGACGACGACGCGACCTACAAGCTCCTGCAGAGCGGCGAGACCAAGGGGGTGTTCCAGCTCGAGTCGAGCGGCATGCAGGGCCTGTTCAAGGACCTCAAGCCCACCTCGTTCGAGGACATCGTCGCCGCCGTCGCGCTCTACCGCCCGGGCCCGCTCGGCACCGGCATGGTGAAGGACTTCGTCGAGTGCCGCCACGGGCGCAAGGCGATCCAGTCGCTGCACCCGCTGGTCGACGAGCTCCTGCGCCCCACCTACGGCGTCATCGTCTACCAGGAGCAGGTGATGCAGATCGCCCAGAAGCTCGCCGGCTACACGCTCGGCGGCGCCGACCTGCTCCGCCGCGCGATGGGCAAGAAGAAGCCCGAGGAGATGGCCAAGCAGAAGTCGATCTTCGTCGACGGCGCCAAGGCCCAGGGCGTGGCCGAGGCCGACGCGGACAACATCTTCGGCCTGCTCGAGTTCTTCGCCGGGTACGGCTTCAACAAGAGCCACTCGGCGGCCTACGGGCTCATCACCTACCAGACCGCCTACCTGAAGGCGCACTACCCGGTCGAGTTCCTCTGCGCGTCGATGAGCGCCGACAAGGAGAAGATCGACAAGGTGGTGCGGCTCATCGCCGAGGGTCGCGCGATGGGCATGACCATCCTGTCGCCCGACATCAACGAGTCGGGCATCGACTTCGGCTGCGTCTACACCCACCCCGAGGGCGGCGCGAAGATCCCGCGCAACGCCAAGGTGCGCGACCCGCTCGGCCCGCGCATCCGGTTCGGCCTCGGCGCGGTGCGCGGCATCGGCGAGGCGGCGATCCAGGCCATCCTCGAGGCGCGCGAGGGCGGGCCGTTCCGCGACATGTTCGACTTCGCGGCGCGCGTGGACGCGAAGCGCCTCAACAAGTCGGTCCTCGAGGCGCTGGTCGCCTGCGGCGCGCTCGACAGCATCCTCAAGCCGCTCGACGTGTCGCGGGCGAGCGCGATGGCCTCCTGCGAGCTCGCCCTCGAGCGCTCCCGCGCGGCCACCAAGGACCGCGCGGCGGGGCAGTTCGACCTGTTCGGGCTGTTCGCGGCGGCGGCGCAGTCGCAGGGCAAGCCGGCGAGCGGCGACCGCTACGTCGAGGCGCCGCCGTGGGACGCGCGCGAGCTCCTGAACCACGAGAAGAAGTCGCTCGGCTTCTACCTGAGCGGACATCCATTGGATCGTTATGGAAGGCTCTCGTTCGACGCGACCGACACCGTCGGCCAGAAGGACGAGCGCGCGAAGGTGCGGCTCGCCGGCATGGTCGAGGGCTACCGCGAGCGCCTGATGAAGTCGGGCAACGGGGCCGGGCAGAAGATGGCGTTCTTCGAGCTCGAGGACCGCGACGGCCGCATCGAGGTGAAGGTGCGCCCCCAGCAGGTCGAGGCCTATGCGTCGGTGCTCGCGAGCGGCGAGCCGATCGTCCTCAAGGGCATCCTCGGCTACGACCGCCGCCAGGCCGACGCCGAGGACGAGGAGAACGCGGCCGAGCCCACGCCGCAGATCCTGCTCGACGAGGCGGTGCTGCTCTCGGACTTCATCCGCACCGAGACGCGTGGCGTGCACCTCAAGCTCTCGGCCCAGAAGACCCGCAAGGAAGACCTCGCGAAGCTCGCCGAGCTCCTGCGCACCCACCGCGGGGGCTGCCTCGTGAGCCTCCTGCTCACGCTGGAGGACGGCGCCGAGGTGCAGCTCGTGCTGCAGGACCGCGTCGATCCGGGCGACCCGATCCTCGCCGGCCTCGAGCGTCTGTTCCCCGACGGCCGCGTCGCCGACCTGCAGCTCGCGGGCTAGGTCCCGCTACTGGATCCCCTCCGCCGGGCGCTTGCGCACCGGCGGGCGGCGCTCGAGGCGCTCGGCCGCGGCGGCGCGCACCGAGGGGTGCAGGGCGTGGGTCTCGATCACCGACCGGAGCTCCTGCGCGCGCAGCAGCGCCACCAGCGCGATCGCCACCTCGGGCGGCGTCGCGGGGTTCTGGACGAGCGCGACCCGCACGCGTGGGCGGTGGCACCAGCGCGGGTGACGCGCCACCTCGTGCAGCACCTCGCCCCGACCGGGCCGCTTCACGCACAGCGAGATGACGTGCTCCTCGGTGAGGCGCGGCGAGGCGAGCACCATGCGGATGACGTCGGGGTGGGGATCGGCGAGCACGCGAGGCAGGAGCTCGGGCGGCGGCCTCCGCGCGAGCGACTTGCGCTCGCCGAGGGTGAGGGGGCGCCCCTTGCCGTAGTCCGGCACGTCGCGGGGCGTGGGCTCGCGGTCGGCCTCGAGCGCGACCCCGCTGTCGTCCTCGAGCTGCTCGATCACCCGCTTGGGCGCGCCCGGCTTGCGCACGAAGGGGCGACGCAGCATGCGTTCGAGGGTGAGCAGCTTGCGCGCGCGGGCCTCCACGCGCAGCGCCTCGCGCGCCGGATCGAGCGCCGGATCGGCAAGGATCTCGGTGAGGGCGTGCACCAGCGCCTCGGCGTTCGGATCGGCCTCGGTGTCGGCCGCGTGACACACGCGTTCGAGGACCTCCGCGGCGTCCTCGACCGGCATCGCGCGCAAGGCCTCGCGCAGCCACGCGGCCCGCAGCTGCGCGGTGCGG
>CAZUZY010000405.1:0-7757 GCA_964624885.1 uncultured Polyangiales bacterium | reverse complement strand
CAGCACGGCGGCGACGGCCAGGAGCTCGTGCGGACCGAGGACGCCACCGTGCGCCACGCGGGCATGGGCCTCGCGCACGTCGGCGCGCCCCTCTCCGAGCGAGGCGATGGGCAGCGGCTCTCCGTGCTCTCCCGAGCGGTACGCCTCCTCGGCCTCGACCAGCGCGGTCTGCGCCTCGGCGACGGTCTCGGCGGGCGAGAGGTCGAGCGCGAGTCCGCGCCCCATCGGGGTGTCGCAGCGCGCCGCGAGCGCGGTGAGGAGGCGCGACCACTCGAGATCGGCGCGCGTCTTCCGCGGCAGCACCCCGTCGACGTCCGACGCCGGGTGGCCTTCGGGGGCGAGGCCTCTCGTGGCGGTCGTTCCCTCCGCGTCCATGACGACCGCGAAGTAGCTCGGATCGCGCTAGGCTGCGAGGGCTGTGCGCTACGAAGGCAAGCTGTACCGCCCGCCCTCCGAGGCCGATGCGCTCATCCTCCAGGCGACCGTCGGCTGTTCCTGGAACAAGTGCACCTACTGCGACATGTACCGCGACAAGCCGGTGTTCCGGCTCCGTCCCCTCGAGGAGTGCCTCGAGGATCTGCGCGCGGCGGGCGCGGCGTTCGGTGGCGAGGTGGAGAAGCTCTTCGTCGCCGACGGCGATGCGCTGACGATGCCGATGGAGCACTGGTCGCCCATCCTCGCCGAGGCGCGCCGCCAGTTCCCGCGCCTCACGCGCGTGTCCTGCTACGCCATGGCCCGCAACGTCCTCGACAAGACCGACGACGAGCTCGCGCGGCTCCACCGGGAGGGCCTCCGCCTGCTCTACATGGGCCCCGAATCGGGCGACCCGATCACCCTCAAGCGCATCGCCAAGGGCGACGGCTTCGACGAGCATGTCGAGGCCGCCCGGCGCGCGCGCGGAGCATCGCTGACGCTGTCGATGATCGCGCTGCTCGGGATCGGGGGGGATCGGGCCGACGAGCACGCCCGCGGCACCGCCGACCTCGTGACTCGCATGGATCCGGCGTTCTTCTCGGCGCTGACCGTCACAGTGGTGCCGGGTACTCCCCTCGCCACGCTCGCCGCGCGTGGTCGCTTCGCGGTGCCCGCGGTGCCCGAGCTGCTGCGCGAGCTGCGCACGATGGTGGCCCACGCCGCCCCGACGGACGCTGTGTTCCGGACCAACCACGCCTCGAACTACCTGCCCCTCGGCGGTCGCCTCCCGCGCGACCGCGCGCGCATCGTGGCCACCATCGACGCGGCGCTCGACGGGCGCATCCCGCTGCGCCGCGAGAGCCAGCGCGGGCTGTGAGACACGCTGGTTCCGCGCAGAGCCTGTGAATCTTTGTCGGCCGCCCATGGAGGGGCCGATGCTTCGCTCCACTTCGTTCCGCTCAGCGTGGCCGGGGCGCGCGGGCCTCGAGCACCCGCGCGACGTCGGCGAACCCTGGCACCAGCCACGCGCTCGGCGGCCGGTAGAAGCGCGGCGCGGGCGTCGCGGCGTCCCAGTCGACGAGCGAGCGGTCGGCGATCACCTCGAAGCCAGCCCGGGCGAGAGCCCGGCGCCCCTGGCGGAGGCTCGTGCGATAGGGGGTCCCGTGCGCGCCCACGGTGGTGCGGGTGCGCCGCGCGAACAGGCTCGCCCACAGCCCGCCGCCGAGGTCGAGGACCACGCGGGTCGACCCGACGCGTGCCCCGAGGACCGTCAGCAGGGCGAGGACCTCCTTCTCCTCGAGGTAGACGAGCACCCCCTCGAGGACGACCAGGAGCCGCGGCTCCACGCGCTCGGCGAGGAGGCGCGCGACGGCCGGTGTGTCGCGCAGATCGAGGCCCACGCGCCGGACGCGGTCGGCCCCGGGCAGCCCGGCCGCGGCGACGTCCTTGAAGTCGACCAGCGCGGGCAGATCCACCTCGGTCCACGGCAGCTCTATCCCGAGGCGCAGGCGGCGCGTGCAGAGGCCGGCGCCGAAGCTGTAGATCGCGTCGACCTCGCGCGCGGCGGCGGCCACGAGCTCGTCGACGACGCACGTGCGGGCGACGATGGCCTCGTGCGCACGGCCCTGGCGCTCGAGGGCCCGGCCGACCGCCAGGCCCTCTTCGCCGGCGAGCACCGCCGCCCACGGGTCGTGGATGCGGGCCGACGCGCGGGCCGACTCGTCGGCGCGACACGCCGCCGTCCAGAACGCGGTCTGCGCGACCGCCGGAAGCGTGACGACCCGCCCTGCATCGCTGCGGCCCTGCGCGGCGGACGGGTCGTCGGCACCACCCAGCGGTGAATCGGTCAGCCGCCGCCGCCCTTGCGGAGCTCGGTCAACACCAGCTTGGCGACAGCCTTGAGGGTCTCGAAGACGCCGACGCCGGTGCGCGCCACGGCCTCGTAGTCGGGCACGTTGGTCGGGTTGAGGAGCTCCTTGAGCTCGGAGAGATCAGCGACGTTGGGGAGGTCGCGCTTGTTGTACTGCATCACGAACGGGAGCTTCTCGAGGGAGTAGCCCTGCTCGTTGAGGTTGGTCTTGAGGTTCTCGAGGGACTCGATGTTCGCCTCGGTACGCTCGATCTGCGAGTCGGCGACGAACACCACGCCGTCGACGCCCTTGAGGATGAGCTTGCGGCTCGCGTCGTAGAAGACCTGCCCCGGCACCGTGTAGAGCTGGAAGCGGGCCTTGAAGCCGCGGATCTCGCCGAGCGAGAGCGGGAGGAAGTCGAAGAACAGCGTGCGCTCGGTCTCGGTGGCGAGCGAGATGAGCTTGCCCTTCGCGTTCGGGTTCGTCCGCTCGTAGATGTACTGCAGGTTCGTCGTCTTGCCGCAGAGACCAGGACCGTAATAGACGATCTTGCAGTTGATCTCGCGAGCCATGTAGTTGATGAACGACATCGTTCGGCTCGCAGCTCCTCAGTCGTTGAACAGGTTGTCGATGTCCTCGTCCGAGATTTCGGCGAAGGGCGTGTCGGCGCCTGGCTCCTGCACCTTCTTGAGCAGGGACTCGAAGATCTTGTTGAGCTCGTCGCTCGCCTTCTTGACGCGGAGGCGGACGAGCCCGAGGGAGCTGCGCGAATCGAAGATCACCACCAGGATCACGCGGTTGCCCACGAGCTGGATGTGGACGTTCTGCTTGCTGCCCTCGTGGTACTGCGTCGCGAACTCGTCCTCGCGCAGGAGCTTTGCCATGCCGCCCGTCGCGGCGATGTTGCCGGCGGTCAGGGAGGCGAGCGAGGTGGTGTCGATGTTCTCGATGTCGCCGGCCGCCGCGATGAGCTGGCCGTTCTTGTCGACGATGAACACGACCTTGGCGTTCGCGTCCTTCACCAGTTTGTCGACGACAACCTGGATCTGGTTGAACTCCTCCTCGTACATGACCATCTGGTCTTTCGCCATCAACGCCTCTTCTGGTCGGAATCTCGGGGAGCGACGGAGGACTGCCGGGACTACGAGACGTATCCGAGGCGGCGCATTAGTTCAACCCATCAGGTGCGCTGGCGCAGAACTTCCTGGCCGGGCGGGTCCACGCAGGTCTTTGCCCCGCGCCGTTCCGTCGGTGTAAGCTCCTCCCCATGGCCCTGATCGAGATCGAGGAGGCCGCGCGGCGCCTGGCGCGTGCCATCGCCAGCGACCTCTCCCTGTACAACGCCGAGAAGATCGAGAAGGGCGTCGCCAACGACACCCTGTTCGACGAGGTCGCCGCCGACATCGAGGAGGGCCGCGCCCTCTACAACTCGCGCGTCTCCCCCGACCTCTACGGCCGGAACTTCTACGATCGGGCGATCGTCGACCTGCTGATCCGCGGCAAGGGGCACATCCGCTCGAAGATGTGGTGAGCCGCGCTGCACCGTCGGGTGCTGCCGCCACGCTGGAGCTCTTGGTCCCGGCGTCGCTGGCCGGCGAGCGGCTCGACCGCGCCCTGGTCACGCTGCTCGCCGATCGCTCGCGCGCGGAGGTTTCTCGCTGGATCAGCGAGGGCGCCGTGCTCGTCGACGGCCGCGTCGTGCGCCCCTCGGCGACGATCCGCGGCGGCGAGCGGCTCGTCGTCACGCCCCCCCCTCCCCTGCCGAGCGCGGCGAAGCCCGACCCCACGGTCGTCTTCCGCGTGGTCCACGCGGACGCCGCGGTCCTCGTCGTCGACAAGCCGGCCGGGCTCGTCGTGCACCCCTCGAAAGGTCACTGGGAGGGCACGCTGGTGCACGGCCTCCTCGCGCTCGGCGAGCTCGCCGCGGCCGACCCCCGCGGGGAGGACGCGGCCCTGCGCCCGGGGATCGTCCACCGGATCGACCGGGGCACGAGCGGCTTGCTCGTGGTCGCGCGCACCGCGGTCGCGCGCGAGGCGCTCAAGGCCCAGTTCGCCGCGCACACCATCGAGCGGGTCTACGACGCGCTCGCCGTCGGGCCGCTCCCCGACCGGCTCGACCTCGACACCGCGTACGGGCGTCACCCGCGCGACCGGCTGAAGTTCACCGGGAAGGCGGGCGACAAGCGCGCGCGCACCCACGTCATCGTCGTCGAGCGCCTCCTCGGCGGCGTCGCCCGCATCGAGTGCCGCCTCGAGACGGGCCGCACCCACCAGATCCGCGTGCACCTCTCCGAGGCGGGCGCGCCGCTCCTCGGCGATCCACTCTACAGCCGCCCACCGACCGACCCCCGCGCGCGGGCGGCGAGCGAGGTGCTCGCGCGGCAGGCGCTGCACGCGCGGGTGCTCGGCTTCGATCACCCGAGCACCGGGAAACGCGTGCGCTTCGAGGCCCCCTGGCCCGAGGACTTCGCCGCCGCGGTCCGCGCGCTGCGCTAGACCGCCTGCACGACGCGCTCGGGCGCGGAGGCGAGCAGGGTGGGCTTGGGGCGGATCGCGACGGCGAACTCGGCCAGCGCGAGCATCGGTAGATCGAAGCGGCTGTCGCCGAGGGCGGCGAGCACGTGGCGCCCTTCGCGCCGCTCGGCGAGCGCGGCCACCTTGCCCTCACCGTAGACGATGGGACCGTCGATCGCGGGCTGGATCACACCGTCGATCAGCGTGGGGGTCATCGAGCGCACCTCGACGACGCCGCCACCGATCCGCTGCCGCACGAGCTCGGCCGCGGGGCCGACGATGGCGCGCGGCGAGGCGCTGATGACGAGGATGGGGACCTTGCGGGTGGAGGCCCAGGTGAGGAGCGCGATCGCCTCGGGGATGAGTCGATCGTGGAGGCCGAAGGCGCCGAGCAGCAGCGCGCGCGCGGCGGCGCGGAGCACGTCTTCGCGCATGCCGGCCATGCACCACGCCATCATCGCGTAGGCGCGATCCTCGGGGTAGCGCCCCTCGCGGTGCGCGACGTCGAGCGCGCGCGCGATCGTCGCGGCGTTGCCTTCGGCGGCGACGCCGTGCGCCTCGGCCTCGGCGAGCAGCGCGGGCCGCGCCGCATCGGTGACCCAGCCCTGCGCGAGGGCCTCCTCGAACAGGGCGTCGCCCACGTCGCCCGTCCAGAGCGTGCCGTCGCCGTCGGCGGCGAGGACCACGCGCCCGTGACGGGCATCGCCGCCGACGCCGTGGAGGGCGACCTCGAGGCGCGAGACCAGGCGGGCGACCGGCTCTTGCTTCATTTCCGGGCGGCGAAGCGCTCGAAGTCGGCGACGCAGCCCCCCGAGCCGAGGACGAGCGGCGTGCGCTGGTGCAGCTTCTCGGGTGGGATCTCGAGGATCCGGCGGCGCCCGTCGCTCGCCCGACCGCCGGCCGCCTCGAAGAGGAAGGCGAACGGGTTGGCCTCGTAGAGCAGGCGGAGCTTGCCCTCCTTGGCCTTGTTGTCGGCGGGATAGGCGAAGACACCGCCCTTGAGCAGGGTGCGGTGGGCGTCGGCCACGAGCGAGCCGACGTAGCGCGCGCCGAACGGACGCTTCGGGCCCTCGCCCTCTTGCTTGAGCCAGTCGATCCAGTCGCGCGTGCTCTGCTCCCAGCGCACCGAGTTGCCCTCGTTCACCGAGTAGGTCGAGGCGTGATCGGGGATGCGCATGTCGCGGTGCGAGAGGAAGAACTCGCCGATGGTCGGGTCGAGGGTGAAGCCGTGCACGCCGAACTTGGCGCCCGCCGAGTAGACCAGCATCGTGCTCGGGCCGTAGACGACGTACCCCGCGGCACGCAGGGCCGTGCCTGGCTGGAGGACGTCCCCGAGGTCGGCCGGGCCCGTCGAGTCGGAGAGGCGGCGGTAGATGCCGAAGATCGTGCCGATCGAGACGTTGCAGTCGATGTTGGAGGAGCCGTCGAGCGGGTCGATGGTGAGCACGTAGCGGCCCGCGCCGGGCACGTAGGCGACCTCCTCGAGCTCCTCGCTCGCGACCGCGCACACCTTGCCGCCGCGCTTGACCACCGTGATGAAGGTCTCGTTGGCGAGCTCGTCGAGCTTCTGCACCTTCTCGCCCTGCACGTTCACGTCGCCCGTGTACCCGAGGACCCCGGCGAGCCCCGCCTGGCGGACCCGGGAGTCCACGAGCTTGGCGGCGAGGCACAGCTGGTAGAGCAGGGAGGTGAAGTGCCCGGAGGCGCCCGGCGACATCGCCATCTGCTGGGCCACGTGGGCCTCCAGCGTGATGCCCACGGTTCCAGAATCCGGCGGTCGCCAGGAGGTCTGCATGCCTGTCTTCTGGAACGGCGGGGCCGGCGGTTCAAGGGCGCTCGACGCGCGACCCTTTCCGCGTTTAGGCTGCGGTCGCCGCCATGAACGACGCGTCCCGTAGGTCCTGCGCCAAGGTCGAGAAGACCCTCGAGAAGAGCCCTGCTTTCCAGCAGATCGACAAGGGCTTCTATGTCGTCCGTCAGGGCAGCGCCTACGTGCACCTGATGGTCGCCGACTGGGGCGACGACCGCGCCATCGTCCGGTTCGTGGCCCAGCTGGCCCGCGGGGTCGAGATGAACCCCGATCTCGCGATGAAGCTCCTGCGCCTCAACGCGCGCATGCGGTTCGGGGCCTTCGGTTTCGTGGTCGACGGCGGCTGTGTGACCTTCAGTCACACGCTCCTCGGCGGTGAGACCTTGAACAGCGAGGAGCTGCTCGCCACGCTGCGCGACGTGGCCCTCGTCTCCGACGAGTACGACGACAAGGTCGTGGCCGAGGCCGGCGGGCAGACCATGCAGCAGCTCCTCGAGGAGTCGGCCCTCTCCGCGCTCAAGAAGAACCTCGAGCACAAGGGCTGGGGCGAGGCCTAGGAGAGTGCCGAGCACGCCTCCGGAAGGACCGCCGAAGGAACCCTCGGGGTCGCCGCCCCGCGACGAGCCGGCCGCGCCCCGCGCCGATCCCGGCCCGTCGTCCGAGCCTTCGTCGCGGATCTCCTTGCCCGAGGCGCGCGACCGGTTCGGCATCGGGTTGCTCGTGCCGCTCCTGCTGGCCGGGGTCGCGGCCAACGTCGTCGCGGGGCTCCTCGCCCCGGGCTGGGCGGGGGTGGGCAGCGAGCAGACCGTCCTCGCGTTCCGGCGCTGGGGTGGGCTCACCGCGCTCACCGCGGCCATCCTCGGGCTCGCCACCCTCGTCTCGCTCACCGGCGCGACGGTCGGCAACCCGCGCACCTCGACCACCACCCGCCTCGTCTCCACGTTCGGCGCGGGGCTCGTGTGCACGTTCGTCGCCGAGGCCGTCGCGCGGCCGCTCGAGCCGCAGCACCTGGTCGTGCTGTTCGCCGGCGCGTTCGCGGTGCTCGTGTCGGGCAGCGTCGAGGGGCTCGGCCCGCCGCGCACGCGCGCGCTCGGGGTGCAGCTCGCGCTGCTGTCTCTCGCCGCGCTCTTGCGGGTGACCGCGTGGGGGATCGCGCTGCGCGCCACCCT
>CAZUZY010000404.1:0-7876 GCA_964624885.1 uncultured Polyangiales bacterium | reverse complement strand
CTGCCGCGTCGTGGCCGCCACCGCCACCACCACCGCCACCCCCCCCACCGCCGTCGTGACCACCGCCACCCCCGGCTGCGCCACCCCCGCCGCCGCCTCCACCGAGGAGCCCCGCTCCGGGGAGCCCAGCCGCGCCGGCCATGACGCCCGCCGCCGCGCCGAGGTTGCCGTCCGCGACGGCCTGCATTCCTTGCCCGAGCGCCTGGGCCTGGCCCGCCATCTTGGTGATGGGCCCCATGACCTGATCGACCTTGCCCTGCACCGCGGCGGTCACCTGGGCGACCGCCGCCGCCGCCGCCGCCGCGGCGGCCTCGGCCGCTTTCTGCGTGGCCACGGCGATGAGTCCCTCGAGCGCGCTGCCGTTGGTCTCGAAGTGGTTGGCGCCGACGCTGGTGTCGGACGCGCCGCCGGTGGTGAGCCCCAGCACCGCGTTGACCTCGTTGGTGCGGTTGCCACCCACGCTGAGCGACTGCGCGCCACCGATGGTGCGTTGCAGACCCTTGGACACCTTCACGTCCTGGTTGGCGCCGACCGTCTGGTCGTTGTTGACGCCGACGCTCTGGGTCTCGTTGTTGCCGACGTTCTTCTTCTTGTTGTTGGCGGTGACGAGGTTGCTGTCGTACTGCGAGTGGATCGAGATCTCCTGGGCGCCGGATTTGTCCTCCATCCGGATCTCGTTCATGCCGCCGCCGCCGGGCGTGCTCAACGTCTGGATTGCGCTGCGGGTCTTGCCCGCAGGGAGCGCGTACGGCGGCATGTGCATGCCGTTGTAGACCTTGCCCGTGATCACGGGGCGATCGGGGTCGCCCTCGAGGAACTGCACCACGACCTCCCACCCGATGCGCGGAAGCAGCACGGAGCCCGAGGTGTGGAGCTGCCCCACGCGCATCCAGCACGAGGCCTTGTCGTCCATCACGGGGGCCCGGTCCCAGAGGAACTTCACCTTGGCGCGGCCGTGCTCGTCGGTGTGGATCTCCTGGTCCTGGGAGCCCGCGGGGGCCACGATCATGGCGGTCTGCGGACCGTGGACGATCGGTCGCTCGGTCTCCTGGGGCGCTCGGTAGGGGATCGCGGCCGGGAGCGCCTCGATGTGGACGCTGTAGATGCCACCCCCGGGGCCGAAGGCGTTGCCCAGCGCCTCCTTGCCGATCACCTTGCTCGCGTGCCGGAAGTGGTGGTCGACCGCCGTGATGAAGTACTTGCCGTCGTAGCCGAGCTCACCGGACTCGGTCAGCTCGAAGCTCCGAGCGACCTGCAGGCGCGTGCAGTCGGCCTCGAACTGCTGCGTCGCTCGGGTGGCCTGCTCGGCCTCGAGCCGCACCTTCGCGAGCCGCTTGCCCTCGGCGACGACCGTGTAGCACCCAGGGAAATCGTAGCGCTCGAGGTCGGTGTCGGCGTCGGCCTCGGCCTGGACCGTGAGGTCGAGCGTGGGCTTCTTGAAGTCGTAGTCCCGCAGGACGAACTTGCCGGAGACGACGCGGCGCACGTCGACGACGTCGGTGATGGCGTCTTCGAGCTGGAGGAAACCGGCCCGCGCGCGGAAGGGCAGCTCCGCCCCGCCCTCGAGCGGGGGTGCGTTGGTGCTGTCGTCGCAGAACACGACCTCGTTCTTCTCGCCGTCGCTCGTGGGCTCGGTGAAGAACCAGATGCCCTCCTCCTCGCAGAGCCGGCTGACGAACGTGAGCGGCGACTCGCCGTAACGCACGCAGTACTCCCGCTTGGGATAGGTGCCCGTGAGCTGCCAGCGCTGGAGGTCGGAGGGGATGCCGTGCGACTCGAGGGTCTTCTGCACGATCTCCTTGACCGTGAGCTCCTGGAAGATCTCGAAGCCCGTGGAGTGGCGCAGGTGCTCGAGATCGACGCACATGCGAAAACGGTAGTGGTGGTTCGGGTTGGGGCCGTCCTCCTCGCTGGCGAAGATCTCCACCTCCTCGACCACGCCGTGGAAGACGACCCCCGGGTCACCCTCGTAGCCGTACAACAGGACCGCCCCCTGCCCGATGATCTCGTCCGGGTCCTGGTAGTCACCGACCTCGGCGTGCACCTCGGCGTACGCGGGCTGGCCGATCTGCTGCACGTGGCGGAGCTCGAGCACCCGCTCCACCCCACCCTTGGTGGTCTTGAAGTCGGCGAAGAAGGTACGGGCCACGGCTGTTCCTCTCAGTTGTCCACGATGATGCCGGTGTCCACCGTTTCGGCGTCGGCCTTGATCGAGATGCCGGCCACCAGGACGGCGGCCGGGAGGATGGTGATGGTGGAGGCCCCCATCACGAGGCAGATCATGCCCGTGCCCTCGAAGGTGACGTTGGCGGCCTTCACGAGCTGCGCGCCACCGACGACCTCGCTGTACATGGTGTCGGCGTTGTCGTTGCGGTCGCCCGAGATCTTCGCGAGGATCGCGCCGCCGATCGTCTGGTTGAGCATGGCCCCGACGGTCACTCCGCGGCTCGCGTTGGTGGCGATCACCTTGAGCGCCGTGACCGTCTCGGTGTGCGAAGCGCCGACGATGACGGACCGATCGGAGGCGGTGATCTCGACGAGCGCCGCGCCGACGGTGTGGCTGATGCTGGCTGGCGTGGACTCGCTGACCGATCCCACGACGAGGTCGGTCTTGATGGCGCCGATGGTCCAGGTGGTGTCGGCCTTGACCTCCATCTTGTGGTCGCCGCTGACCTTGAGGTCGCGGTTGCCGCCGATGGAGTGGCTGTGCGCGCCGCCCACGTCGTCCACCTGGAAGGTCTGGACCTTGACCTCCTGGTTGCCGCCGACGGAGATGGTCTCGTCGGCGCCGACGAAGTCGGTCACGCTGTTGGTGACGTCGAGCTTGTGGTTGGAGCCGACCTCGTGCTTCGCGTTGTTCTTGACCGACTCGGTGGTGTTGTTCTTGACGTCGACGTTCATGTCCTTCGACGCGTTGAAGAACATCTCCTCCTTGCCCTTGGTGTCGTCGGTGCGGAACTCGTTGGTCGAGCCTCCGCCGGGCGTGGTGGCGGTCTGCACCGAGCCGCGCGCCTTGTTGGCGGGCAGCGCATACGGAGGGGGCGTGGCCTTGTTGTAGACCCGCTGGAACACGATCGGGCGATCGACGTCTCCCTCGAGGAAGTCGACCGTGGTCTCCCAGCCCACGCGCGGGAGATAGACCGCTCCGCCCTGCGGCAGTTGCACGGTGCGGAAGAAGTCGCTCGAGCTGTCGTCCTTCTTGCCCTTGCGATCCCACGGGAACAGGGTGCGGACGCGCCCGTGCTTGTCGACGTGGATCTCCTCGCCGCTCGGACCGGTGGTGAGCGCGGTCTGGAGCCCCGGGGTCACGCGCGCGACGGGTCGGGCCGGTGGACGGAGCGGGGTGTCTCCCCCGGGGAAGGCCGTGAAGGTCAGGCTGAACCGGTGCTCCGCGCCCGCGTGGGCTTCGCCCAGGAGCTCGTGGTTCTGCAGGTCGAGCTCGACGCGACTCGCGATCCACTCGGCGTTGATCGCGCCGACCGGGTGCCCCTCGACGACGAAGCGACGGCCAGGGGCGATCGCGACCGCGCCGGTGCTCCCCGTCAGGCGTCGCCGCCCGAGCTGCAGCTGCTCGAGGCGCACCTTGGCGAGGTGGTCGCCGGGGGCGTTCTTCTCGAAGCGGCCAGGGTAGTCGTACACCTCGAGGACGTGCGGGCCGTCGTCCTTGCCCTCGGTCTTGGCCTCCGGGATCGCCTTGGGGCGCTCGAAGGCGTAGTCGCGGAGCATGACCTTGTCCGAGCGAATCTCGTGGTGGAGACGGACCTTGCCGACCACGTCCGTCACCTCGGCGTGGCCGAACAGACGATGGTACGGGAGGGTCTTCTCGCCCGGCAGGTCTTCGAGGCCCGTCGGGTCGTCGGAGAACACCACCGTGTCCTTGCCGTCCTTGAACTCGAACGCGAACCAGATGCCCTCTTCGGCGAGCAGGCGCTGCACGAACTGCAGGTCGGACTCTCGATACTGGACGGTCCAGTTGCGCTTCTCGTAGGTGGCCGTCACCGCCCAGCGCTGCTCGGAGATCCCGGCGTCCTCGAGCGCCTTCTTGACGATGTCGGGCACCGTCTGCTTCTGGAAAGGCTGGCAGTTGGTGCGCTTGCCGAGCTTCGCCATGCGCGGCTGGACGACGAGCTCGAGGCGGAGGTTACCGTCGTGCGCGATGGTGCGCTTGGCCTGCATGACCACGCCCACGAAGCTGCGAGACGAGCTCCCGTCGGACCGCTCGAGCTTCAGCTCGGCCTTCTTGCCGATGACGTCCACGGCGGTCGGGGTCTCGGCCCCCGCGGTGACCGTGCAGACGAGGGTGGGCACGTCGGACAGGCTCTCGACCAGATGGACGGAGACGATGCGCAGGGCATCCGCCCCGTCCAGGGTGAGCGAGCTCTCGAGGATGACCCGTGCGTCCGCCATCAACCCGACCCCATCTTCAGTGAAGCGCCCATCTTGACGATGGTCGCGGCCTTGATCGCCAGCTTCGAGCCCTTGAGGACGATCGGGCCGCCGCCGAGCTTGACCTCGCTGCCGCCACCCTTGAACGTGCCCGTCGCGCCGAGCAGCGTGATCATGGGGGCCTTGACGGTGTAGTCACCGGCCACCTTCTGGTAGTGCACGCCACCCACGAGGTAGGTGGTCATCAGCGCCTGGTACTGCAGCTTGCCGCCGATGATGTGGACCGAGGCCGCCGCGTTGGTCTGGGTCTTGGAGGCGCCGACGGACTCCGCCGCGGTGCCCTTGACGAGCTGGAGGCCCACGGCGCCGACGGTCTCGGTGAACGAGCCGCCGATGTTGTCGCTGATCGCGGAGGCGCTCGCATTGAGGTGCACCGCGCTCACCGTGCGCGTGATGCCCGACTTGGCCTCGACGGTGATGCTGTTGTTGATGCAGGTGTAGTTGGCGCCGACGGTGTAGGTGCGCGCACCGCCGATGTTCTCGACGAGGTTCGACGTGGAGCTGTCGGTCTCGTTGCCGCCGACCGAGATGCTCTGGGCGCCCGTGACCTTCTGCGACGCGACAGCGCCCACGTTGAGGGTCTGGTTGCCCCCCACCTTGACGGTCTGGTTCGACCCGACGCTGCGGGACATGTTGACGCCGACGGTGTGCGCCTCGTCGACCCCGACCTTCTCGCTCTTGTCGTGCCCGATCGCGATGTTGAGGTCTTTCTCCGCGTGGATGCCGAAGCCCATGCTCCCGGCGCTGTCCGAGAGCTTGATCTCGTTGTGACCCGCGCCACCCGGGCTCGACATGCTCTTCATCGTGCCGGTCGCCGAGGCGCCGGGCAGGGCATAGGGTACGGGCTGCTCGCCGTTGTAGACGCGTCCGAGGGCGAAGGGCCGGTCCGGGTCGCCGTCGTAGAACGCGACCGCGACCTCCCAGTCCACGCGGGGGAGGATCATCGAGCCGGAGAGCTGCTGTTGCGTGACGCGGAGCCAGCAGGTGGCCTTGTCGTCGTGCTGACCCACGCGGTCCCAGTGGAAGCGCACCTTGATGCGGCCGTACTTCTCGGTGTGGATCGACTCGGGGTCGTGGACCGGCCCCTGC
This sequence comes from uncultured Polyangiales bacterium, assembly GCA_964624885.1. Classification (GTDB taxonomy): domain Bacteria; phylum Myxococcota_A; class Polyangia; order Polyangiales; family JADJMO01; genus JADJMO01. Next base: position 2,341 of record CAZUZY010000404.1, on the reverse strand, counting down.
ACGACGGCAGTCTGGACGCCGTGGATGCGGGGGCGCGGGGTCTTGCGGGGCGGCGCCCACGGGGCGTTGGACGGGATGGCCTCGAACTGGTTGCGACAGATGAAGTTCGTCTTGCCGGCGTTGGGGTACTGCTCGCCGCGGCTCGAGAGGCGCGTCACGACGAACTCCCCGTTGCAGTAGTCCTCCTGCGCGCCGTGCACCTCGAAGGGGATGCCCGGCCGGAGCCCGACAGCCTCGCTCTCCCCCCGCATCACGTCGGCATCGCGGCGGCGTGAACGCAGCCGTGCGTCGGCCTTGCGCTTGCCGTCGGCGCCCTTCACGAAGCCGCCGGGCCACTCGTAGACCTCCATCGGCCAGTTGTCCTTGGCCTCGGCCTCGCCGATGGGGTCCTGCTGCGGCTTCTCGAAATCGTAGTCGCGCACGAGCACGTGGGTGGACCGCAGGGTGCGCCTCCGACTCAGGGACTTCACCGGCTGCGCCGCGACGTCGAGGATGCCGGGCGCGAGCGAGAAGGTGATGACCTCGGCGCCCTCGGCCTGGTTGAAGATGCTCGTGTCGTCCGTGACCACCATCTTGTGGCCGTCGGGCGAGTGCTTGAAGAAGTAGAAGATGCCCTCGTCCTCGAACAATCGGCTCACGAAGGCGAGCTCGGTCTCCCGGTATTGCACCGTGTAGTCGCGGGGGGCGTACTCGGCGAAGGTCTGCCACTCGACGTGCTCGCCGAACCCGGCCTCCTCGAAGATCGTGCGCGCGATGGCGATGATCGGCTTGTCCTGGAAGATGCGGCTGTTGATGCGGTGGCGGAGGGCCTGGAGAGCGGGCTCGAGGCGCACGCGGAAGCGCAGGCGATCCTCTTCGTCCGCGTCGAGCAGCTCGACCTCGGTGACGACGCCGTGGAAGTAGCGACTCTCCGCCTTCTCGTTGACGATCTCGAACAGCAGCGGCTTCTTGAGGCAGGTGGCGAAATCGAAGTCGAGGGTGTGTGTCCACACCTCCACGTCGACGCGGAAGAGCTCGGAGAGCGCCTCGTCGGCGTGGTAGGCGACCGGGTGCGCGTCGGCGGGCAGTGTTTCGCCGCTGAGACGTAGGAGGGCGTCGATCGCGGTCAAAATGGGGCCTCGCTGCCAGGGTAACCGACGATCGCCAATGTGGGAACTCGGGTCTCTGGGTGTGTCGCGGCTGTCTACCCGCTGTTACCCGTAGACCAGTCGCTGGATGTCGGAGAGCACCGCCGCCCGCGCCTCGTTGGGGCCGGCCAGCCGGGCCAGAGTGGCCACCGCGTTGCCGATCGCCCCGCGATCGGCCCCGAGGAGCACGCCGATCGCCCCCGAAAGGCGCTCGAGGGTGTGGTTCGGACCGAGCACCGTGACCCGCGCGCAGGCTGCCACCCCCGCCTCGCGTACGGTGGCGCGGTCGTTGTAGAGGCCAGCCAGGCGGCAGAGCCCCCCGAGGAGCGCGGCGTCGGTCGGGTAGGGAGCGGGCAAGAGGTCGTGGGCGCTGGCGAAGACGACGAGGACCGCGGCGTCGAGCAGCGCGTCGAGGAAGCGGGGATCCCGCGCCCGCACGGACCGCGCGGGGGTGTTCTCGGGCCAGGCCTCGAGCAGCGCCAGGCGGAACCGAAGCCCCCGCGCCCGTCCGAGCAGCACCGCGGCCGGCTCGATGCGGCCGTCGGGTGGCAGGGCGAGCGCCGCCTCGGGGATGCCCTCGAGCGAGGCGAGCTGCCCGAGGAAGAGCTCGCGGCTCTCGGCGACGCGGGTGCGCTCGCCCGAGTCGGGCTCGCTGTAGAAGTCGCGGACCGAGGTCACTTCGTCGGACGAGGTCGGCGCGGGCTCGAGGCGGACCAGCGGTGGCTCGGCGAGGTAGGGGACCGCGGAGGAGTAGGCGGCAGGCAGCGTCGGGTTCACGTCACTCCTCGGGACGAAGTCGTCCGCGGTGGGGGCGTGGCGCCGCACGCGGGTGTCGGCGTGCTCGACCTCGATCGCCGGCAGCGCGAGGGCGAACGCGACGGCGCCGTCGAGATCGAGGTCGGCCGGTGGTCGTGGGGTGGGTGCGAGAGCGAACTGCGTGGGTCGGAGCTCGAGCGCTGCGCCGAGCAACACGGGCGCGTCGTCCACGAAGCGGGACCGCGGGTCGTCGCTCACGTGCGCCTCGCGTCGGCGGCCGCGCCGAGCAGCCAGTCGCGGTAGTGGCGGAAGCGGGCGAGGTACTCCTCGAAGCGCGGTGGTTCCCCGGCGAAGACGAGCTGCCACGCGGCGTGCTCGCGACCGAGCGCGTCCTCGTCGAAGCCGTAGCGCGCGAGGATCGCGGGCTGCTGGTCGGGCGCGACGGGACCCTATATCAG
>CAZUZY010000403.1:0-7887 GCA_964624885.1 uncultured Polyangiales bacterium | reverse complement strand
GCCGCGTTCGCGTCGCTCGGCGGGCCGGGCGGCGTCGCGCGCCTCGACCCGAAGACCCGGCTCGTCACCGCCACCAAGCCCGCGGTCTCCACGGCGCGGGGCCTCGCCGTGACCGCGGACTCGGCGCGGGTCCTCGTCACGCGGTTCCTCTCGAGCCGCGACGGCGCCGAGGTGGTCGAGCTCGACGCGCAGTCGCTCGCCGTGCTGCGCACCTACGACCTCGGCTTCGACAAGAGCCCGGACACCGAGGCCAGCGGGCGGGGCATCCTCGGCTACCTGTCGACGATCACCGTCTCGCCCGACGGGCTGCGCGCGTTCGTGCCGGCCAAGAAGGACAACACCCAGCGCGGCCTCGTGAAGGACGGGCTCCCGCTCACCTTCGAGAGCACCGTCCGCACCGTGCTCGCGCAGCTCGACCTCGGCAAGGGTGTCGAGGACCCTCTGCTGCGGCTCGACTTCAACGACCGATCGATGGCGTTCGAGGCGGTGTTCAGCAAGCTCGGGGACGTGGCGTTCGTCACGACGGCCGGCAGCAACACCGTCGAGATCGTCGACGCGTACAGCGGCGAGATCCAGACCTCGATCACCAACGCGGCGACGACGCCGGAGAGCCTGCTGCTCGACGGCGAGGTGCTCTGGGTGCAGGGGTTCCTCTCGCGCGACGTCACCGCGTTCGACGTCAAGGGCATCGTCGACCACACCGACGGTCGCTTCGTGAAGCTCGGCTCGGTCAAGACCGTGGACAAGGAGCCGCTCCCGACCCACGTGCTCCTCGGGAAGAAGATCTTCTGGGACGCCTCCGACCCGCGCATGAGCAAGGACAAGTACCTCTCGTGCGCGACGTGCCACTTCGACGGGCACCACGACGGCCGCACGTTCGACTTCACCGACCGCGGCGAGGGGCTGCGCAACACGATCTCGCTGCTCGGCCACCAGGGCAAGGCCCAGGCGCCGCTGCACTGGAGCGCGAACTTCGACGAGGTGCAGGACTTCGAGGGTGACATCCGCAAGGCCTTCGGCGGCACGGGCTTCCTGCCCGAGGCCGCGTGGGCCACCCACGCCGACTCCCTCGGGCCGAGCAAGGCCGGGCTCTCGCCCGAGCTCGACGCGCTCGCCGCCTACGTGGACTCGCTCGACGAGGTGCCGCGCAGCCCCTACCGCAACCCGGACGGCACGCTGACCGACGCGGGGCTCGACGGGCTCGCGGTGTTCCGCAGCAAGAAGTGCGACCAGTGCCACGCCGGCGCCGACCTGCGGGACGGCAAGCAGCACGACGTCGGCACGATCCTGCCCAGCTCGGGCAAGCGGCTCGGCGGCGCGCTCACGGCGATCGACACGCCGGGCCTGCAGGGTGTGTTCGCCACCGCGCCGTACCTGCACGACGGTCGCGCCGAGACGCTGGACGAGGTGTTCTCCCGCTACGATCCCGAGCACCGCCACGGCCCGCCGCTCACCGACGACGAGCGGCAGAAGCTCGTCGCCTACCTGCTGCAGATCGACGGGCACGACGACCGTGGGGTCGATCCGGACGCGCGCTTCGGCGGCGGTGGGTGCGGCTGCTCGGTGCCGGGCCGGCGCGCCATCCCCGCGCTGCTCCTGGTGCCGCTCGCCCTCGCGCTGCGTCGGCGTCGGCGTCGGGTGTAGCATCGGCGCCATGGTGCGCACCCTCGTCCCGCTCGGCGTCGCCGCCGCGACCACGCTCCTCGTCCGCGCTGCGACCGCGGGGTGCGGGTTCTACGCGCCACCGGCCACCGCGACGGGCGCCGCGATCGTCAACGACGCCGACCAGGTGTCCTACCTGCGCGAAGGCAACCGCGTCGCCCTGACGATGTCGACCAACTACAAGGGCCCGACCGAGGATTTTGCGATGATCGTGCCGGTGCCGGTCGTCCTGAAGAAGGAGGCGGTCAAGACCCTCTCGCCCGCGATCTTCACCCACCTCGAGAAGCTCACCGCGCCGCGCGTGGTGGAGATGGACGAGGACGATCCGTGCCGGGTCCCGACAGAGGGGGCGGTGGCCGCGAGCGGCGGCGCGCCCGGGGGGGCGATCGGCGGCGGCTTCGGCAAGGGCGGTGGCGGGGGCTACGGGGTCACCGTCGAGGCGGCCTTCGTGACCGGCGAGTACGAGATCGTCGTGCTCTCGGCCACCGAGTCGGACGGCCTCGAGCGCTGGCTCGTCGATCACAAGTACAAGATCCCCGAGGGCGCCGCGACGGCGCTCGCGCCGTACGTGACCGCGCAGCAGAAGTTCGTCGTGGCCAAGGTCGACAAGACCAAGGTGGTGCGCGACGCCGCCGGCGTGGTCGTGCTCTCGCCGCTGCGGTTCGTCTACGAGACCAACGACCTGCGGCTGCCGGTGCGCCTCGGGCTGCTCAACGCGCCCAAGGGGGGCAAGCAAGACCTCATCGTCTACCTGCTCGCCAAGGGCAAGCGGCTCGAGGCGGCCAACTACCCGAACGCGTTCGTGCCCACCAACCTCGACGTGGTCGAGGGCACCGAGCAGAAGCTCGGGCCGTTCTACGCGAGCCTGTTCGACGCCACCCTCGCCAAGGCCGGCGGGCGCGCGGTGGTCACCGAGTACGCGTGGAACGCCGGGGGGTGCGGCCTGCCCTGCACGTCGACGCCGCTCGTCGCCGACGAGATCAAGAAGCTCGGCGCCGACGATCTCGTGACCGGCGAGGTGGCTCCCCACGAGTTCACCCTCACGCGCGTGCACACGCGCTACGACGCGGCGACGCTCACCGAGGACATCGTGTTCCGCACCGGCGAGCCGGTCAGCGGCGGGCGCGACGGTGACCCGGGCGCCGAGGGCGAGTCGGCCAGCAAGGGCGCGCCAGCGGACGCGTTCCAGGCCCGCTACGTCGTCCGGCACCTGTGGAAGGGCCCGATCGCCTGCGAGAAACCCGTGCGCGGCGTGTTCCGGCCCCACCACGGCGCCGACGCACCGGCGCTGTCCGTCGCGGCGGCGCCCCGCGACGTGGTGCTGGCCTCGGCGGTGGTGAGCCCCGTCAAGCAGCTGGGCCTCAGCGGCACGAGCCCCGCGTTCGGCGCGATGCCCACGCTGCCCGCGGCCGCACCGAAGAAGAAGGCCGAGAAGACCGAGGCGCCGGCGCCGGCCCCCGAGCCCAGTCGGCTCCCGTGGATCCTCGGGGCGGGCGCCGCGCTGGTCTCGCTGGGGCTCGTGTTCGTGGTGCTGCGCCGCCGCGCGTAGCCCTACTTGCCCTTGGTCGCCTCCACGTAGACGTACTCGTGCTGGGCGTCGCGGACGGTGAGCGTGCGCTTGCCGTCGCGCTCGCCGACGACGAAGGCGACGCCCGCGCCGCCCGCGGCGTAGGTGATGAACGAGACCGTCTTGTCGTCGTTGGTGCGGGTCGCGACGACGCTCTTCCAGCCACCGAAATCGAACGTGGTGCCCTGCTTGTCCGTCTTGACGGTGAGCTCGCCGAGGGCAGTGCTCGAGTACTTCGCGGCCAGCTTGCCGACCGCGGTCGGGTCCGCCGGGATGGTGAGGCGCTTGCGCTCGTGGGCGAGGTCTTGCTTGTACTCGTTGATGGCGTTCTCGACGTCCTCGTCGGCCTCGGGGCTGCCGTCGTAGATCACCTCGAGGACCTTGCGGATGAACGCCTTGCGCACGAGGTAGGCGTCGCCGTTGCCGAGCAGCACGCCCCCGACGTTCACCGCCGGGATCCAGAACATGTCGCTGTGGTAGCCGAACAGGTCGCCGCCGTGGTGCACGACGTCGACGCCGAACTCGTTCTCGACGAACAGGCCCATGCCGTATTTCACGAACTCGCCGATCGCGACCTGCGGCTTGCGGCGGGCGAGCAGCGCGTCCTCGCCGATGTAGCGCTTGCCGTCGTGCATGCCGTTGGCGAGCTCCATGAGGACGTAGCGCGCCATGTCGTGCGGCGTCGACCAGGCGCCGCCAGCGGGGCGGTGGGGTGCGACGGCGCGGTTGAGCTCCATGAGTGCGGTCGCCGGGTGCCCGTCGACGTCGAGCGCGTGTCCGGTGGCGTGGTTGGCCTTCATCGCGCGGGCCCAGTCGAAGGTGGTCTCCTTCATGCCGAGCGGGTCGAACACGCGGGTCTGCATCGCCTCGTCGTAGGCCGCGCCGAGCTCCTTCTTGGGGTAGAGCACGTAGCCGCCGACGTAGCCGGCGGCCGCGGCCATGAGGTTCGAGTACTGGAACGTCTCGCCGAACTTGGTCGTGGGCTGCATCGTGCCGAGCAGCTCGACGCCGGCCTTCGGCGTCTGCTTCTGGAACTGGAACAGCCACTCGAGATCCTGGCGCGGCATGCCCGTGCACGCGCAGATGAGGTGCGAGACCAGCACCTTCTGGGTGGTGTCGGCGTCCCCGAGCTTGAACGCCGGGTAGAGGCTGGTGACGGGCGTGTCGAAGGTGAACTTCTTCTCGTCGACCAGCTTGGCGAGCAGCAGCGTGGTGAGCGCCTTGGTGTTGGACGCGATCATGAACGCGGTGTGCGCGTCGACCTTCTCGGGCTTGCCGAGCACCCGCACGCCGAGGCCACCCTCGAAGACGATCTTGCCGTCCTGCACGAGCGCGATGCCCTCCCCCGGGATGCCCGCCGACATGCGCGCCTTGTCGGCCGACGCGAGGACGGCCTTGATCCGGGCGTCGTCGAGCGGGTGGGCCTTCTTGCCGGCGAACGACTCGCGGGTGAACCCGGGCGGCTGCAGCGTGTCGGCGATCTTGCGCAGCTGGGCGCCGCGCTTCTCGATCGAAGCGAGGCCGCTCTCGAGCGCGAGGGCGACCCAGCGGTTGCCCTTGCGCAGGGCGCGCGCGAGCACGAAGGCCTTCTCGTTCGGCGACGTCTCGTAGGTGTAGACGCGCTGCTCGTCCCAGCCGCGGCGGCCAGGGCGGGTCTGGGCCAGCTTGAGGGGGCGGGCGAAGCCGGGGTGCGCGACCTCCCACGCGAGCTTCACCGCCTCGTCGGCCGTGGCCGCCCCCATGTCGAACACGCCCAGCTTGAGGTCGGGCTCGGGGCCGGTGACGAGGGCCGCGTCGGCGCGCACCGAGATCGTCCAGCCCGCGGGCGCGACGAAGGTCGTGCCGGCGCCGATCGTCTGCTTCGCCTCGGCGGTCAGCGCGGTCGGTGCAGAGAAGGCGTTCTTCGGTGTGGCGCTGGCGCTGGCGCTGGCGACGGGCGCGCTCGCGGTCACCGACACCGAGGCGACGGGAGGGGGCGTGACGGTGGTCGTCGTCGGGCCGCCGCAGCCCAGCACGAGGAGCGGGAGGAGGGAGAGCGATCGCATGGGCGGGAGCGGTAGCACTCCGCCGACGGGACGGGAGCGCGGTGGGCCTGAACACAAGAAGACGGAGAGCGCCCACCGAAGTGAGCGCTCTCTCTTCCTCGTTCGCCTCAGGCCTTGCGCCAGTAGCCCGGCACGAAGTGGTACTTGCCGCCGAAGAAGATCCAGTGCGAGTGCACCCACACGTGCCCGCTCTTGTGCTTCTCCCAGTGGCCCGGCACCCAGACGTGCGCCTTGGTGCCCGGGTCCCACTTCCAGTGACCGGCGGCCCAGACGTGGTCGCCCGCGGGCGGCAGCGACTTGGTCTCGCTCTTGGGCGCCGGCGGTGCGTGGACGACGATGATCTCGGCGCCCGCCGGGGCGCTCTTGCCGACGATGTGCGGCGCGCTGGGCTCGGGGTCTGCGCCGTTGGCGACACCCCAGGCGCGCCAGTGGCCCGGGACGAAGTGGTACTTGCCGCCGTGGAACACCCAGTGCGCGTGGACCCAGGTGTGGTGGGCCTTGTGCTTCTCCCAGTGACCCGGCACCCAGGCGTGCGCCTTCGTGCTCGGCTCCCACTTCCAGTGGCCGGCGACCCAGACCCACTCCTTGTGGCTGGGGGGCGGGGGCTTGGTCTCGACCTTGGGCGCCGGGGGCGCGACGAGGATCACGTGCTCGGCGCCGACGGGGGCCGCGGTGCCGACGACGTGTGCGCTCGTGGGCTCGGCCTCGGCGCCTCCCTCGACCGCGACGAAGACGACCTTCGCGTCGGCGGCGGCGTCGCCGCTGGGCAGGAACACGACGGAGAAGGCAGCCAGGGCTGCGGCGGAGGTGAGGAGGCGGAGAGTTTTGCTCATGGGTTGGGGATTGGACTGTCGGGAACGGCCGACATTCAGCAGGCGGCGTGATTTCCCGATTTCTTGGGTGTTTTCGCGGGTTCGGGCAAGCTGTCGGGATGCAGACGGAACGCCGTACGAATCGCAGCCACGTCCCTGGTGAGGCGCTCTCGCTCGCCCTCGCCGCCGCCACGACCCGAGAGGGGGCCCACGCCGCGGTCCTCGCGGACGCGGACGGCTTCCTCCTCGCGGGCGCGGGCCTCGGCGTCGACCACGAGTGGATCGCCGCCCTCGCACCCGCCGTCGCGGAGCTCTCGCCGATCCACCGCGAGCGTCTGCTCGAGCGAAGCCACGGCAAGCCGCTGCACGTCGCGCCGATCACGGTGCAGGGCTCGCGGATGTTCCTGGCGTCGCTCGGCGCGAGCCTCTCCGACGTCGCGCGCGTCGAGGCCGCGGCCCACCGCATCCTCGCGGCCTGAGCGACCGCCCCGAAGAATCGGGTCTGTTCCGGCGTCGCGAGGGGTATGATCTCGCGAATGAAGCGTCATGCCCTGCTGCTCGCCGCCCTCAGCGTCGGGTGTTCGTCCTCGGAGGAGCTCGGGACCCAGGCGCAGGGCGTGGCGGTGCCCGGTCCGTGGAGCATGCCCGCCGACGTCCACGCCTTCGGCCAGACCGAGTTCGTCAAATACGACGGCGCCCTCCCCTGGTCGGGGGGAGCGTGCAGCGGCTGCTGCACCGCGAGCTCGTGCGGGAGCGGTGAGCTCCCCGGCACCAAGGCGTTCAAGGCGTTCCTGCTCAAGACGTTCCCCGGCGAGATCTCCGGGATCGGCGGGTACTGCTGCCGCCCGAACACCGGGGCCACCTCGATGACGTCGATCCACGGCACCGGGCGCGCGCTCGACGTGATGATCCCCAAGATCGGCGGCGACGCGGACAACACCAAGGGCGACAAGGTCGCGCACTGGCTCGTGATGCACGCGCAGGAGATCGGCGTGCAGCTGATCATCTGGGACCGCATGGCCTGGAACCCGAGCCGCAAGGGCGAGAAGTTCAACCCCTACACCGGCCCGATCCCGCACATCGACCACCTGCACGTGGAGCTGAACCTCGAGGCCGCCGACATGAAGACGCCGTTCTTCACGTCGGGCGCGATCGGGGGCACCGCCTGCGCGCCCAAGTGCGACGGCGACGTGATCGTGGGCGCGGACTGCGGCCGCGGGGACTGCGCCGCCTACGGCGCGCGGTGCGTGGCCGACCCGACGCCGCGCTGCGTGTTCGGCGCGTGCCCGGCCAAGGGCGTCGGCACCACGTGCGTGGACGAGAAGACGATCGCCAACTGCACCGACGGCAAGATCACGGGCACGGGCGATTGCAGCGCTTACGCCGCGGCGTGCTCGGCGGCGGGGGTGCCCGCGGGCCAGGCGCGTTGCCTCAGCGTGTTCTGCATGGACCCGAAGACGAAGCTGCCGGTCGCGGGCGAGTCGTGCTGGTTCGACAAGGGCCAGCGCTCGAGCTGCGACGCGGCGGGCAAGCTCACGGTCACGCCGTGCCCCGCGGGTCAGGCGTGCTCGATCATCGGCGGCGCGCACTGCGAGGCGCCGCGCTGCCCCGCGACGGGCGACTCGCTCACCTGCCTCGACGGCCAGTGGCTCTCGCGGTGCCTCGGCGGCTCGGTGGTGTCGGCCTCGGACTGCGGCGCCGGTGGCTGCTCGACAGACGGCGGCGCGCACTGCACGAAGGCGCCGCCCGCGGGCGAGGATCCCGTGGTGGACGACCCGGCGCTCGACGGCGGCGACGCAGG
>CAZUZY010000402.1:0-7906 GCA_964624885.1 uncultured Polyangiales bacterium | reverse complement strand
CCGAGCGCCCCCGCGGCGACCAGCGGGCCGCACGCGCCGGTGAACCCCGCGGCGACCAGCGGCCCGCAGGCGCCCGTCCACATCCCCGCGGCCCACACCGTGGAGCACGACGACGACGAGCCCGCCGGCTCGAAGGCCTGGATCGTCGCGGTCGTGGTGGTGGTGCTGCTGCTCGTGGCCGCGGGCGTCGTCGCCATCGTGGCCCCCTCGGTGTTCGGGCTGCGCTAGCCGAGCGGGTCGCCGACCGCGGGTGTGGGCGGCCAGCCACGCCTGTTTTCCCTTCCCGCCTCGAAATCGCCCTGTTACTCAGTTCGGCCCGCGCTTCGCACGGGACTTGGCCCATGGTTCGTCCGCCCGCTAGCCGACGCTCGATGCCGATCGAAGCCCACGTATCGCGAGGTGCGCAGGTCCGTCCGGAGGTCCGTGAGGAGCCGAGCCTGCGCGTCCTCAAGCCGCGCCGCGCCGCGCCCGACCACGTCGTCCGCCCCACGCGGGCCGAGGTCGATCTGACCGCGCTGCGCACCAACCTGCGCCAGATCCAGCGGGCGGCCGGCACGGCCAAGGTGTGGGCCGTCCTCAAGGCCGACGGCTACGGACACGGCGCCCCCGCGGTCGCGCGCACCCTCGAGCGCGCCGGCGTCGACGGCGTCGCCGTCGCGCTGCTGGAAGAGGCCATCGAGCTGCGCGACGCGGGCATCCGCGCCCCCATCCTGGTGATGGGTGGGTACTACGCGGACGCCTACGAGGAGCTGCTCGCCCACGACCTCGTCCCCGTCGTCTATCACGTGGGGCACCTGCAGGCGCTCGCCCGCGCGGCCCGCACCCGCGGCCTCGGCGACGTCGCCGAGCGCGGCCTGCGCGTGCACCTCAAGATCGACACCGGCATGGCCCGCCTCGGGGTCCGCCCCGCCGAGCTGCCGGCGATGCTCGAGGCGTTCGCGGCCTTCCCCCAGATCACCATCGACGGGGTGATGACCCACCTCGCCTGCGCCGACGCCGCCGACGAGCAGGGCGACGAAAGCGTGCGCGCGCAGCTCGCCGCGTTCGACGTGGCGACCAAGGCGGTGCGCGCCGCCGGCCACACGCCGCGCTGGCAGCACGCGGCCAACAGCGCCGCCCTGCTCCGCTCCAAGACCGGCTCCTCCGCCTCTCCCGCGATCGACGCGCGCTTCTCCGCGGTCCGCCCCGGCATCGCCATCTTCGGGGGCGTCGCTTCCACGCGCGGCAGCCTCGAGCTCCACCAGACCCTGCGCCTGCGCAGCGAGATCGTCGACCTGCGCACCCTCGAGGCCGGCGAGGGCGTCGGCTACGGCCACACGTTCCGGGCCGCGCGCCGCACCACCATCGCCACCGTGCCGATGGGCTACGCCGACGGCCTTCCGCGCTCGCTGTCGAACCAGTTCTCGCTGCTGGTCCGCGGGCACCGCGCGCCGATCGTCGGCGCGGTCTCGATGGATCTCGTCACCCTCGACGTCACCGACGTGCCGAACCCGCGCCTGCGCGACGAGGTCGTCGCCCTCGGCGCCGCCACGCCGGAGCGCAACGCGCCCGTCGGTTCCCGGCCCGCCACGATCGAGGTCGAGGAGCTCGCCCGCGCGGCCGGCCTCATCCCCTGGGACATCATGACCTCGATCTCCCGTCGCGTGCCCCGCTTCTACCGGACCTGACCCGTTCCCCTCGCGCTCACGCCGGTCACTTCACGCAGCGGCCAGCGTCGCAGCGGGTGTAGCCGAGCGAGGCGCAGTCGACGTTGGTGGGCGCTCCGTCCACGCACAGCGCGACGCTCTTGCCGTCGGCGCTGCACTTGGCGGCGCTCGTCGAGCACGTGCCGGCGTCGGGGTAGACGCACGACGCCGTGCCGTCCGCGCCCTCCTTGCACGTCCCCCCCGCGATGCGGGCGCAGTCGCGGAAGCTCACGCGACCGTTGTGGTCGCAGCCGAGACGCACGCTCCCGTCACAGCGATCCTTGCCGGCCGGGTCGCAGGCCACCGGGTGCCGGTCGGTGCAGCCTGTCGGCGAGGTCGGGTCGCACTTCTGGTAGGCGTGGCTGCAGTCGCGCACGTAGGTCTTGCCGGCCGTCGCCAGGCTGGCGACCTCCCCCGCGCAGGTCACCTTGGGGATCGGCTCCGAGCTCGAGGTCCACCAGCACCCCGACTCCTCGCAGTACACGTTCGAAGTCAGCGAGGTCTCGAGCGCGAGCAGCTCGGAGCAGGACTTGCCCGCGAGCGCCGTGCGCAACACCCACGAGCGACGCTCCGCGAGCTTGGAGCTCGGGATGGCGCGCTCCTCGGCCGCGTCGGGCAGCACGCAGAGGCCGGTCAGCACCGCCGGGTCGCTGGTGACGGAGAGGCACGCGCCGAGCGCGACGCAGGCCCGCGCGCGCTCGACGGCGCTGAGCCCCGGCGGCTCGGCGACGCGGGCCGGCCAGGCCTCCGCCGCGGTGACGTCGACGCGCCCGTCGCTGCGCACCCCGTGGACGGTCCCGAGGGGCTTGCCGCTGTAGCAAGCGCTGTCGGCGCACGGGCTGTCGTCGTGGGTGGTGACGACGCAGCCGACCGGGAGCAGACACGCGAGGGCGAGGAGGAGGGAGGAGCGCATGCCGGCCCTCCAGCATGTCACGTGCCACCGGGATCGAGGGGGCCACGCGCGGGTTTCTCCGATCCGTGCGGCGCAGACTGTCGCGATTTCACCTCGGCGGTTCGGCCCACGCGTGAACGCCCGTCGGGTGGTGACCAGCACCCTGCCCGTCGCGCGCCACAAAAAGCCGCGAGCCCAGGGCTTTCGACCCTGGGCTCGGAGAGGCCGTGGCCCGGATCAGGGAACCGGCACGAGCGAGTTGCGGGCGGCGCGGCGACGCTCGAGCTGCTCGTCGATGAGGAGCACCGCGATGTAGCCGTACCCGAAGGCGAACAGGCCGGCGAAGGGCGCGGCGAACCAGTGCCCGTTCTGGAGGGCGGCGACCGTGCTGCCGAACGAGATCAGCGAGAGGACGACCTCCGCGGTCGGGATCTTGATGCTGGCCTGGTAGCGCTTGTCGTCGTTCTTGCCCTTCTTGGGGGTGCGGACGAACTCGCCGGCCATCGAGCGGAGGCCCTCGATGACGGCCTTGGTGACCCACGGGGCCATGCCGGTGCCGACCGCCATCAGCGCGGGGAGGCGGCGCAGCGCGACGAGCGCGGAGCGGCCCTGCTTGACCTCGGCGTGCATGTAGAACGCGGCGAGCGAGCCGGTGGTGGAGAACGCGAGCGGCAGGTCGATGAGGAACATCGAGCGGACGTCGGTGCCCGGCAGGATGGCGAGCATGGGCAGGAGGAGGATCGACAGCACCAGCATCAGCGGCGACGTGAAGTGCGGCGTGAGGTGGTAGGTGGCCTCGATCTTCTGGCCGAGCCGCAGATCGCTCGACCACACCTTGCCGAGGAGCTTGCGGGCCGACTGCACGGTGCCCTTGGCCCAGCGGAACTGCTGCGCGCGGAAGGCGCTCATCTCCTCGGGGAGCTCGGAGGGCGTGACGACGTCGGGGCGGTAGACGAACTTCCAGCCCTTCATCTGCGCGCGGTAGGAGAGGTCGAGGTCCTCGGTGAGGGTGTCGTGCTCCCAGCCACCCGCGTCGGCGATCGCCGAGATGCGCCAGATGCCGCCGGTGCCCGAGAAGTTGAAGAGGTGACCGCTCACCCAGCGGGCGCGGTTGTCGACCAGGTGGTGGCCGTCGAGCATGAGGGCCTGCACGCGGGTGAGGAGCGAGACCTCGCGGTTGAGGTGGCCCCAGCGCGCCTGGACGCAGCCGACCTTCTCGTCGCCGAAGTGCCCGACGACCTGGCGGAGGAACTCGGGCTGCGGGAGGAAGTCGGCGTCGAAGATGGCGACGAGCTCGCCCTTGGCCACGGTGAGGCCGTGCGCGAGGGCGCCCGCCTTGTAGCCCACACGATCGGTGCGGTGGATGTAGACGATGTCGATGCCCTGGGCGGCGAAGCGCTCGCAGACCGCGCGGGCGACCTCGCGGGTCTCGTCGGTGGAGTCGTCGAGCACCTGGATCTCGAGGCGGTCGCGCGGGTAGTCCATCTTGACGACGGACTCGATGAGGCGCTGGACGACGGTGACCTCGTTGAACAGCGGCAGCTGGATGGTGACCTTCGGCAGCTGGTCCTCGGGCAGCACGATGGTGCGCTCGATCTGCTCGAGGCGGCGGCGCTGGCGGAGGCAGGTGTAGACCAGGAGCCCGCGGTGCACGCCGAAGCAGGCGAGCACGGCCACGAGCATCACGTAGACGATGACGAGGGCCCAGATGGCGAGGCCCCAGGTCCCGTGGGCGGCGTGGGCGACGACGGGGCCGGCGGGCGTCGCGCCCGCGCCTCCGCCGACCGCTTCGACCACTCCGACGGAACCTTCGAGGACGAGGTGGGAGATCACGGCACAAGGGGTAGCAACCCCGGCCGTGGCGATTGTCATCGACTTGTAATTCGTTGCAGGGACTTGTCGTACCGCGTCAAGTTGCGGAAAGGACTACGGTTTTCGGCGCGACCGCGGGCACGGTGATGTCCGGGGGGCGCACGTAGAGGGGCTCCAGTTCGACCAGTTGGTCCCCGCTCACCGCGAGCGCGAGGCGGGCGACGGTCACCGCCCTGGGTGACGCCACGAACGGCTGAGGTACCCCAGCGAGCTCGGCGACGAGCCCGACCCCATCGCCCACGGCGACGAAGGAACGACCCGCGAGCGCCGGCGCCACGTGGGCGAACGCATGGAGAGGGGACAGATGTGCAGGGGGGCCGACCTCGGTGCCGTCGACGAGCGCGACGTAGACCTCGCCCTTGCGCGCATCGATCGCGACGACGACGGGCCCCGCCACCGGAGCCTCGGCCGCGAGCGCGCGGAACGCGTCGACGCCGACCAGCGGCATCCCCGCGCCGAGCGCGAGCCCCTTGGCCGTGGCCACGCCGATGCGCGTGCCGGTGAAGCTGCCCGGCCCGATCCCGACGGCGAGACGATCGATCTGCTGCAGCGTGCACCCCGCGGCGCGCAGCACGTCGTCGATCCACGGCAGCAGCGACTCGCCGTGCGCGTTCGACACCCGCGCGCGGAACTCGGCGAGCACGTTGATCGCCCCACCCTCGGCGCGCTCGACGACCGCGACCGAACCGTCTGCGCTCGAGGTGTCGATGCCGAGGACGCGCACGCGCGGACGCTACCACGGCGTGGTATGGAGCCGCGATGCTCGCGCGAAGGGTGATCCCGTGCCTCGACGTGAAGGGCGGGCGCGTGGTGAAGGGCGTCAACTTCGTCGGCCTGCGCGACGCCGGCGACCCGGTCGAGCAGGCCCGCCGCTACGAGGAAGAGGGCGCCGACGAGATCACCTTCCTCGACATCACCGCGTCGTCGGACGCGCGCCCCATCCTGCTCGACGTCGTGCGCCGCACCGCCGAGGTGGTGTTCGCGCCGCTCACCGTCGGCGGCGGCGTGCGCACGCTCGAGGACGCGCACGCGCTGCTGCGCGCCGGCGCCGACAAGGTGTCGATCAACAGCGCCGCGGTGTCGGACCCGGACCTGGTGAAGGCCCTCGCCGACGTGTACGGCAACCAGGCCATCGTGATCGCGGTCGACGCGCGGCGCGACGGCGACCGGTGGGAGGTGGTGATCCACGGCGGCCGTACGCGCACGGGGATGGACGCCCTCGCGTGGGTGGTGCGCGCCGCCGAGCTCGGCGCCGGCGAGATCCTGCTGACGAGCATGGACCGCGACGGCACGCGCGCCGGGTACGACCTCGAGCTCACCCGCGCGGTGGCCGATGCGGTGCCGGTGCCGGTGATCGCGTCGGGCGGCGTGGGCACGCTGGAGCACCTCTACGAGGGGCTCACGACCGGCGGCGCGGACGCGGCGCTCGCGGCCTCGATCTTCCACGACGGGCAGCACACGATCGGCGAGGCCAAGCGGTATCTCGCGGGGCGAGGTGTGCCGGTCCGACCCACGTAGCTCAGACCTTCGGCTGACGGCCGCGGAACGGCAGGGCCTCCTCCAGCTGCGCGGCGACCTGCAGCACCAGCGCGTCCGCGTGCTTGCCGCCGACCAGCTGCGCGCCCATCGGCAGGCCGTCCGGGTCGAGGCCCATCGGGAAGCTCGCGGCCGGCTGCCCGCTCGCGTTGAACGGCGCGGTGAAGGCGCCGATCGGCAGGATCCCCGCGAGGATCTTCTCGGGCGGCAGGTCGCGGAACGCGTGCACGCGCGGCGGAGGCACCGCGACCGTCGGCGTGAGCACGAGGTCGACGTCGCCGAACCACGCGAGGATGCGCGCCTCGAGCGCCGCCACGCCCTGCTGCACCTGCGCGAGCGTGATGCCGCGTCCGCGCTCGGCGAGCCAGCGGGTGAGCGGCTGCACCTCGGTCCAGTCCGGGATCGGTGCGGCCGCCGCGCTGTGCTGCCACACCGGGTAGAACTCTTCGGGGTTCGCGTCGGTCGGGTACTGCCCCTCCTCGACGCGGTGCCCGAGCGCCTCGAGCGCGCGCGCGACGCCCAGCACGGCCGCCTCGATGGCGGGTGCGGTGGGGGTGAGCGGGGTCTTGGTGACGACGCGGATGCGCAGGCCTCGCGGGCGCTCCTCGATCATGCGCTGGAACGGGCGCGGCGGCGGGGGCGCCCAGTGCGGCGTGCCCACCGTGAGCCCGGCGAGCACGTCGAGCAGCGCGGCGGCGTCGGCCACGGTGTGGGCGATGGGGCCCGAGGTGTAGATGAGGTGCTCGTCGGCGTGCCCGAACTGGTTCGGCACCCGGCCGCGCGAAGGCTTGATGCCGAAGAGGTGGTTGAACGACGCGGGGATGCGGGTCGAGCCCGCGCCGTCGCTCGAGGGCGCGATCGGGATCATCCCGGCGGCGACCGCGGCCCCTGCCCCACCGCTCGAGCCGCCCGCGGTGTGGTCGCGGTTCCACGGGTTGCGCGTGGGCGGGTGGATGTCGGGCTCGACGACCGGCATCGTGCCGAGCTCGGACGTGGTCGTCTTGCCGAGCACGACGAAGCCGGCGGCGCGGATGCGCTTGGAGAGCCCGTCGTCGACGAACGCCTTGAAGTTGCGGAACGCGCGCGAGCCGAACCGCGCGCCGAGGCCGCGGAACAGGTGCAGGTCCTTGATGGCCGTCGGCAGGCCGTGGAACGGCGGCAGGTCCTGCCGGCCGCGGGGTGTCCACGTGAGGTCCTTGCGGCGCGCGGCGCGCAGCGCGCCCTCGGCGTCGACCTCGACGAACGCGGTGAGCCCGCCGTCGAGGCGCGCGATGCGATCCAGGTAGGCGCGGGTGAGCTCGGTGCTCGTGACGAGCCCTTCGCGGAGGAGGCGGGCTTGCTCGAGCGCGTCGAGGGCGAGGAGGTCTTGCACCCCGACTACATACGCAACGTGCCGCGCGGCGGCGAGCCCGAGAACGAGGTCCACTCGACGCGGAAGCTCTTGCGTTCCCACCCCTGCGGGCCACCCTTGGACATCGAGAGCAGATCCACGGGCGCGCCGCAGGGCACGGGCACCGCGGCCGGGTCGACCACCGCCCACACCGACGCCGAGGCCGGCGTGCTCGCGAGCTTGAGGAGCGCGCGCGCGCCGTCGGCGCGGAGCGGCGTCGCGGGCTGCGTGGGCGCCGTCCACAGCCCCTTGGCGGTCGCGTCGAAGGTGAACGTCGCCTGGGCGGAGAGGCCCGTCGCGTCGCCCTTGAACGCCGCCTTGTCGAGGTGGAGGCGCTGCGGCGCGTGGCCTTCGAGCGTGGCGACGAGATCGAGCGTGCCGGTCGGCACCACCACCGACGACGGCGCGACGCCGATGCGACGGAGGAGCTCGCCGTCCTTGGGCGCGTTCTCGACCACCAGCGTGCCCTCGCACGCCGCCGGGAGCGCCGGGGCCGCGGCCGGCGTGGCCATCGGGGTCTCGACGCGCGTC
>CAZUZY010000401.1:0-7946 GCA_964624885.1 uncultured Polyangiales bacterium | reverse complement strand
GCGCTCGGGCTCGCGCTCGCCGAGAGCCCGGCCGACGCCCTCGCGCTCCGGGGTGCCCTTCTCGCCGTGCGGCAAGGGGTCTCGCTGGTGCTCGGCGCCGAGGTGCCCTGGTCGGCGCTGATCGACGGCACCGTGCTGCAAGCCGCGCGAGAGAGCGGGCGCCACGGCCTCGAGCTCGCCAAGAAGAACGACGCGGCCGAGGAGCTGGTGCGTCGCGTCTGCCTCGCCGTCGCCGTCCCCCTCGTCGGGGAGCCTTTCGCCGGTGCGAGGGAGCGCCTTCTGGCCCTCGACCCCGAGGAGCTCGCGCGGGAGTCCCGGCGCCGGGAGCTCTCGAGCGCGCTGAAGAAGACCCTGAAGACGCCATGAGCGTGCTCGCGCCGCCGCGGCTCCTCGACGATCCGGGCTTCGAGCACCGCGCGCTCGGCCCGTTCCTCGCGCGGGCCCGCGCCCTCCTCCGGCGGCAGCTGCGCACGGGTCGCGCGGAGATCGACCTCGGGGGGGCGCTCGCCCACGCCTACCGCAGCTCGCCCTACTACCAGCGCGTGTTCGCGCAGGCCGCGATCGGGCTGTTCGACCTCGAGCGCCCGACGCGCGCGCTCGCGACGCTCCCGATCACACGCCGGGCCGATCTGCAGCGCGAGTTCGTGGCCTTCCTCGCGAGGGGCGAGCCGGCCTGGGCACTCGATCGCGGCTGGCTCGGCCGCTCGAGCGGCTCCACCGGCGCGCCCGTGCCCTACCTGCGCGAGCCGCGCACGCTCGCGTGGTTCTACGCGTTCCTCGACTTCGCGCTCGCCTACGCGGGCCTGCCCGGGGCGCGCGGCGACGTGGTGCTGCTCGACGCGCTCGGCCACCTGCCGGACTACGAGGCGCGCCTTCCTTCGTTCCACGGCGCGCGGTTCACCAAGCTCGCGGTCGCGCGCGTCGAGCGCCTGCGCGAGCTCGCGCCGCTCGTCGTCACCTCCGACCCGGATGGCCTGGCCCCGCTCGCCGAGCTCGACCTCCCCCGCCCGCCACGGCTCGTGCTGTCGAGCGCGTTCGCCCTCGCGCCCGACCTCGCCCGTGCCATCGCCGCGCGCACCGGCGCGGTCGTGCTCGAGTACTACTCCACCCAGGAGACCTCGGTGCTCGCGATCGGCTGCCGCGAGGGCCACGGCTACCACCCCCTCGCGGGGGCCTCGCACCTCGAGCTCGAAGCGGGCGAGGTGATCGTCACCACCACCCACAACCTCGCGTTCCCATTGATTCGTTATGCACCTGGCGACCGCGCCGAGATGGCCGAGGGCCCCTGCCCGTGTGGGCTCGGCGGGCCGCGACTCACCCGGCTCCTCGGCCGCACCCACGAGACCTTCGTGGGCGCCCGCGGGCCGTTCACGGCCAACCTGCTCGGGCCGCTGCTCGCGCGGTTGCCCGTCGACGAGGTCGAGCTCGCCCAGGCGTCGCCGTCGAGCCTCGTGCTCCGCTACCGGGCCGCGGAGGAGCTCTCCGAGGCGGAGGTCTCCGCGCTGCGCGCGCGGCTCGAGGAGCTCGCCGGGGCGGTCTCGCTCGCCCGCGTGCGCGTGTTCTCGCCGCTGCGGAGGCCCGGGGAGAAGCCGCGGCCGTTCGTGCCGATCGAGGCGCGATCGTGATGCGCTTCCCGTGCACGGGCGCGACACCAGTCGAGGGGTTCGGCGCGTTCGTCGAGGAGGAGCTCGGAGAGCCGCGGCGCAACCTCCGCCTGTTCGCTGGCGAGCTCGCCGCGCTGCTCGCCGCGCCGGGTCCGACGCTGGTGAACTCCGGGTCGTCGGCGAACCTCGCCGCGGCCCTCGCGCTCCGCGAGCGGACCCGTCGCCGCCGCGCGCTCTGCGCGGGCTTCACGTTCCCGACCACCGTCTCCGCGCTGCAGCTCGCTGGCTTCGAGGTGGAGGTGGTGGACACCGCGGACTTCGGGATGGCGGAGTACGCGCTCGCGGCCGCCCTCGGCCCCGACGTCGGCGTGGTGTGCGTGACGCAGTTCCTCGGGTTCTCGGCGGGGATCGCCGGGCTCGCGGCGCGCGCCGAGGCCGCCGGCGCCCTCGTCCTGCAGGACGCCTGCGAGACCATGACGATGGTGGAGGACGGCGTGCCCGTGCACCAGTTCGCCGACGTCACCACCTACAGCTTCTACCACCCGCACCACCTCTCGAGCTTCGGCGGTGGCGCCGTGGTGGCCCGCGACCGGTCGCTCGCGCGCATCGTCGAGAGCGTCACGCACTGGGGGCGCGCCTGCACCTGTCACCTCGGCGACGAGGAGTCCTGCCCGGCACCGCCGGGCGAAGGGCATCAGTTCCACTACGTGCGGGGCGGGCAGAACCTCGAGATGAGCGAGCTCAACGCCTGCTTCGGGCGCTTCTCGCTGCGTCGGTTCGCGGCCGACGAGGGGACGCGCCGCGACCACTACCAGCGCCTCCACACGGCCGCGTCGGGGCTCGTGTCCACCTGGCCGCTGCCCGAGCACGGCTGCTCGCCGTTCGTGTTCCCGTTCCGCCACCCCGACATGGCGACGCTCTCGGCGCGCCTCCGCGGTCGCGGGGTCGAGGTGCGCACGCTGATGGGAGGGCCGATCGTCGACCAGCCGGCGTTCGCCCACCTCGCGCACGACGGGCTCCGCGGGTGCCGCACGCTCGCATCCCAGACGCGCCTGCTCGGCATCCACCAGACCCTGCCGGTGGAGGACGTGGCCGCGGTCGCCGAGATCCTCGTCGACGAGGCCCGCGCGTGTCGCTGATCGAGCGCGCCCTCACCTGCGCGGCGCGCGCGCCCCACCAGTTCACGGTGCAGTACCCGCCCTCGCGGGACTACTTCCGCGCGCACTTCCGCGCCCCGATCGACCGGGCGGCGTTCGCGGCCGCGCGCTTGCTCTACGTGCACGTGCCGTTCTGCGCCGCGCGGTGCGCCTACTGCAATTTCGCCATCGACGTGCGCGCGGACGAAGACCGACGCGCACGCTACGTCGACGGCCTGCTCGCGGCCCTCGAGACGCTCCCGGCGCACACGGGCGTCGACGGCGTCGACGTCGGTGGCGGCACGCCCACCCTGCTCGCGCTCGACCCGCTCCGTCGACTGTTCTGCGCGCTCGGCCGTCGGTCGACCGAGCTCAGCACCGAGACCACGCCGGCCATCGCGGCCGCGCGCCCCGAGGTGCTCCTCGCCCTCCGCGAGAGCGGCGTGACCCGGCTCTCCCTCGGGGTGCAGTCCACCGACGACGCCCTGCTCGGCGCGCTCGGCCGCGAAGCGTGCTCGCTCGAGCGCGCCCTCGGGCACGCGCGGGCCGTCGGGTTCGCCCGCGTCTCGACCGATCTCGTGTTCGGGCTCCCTCACCAGACACGGGACGACTTCGCGCGGGACCTCGACCGGGTGATCGCGCTCGGGCCGGACGCGATCACCACCTACGACTGCCTGTATCGCGGCAAGGGCCGGCGCCTCGACGGTCCGGCCCCCACGCCCGAGGCGCTCGCGGCGTTCTACGACCTCGCGCACGCGCGACTCCTCGCGGCCGGGTACCGCGCGCCGTACGGCTCGCTGAACTTCTCGCGGCACGCGGGCGAGACGGGGACCAGCGCCTACTTCGAGCGCCGGGTGCGCGACGGCGAGGCCTACCTCGGGATCGGCGACTACGCCTCGAGCCACGCGGGCGACGCCTGGGCGTTCTCCACGCGCGGCGTCGAGGCCTGGCTCGCGGACCAGACCGGCCACGCCGATGCCTACGCGCTCGATCGAACGGAGACGATGGCCAAGCACGTGCTCCTCACGCTGAGCTTCGGCCGCCTCGACCGCGCCCGCTTCGAGCGGCGGTTCGGCGAGCCGGTCTCGGCGCGCCACGGCGAGGCGCTCGAGCGGGCCTGTCGCGAAGGCTGGCTCGTGGAGGATCGGGAGGGATGGGCGGTGGGGGAGTTCGCCGCCCTGCCCCGGATCCGCGCGATGTTCCATCCCGAGCGCGCGATCGCGTGGCTCGAGCGCCGCGCCTCGCGTATGCTCCCCGCGTGGAACACGAGAACCTCGCGCGCCTCCGCGCCGGCCTCCGTGCCTTCGCCGAGCGCGACCTCGCCGGGCTCCGGGAGATCTTCGGCGAGGACGTGATCTGGCACTACGGTGGCACGAGCGTGCTCGCGGGCCTCTACGTGGGCTTCGCCGAGGTGTTCGAGCTGTTCGCGCGGCGCGCGGCGCTCTCCGAGGACACCTACGCGGTGCACCTCGAGCAGGCGATCGCCAACGACGAGTTCATCACGGTGCTCATGCGCTGCACCGGCGCGCGCGCCCTCGGCGGTGGCCGCACCAAGAAGCTCGAGCAGTCCATCTGCTACGTCTACCGGCTCGTGGAGGGCAAGGTCGTGGAGGCATGGGGCCACCCGTCCGATCCCGAGGCCGAGCGCGTCTTCTACGAATAGCCCGAACCGCCCGTGCCCCTGTTCCTCGTCCCCCCTTCGCTGGGCGCCGCGCGCGCCGCGGCCCGCGCCGAGCTCCTCGACAGCTCGCTCGCGGCCGACGACATCGAGGTGCAGGTCGCGCCCGACTACGAGGCGCTGCAGCGCGCCGTGCAGCACGCCGAGGCCGAGCTCGTGTGGACCCCGTCCGCGGTGTGCGCGGCGCTCGTCGATCAGCCGGCCGCCCGCAACCTCCGCGCGGTGCTGCGCGCCGTCCGCAAGGGGCGCTCGGGATACCACTCGGCGATCGTGGCCCGCGCCGGCGAGGGCCGCACGATGCACACGCTGTCGGGGGCGCGCGTCGGCTGGGTCGACCCGCTCTCCGCCGGGGGCTACCTGCTCGCCGCGAGCTACCTGCGGCGTCAGGGCATCGAGCCCAACCTCGTGTTCTCGGAGCAGAGCTTCCTCGGCTCGCACCGCGCCGTGATCGACGCCATCACCGAGGGGCACATCGACGTCGGCGCCGTCTCCGCGCCCAGCACCGACCTCGAGGAGGTGCAGGCGGCCTTCCGCTTCTACGCCGGCCGCAGCGGCTTCCTGCTCGACGTGCTCGGCATCACCGAGTCGATCCCCAACGACGCGCTCCTCGTCACCGCGGCGGCGAGCGTCGAGGAGGGCGAGCGCCTCGCGCAGCTGTTCGCCCCCGTCTCCCGTCGCGCCCCGTCGTTCCTGCTCACCGCGATGGAGGCGGACCGCCTCGAGCGCACGAGCCTCGACGACTACCGCGGCGTGCGCGCGCTCCTCGGCGGCCCTCGCCGCAGCGAGGCGCCGCGCCGCTAGCGTGGTATGGGTCGGCGCCGATGCCGCAGAAGAAGCAGATTCCCTCGATCGCGGAGCGCCTCGGCGCCGACGAACGCTACGCCGGCCGGGGCGTGACGATCGCCTTCCTCGACGCGGGCTTCTACGCGCACCCCGATCTGGTCAAACCGAACAACCGCATCCGCGCGTTCCATGACGTCCTGTCGCGTGAGCCCGCCCCGCACCACCTCGGCCCGCCCGACCCCTCGGCGTGGCACGGCATGATGACGAGCGTGGTCGCCTGCGGCAACGGCGAGAAATCACACGGCAAGTACAAGGGGCTCGCCTACGAGGCCGAGCTCGTGCTCGTGCGCGTCGGAACCGTCTCGCGCATCCGCCACGACGACATCACCCTCGGCATCGACTGGGTGATCGCCAACAAGGCCAAGTACGGCATCAAGGTCCTCAACATCTCCTGCGGCGGCGACTACGAGGCCTCCTACCTGTGGGACCCGCTCTCGCGCGCCGCCGAGGCCGCGCTGCGCGCCGGGATCGTCGTCGTGTGCGCGGCGGGCAACGCCGGCCACGACCCGCTGCGCCACGCACCGGTGCCCCCCGCGAGCGCGCCCGGGGTGATCACGGTCGGCGGCCTCGACGACGAGAACGCCCCCTCGCTCGACAAGATGGTGCCCTACCACGGCTCGTACGGCCCCACGGTCGACGGCCTGCAGAAGCCGGAGGTGATCGCGCCGGCCATCCGCGTGGCGGCGCCGATCCTGCCCGACACGCCCACCCACGCGCAGGCCTCGCTGCTCGCCGAGCTCGCCGACGCGCGCGACGAGGAGCTGCGGTCGATCCTCGAGCGCCACACGGGCGTGGACCCGGACCTCGACGCGGCAAAGCACCTCCAGCCCTACCAGCTGCGCCACCTCATCGCGGCCAAACGCGGCGCGCAGAAGGTGATCTCGAAGCACTACAAGGAGGTCGACGGCACCTCGTTCGCGGCCCCCATCATCAGCTCGGTGGTGGCGCAGATCCTCGAGGCCCGCCCCGACCTCGGCCCGATGAGCGTGAAGCAGATCCTGCTGCACACGAGCCAGCGCATGCCGCACGTGTCGGTGGATCGCCAGGGCTGGGGCATCGTGCAACCCGCCGCGGCGGTGGCGCGCGCGCTGGAGTGGCCGGCGCGAGATCCGAGCATGCCGTGGTGAGCAAGGAATTCTCGCTGCCGTTGACGGTGGTGCGCTCGGAGATCGACGAGCTCGGCCACGCCTCGAACGTGGCCTACGTGCGCTGGGTACAGGACGTGGCCAAGGCCCACTCGGAGAGCGTGGGCTGGGACCACGCGGCGTACGTGAAGCTCGGCGGCGTGTTCGTGGTGCGCAAGCACGAGATCGAGTACCTCGCCTCGGCGAAGGACGGCGACGAACTGCAGCTGGTCACCTGGATCGAGTCGTGGACGGCGGTGACGAGCGAGCGTCGCACCAGGATCGAGCGCGCCGGGCAGGTGCTGGCGCGGTGCACGACGACGTGGGCGTTCGTGTCGCTGGAGGGGAAGCCGCGGCGCATCCCCGCCGAGGTGCTGGCGGCGTTCGGAGGGTAGGCGCAGCTTCCGCCGTCTCGACGGCGATCAGAATCGGAGCAGGAATCCCCCACCGCCGACACCCACGGCGGGCGCCTTCGACGGAGCCGGCGCGTCACCGAGCAGCGCTGCGTCGAGCACGACCGCCGCGATGACTCCGAGGCCGAGTCCGACCAGCGGCCCCGGCGGCAGGCATACGACTCCCTCGCGAGGACAGTCCGGGGGCGCGATCAGGGCGCCGACGAGCACGCCGATTGTCGGCAAGGCCACGCGCATCCCGAAGCTCGCCGCCGCGCGACCGTAGTGCCCGCGGGACAGATGGAGCGACGGCGCGGCCACGAGGTAGCCCACGATGCCGATGTAGACCGGCGCCGTGACGAGGTTGGCCGCGTCCAAGAGGAGCAGGTAGCCGCCGTACGAGCCCTTGGGCGGAGGCAGCGCCTTCGGCGGAGGGGGTGGAGCTGCCACGGGCTCGAGGCCCCGCGCACGGAGGCACAGCGACTGCTCGGCCGGAAGGCCGGCGGCGCGCAACGGCCAGGCCTGCGGCGACCCGGACACGAGGGAAGTGCCGGCCCAACCGAGCGCGACACACGAGTGCTGCTCCTTGGCGGTGGCCAGCAGCGCCCCCTGCGCGAGGCACTCGTGCTTCCAGCCCGGCGGGCAGACGAGCTCCACCGTGGCCATCGTTGCCGCGGCGGCAGGGGTGCCGTCGGCCGCGATGCCGACGAAGCGGCCCCCGAGCTTGAGCCGCGGGGGCTCCTCCTGGGACACCCACTCCAGCGTCTCGACCGCGACGACCGTCCCGTAGGCCTCACTGGTCGACGCCGAGCTCGTGGCAGCAACTGTCAGCAGCGCCATGGCGGCGAGCCACTTCATGCGAGGAGTCTAGCGCCGGTGGGGAGGGGCCTCGCGGCCGGTGATCTCGGCGCAAGCGGTGGTGTCGGCTCCGGCACGTCGATCCCGCGTGGGTCGAGGGCGTTCGGGGCGCCTCAGAACGCCCAGCCGATCGCCATGTCCACGTAGAGGTGCGTGGTGTCGACGGGTCGGGGAGGTGAGCAACGGTCCATGCACACCCGCCCGCCCAGCGACAGGCGGTGAGCTTCGCCGCGTTCCTGAAGAGCGCACGCTGGGAGTGAGCTAGGGCGCCTCGTAGGCGCCCGTGTCGCACTTGGGCGTCGAGCGGGGCT
>CAZUZY010000400.1:0-7976 GCA_964624885.1 uncultured Polyangiales bacterium | reverse complement strand
TCTTTTGACCACTGCGTCTTGAGCGCGACCGTCTGGAGCGGCGCGTACGCGTGGAAGCTCGGCCGAGGGGCCGGGCCGCTCGACAAGGTGGAGGGAGGGGGCAAGGGTCACCGCCGGTGGCGCTGGAGGACCGGATCGTCGGGCGTGTAGATGGCGTCGCCCGCGCTCCCGCCGTTGAGGCGGGCGAGGCGCGCGCGCTGCTTGGGGGAGAGGCCGACCCCGGCCCAGCGGGCCTTGGGCATGCGGCTCTGCCACCGCTCGATGCTCTCTCGAAGGCTCGGGAGCGGGTGGGCGAGCATCGTGAAGGCCCCCGAGAAGGCGTCGACCTGGTCGTCGTGCGGCCCATCGGGGAAGGCCTCGAGCTCGCTCAGGAAGGCGCGGTTCCAGGAGGCGCGGAGCAGCCGGACGTTCCCCGCCTCGCACTGCGCCGAGGCGGGCTTCGCCCGAGTCACCTTGTCGCCCGTCGGCCTGCGCCGCTGGGCCGCGTAGCCCGCGAGCGCCCGCACGTAGAAGTCCGCCTCGAACTGCCCCGCGGCCCCTGGGTCCTGCTCGATGCCGATCTGGACCGCGCGCCCGTCGAGCGCCGCGGTCTGGAGGATCCGGGCCTGCACCTCGGCCGGTCGCCCCCGGAAGCGGACGACGTCGTCCACCCAGAAGAGCCCGTCGCAGGTCCGCAGCATCCGGACGCCCACCGTGTAGTCCGCGTCCCGCCCGTGCTTGGTCGCCTCCTCCTCGCCCGTCGAGGCGCGGTCCCAGTAGCGGACGCGGCCGAGGACGGCCGGGCCCGCGGGGATCGCGTCGACGATCGGGAACCAGTGCGGCTTGAAGAGCGCGCCCTCGGCCACCGTGGCGAGCCAGTCCCCCTCGAGCAGCTGCGCGCGGGTGACTGGATCGAGGCCGCGGAGGCGCTCGACGTACTGCGGATCGTTGAGCAGGAGGTAGGGGTTGTCCTGCACCCGGGCCGGGATGAAGACCCGCGAGAGGCCGTGCTCGGTGACTCGGCGCTGGTAGAGCTCGCCGTCGTCGCCGTTCCGGTAGCCGAGGATCTCTCCGGGCCCCGCGCGCACCGGGCTCGTCGGATCGAGCCAGGGGGCCCAGCGGCGCATGACCCAGGCGTGGCCGTCGCCGCCCGGGTTGGTCGCGGTGCGGATGTAGACCCCGAGGCCCTTCGACGAGCGGGCTCGGGAGAGCAGGTAGGTGTACTGGGTCTCGGTGAAGTGCGTGAGCTCGTCGAACGCGATGTAGGAGAACTCCGCGCTCTGGTAGGCGAACTTGTCCTTCTCGTGCTCGAGGTGCCCGAAGTAGAGCTGCGCCCCCGAGGGGAAGCGCCAGACCTTCTTGGTCTCGTTGTACTCGGCCTCGGGGCAGAAGAGCCGGAACATGCCGCGCGACCGGTCGATGAGCGATCGCTCGAGGTCGGCAAAAGTGCGGCGGAGGACGAGGCCGCGGAAGTGCGGGTTGTCGACGAACTGGAGCGCCCCCGCGAGCAGCGCCTCGCTCTTGCCGCCGCCGGCCGCGCCCCCGAAGAGGACCTCGTAGGCGGGGCTCCGGAGGAAGGCCTCCTGGCGCGGCGTGGGCATCCAGTCCGCGCGCTCCGCGCGGCGGGTCACGGCTCGGCCGCCGGATCCTCGGGCGCCTTGCCCGTGGCCGTGGCCTCGTTGGTCAGCACCGGGAGCTTGTCCATCTTGGGCAGCGCGAACCGCGCGCCCGTCGCGGGCTTCGGGGCGAGGCTCGCCTCCTCGGCGGTGAGCTTCCGCGGCGCGGTCCGGCCCCACTCGGCCGCGAACTTCCGCTCGAGCACCGGCAGGATGAGCTCGGGCTGCTCCTTGGCCTTCTGGATCAGCCGGGCCACGAGGTTCGCCTCGAGGTCGGCGCGGGCCTTGTCGATCGCCTGGACCAGGTCGCGGTAGGGGCCGCGCCGCGCGCGGCGCCCCTTCTCGAGCCACCGGAAGAAAGTCGACCGGTCGATGCGGGCGAACGACGCCGCGCTCGCCATCGAGAGGCCCGCGGTGATGGCGACGACGATCTTGTTCTGGACGGCGGGCGTGAGCTTGGTGAGGGCCATGACGGGCTCCTGGTCGAGAGGTGGGGGAGGCAGGGGCGAGGCGACGGCGCGCGCCTCAGCAGGCGATGGGCGCGGGGCCCTCGCCGGCGAGCTCGGGGTGCTGCTCGGCGAACTGGGCCCAGCGGCGCCGGATGACGTCGCAGTAGCGGGGGTCGAGCTCGACCAGGTGGGCGACGCGCCCGGTGCGCGCGGCGGCGATCAGGGTCGAGCCGCTGCCCCCGAACACGTCGAGGACGTGGGCGCCCTTCTTCGTGCTGTTGACGAGCGCACGCTCGATGAGCGGCACGGGCTTCATGGTCGGGTGCACGTCGTTGCGGCGCGGCCGAGGGAACTCCCAGACCGTGTCCTGCGAGCGATCCTTGACCGCGTGGTGCGCGGCGCCGTCCTTCCAGCCGTAGAGGATCGGCTCGTGCCGCCAGTGGTAGTCGGCCCGCCCCATCACGAAGGCGTCCTTCACCCAGATGAGGCACTGCGAGAGCTTCCAGCCGACGGCGCGCACGGCTTCCCGGAAGTGGTGCCCGTTGCTGTCGGCGTGAGCGACGTAGAACCCAGCCCCCGCCCTCATCACCGTCGACGCAGTCGAGAACGCTTCGACGAGGAACTCGCGAAACCGCGCCTCGTCCATCGCGTCGTTCTTGATGGTGAGCTTGGCCTTGGTCCCGCCCTGGTAGTTCACGTTGTAGGGCGGGTCCGTCCAGAGGAGGTCGGCCTGCGCGCCCTCCATCACCTTCTCGAGGTCGGTCACCGACGTCGCGTCCCCGCAGACGAGCCGGTGCGGCCCGAGCGCGTACACCTCGCCCGGCACGCTCTCGGCGGCGTCCCCGAGCGGGGGCGCGTCCTCCTCGTCGTCCTCGGCCTCGCCGAGCACCTCGTCCGCGGCGCCTTCGGTCTCGGCGATCAGCGCCTCGAGCGAGGCCTCGTCGAACGCGGTGCCGAAGAGGCCGCCGTCGGCCTGGACCTCCTTGAGGATCTCGAGGAGCGCCTCGTCGTCGTACCCGGCGAGGTCGCTCGTCCGGTTGTCGGCGAGGAGGATCCGGGTCGCCGTGCGATCGTCGACTTCGACGTAGACCACCGGCACCTCGGCGAACCCGAGCTTCTTGGCGGCGAGGAAGCGGTGGTTGCCGACGAGGATGAACCCCGTCGATCGCTGCACGACCAGCGCGCCGAAGAACCCGTTCGCCTCGATGCTCTCGCAGATCGCGTCGAGGTCCCCCGTCCGAGGGTTTCGCGGGTGGGGCCGCACCGCGCCGACCGGCGCCTGCTCGTACCGGGAGTTGACGACCTGCAGGCTCTTCGGCTGACGCATGGGAAGACCTCGCCGTGGCCCCCCGAGAGGAGGCCGGCTCGTGCGGTTGCGGGGTGGAGGGAGGGGCGGCCCGGCGGCAGAGGCGCTTCGGCCTCGCCCGTCGTCGGCGCCCTCTCTTCTCGGTCTCTACACCCTTGCGGCGATCCTGATGCGAAGTGATGCGAAGTGATGCGAGCGGCCTCAGCGGACCCGC
This sequence comes from uncultured Polyangiales bacterium, assembly GCA_964624885.1. GTDB lineage: Bacteria > Myxococcota_A > Polyangia > Polyangiales > JADJMO01 > JADJMO01. The sequence continues at coordinate 4,412 of CAZUZY010000400.1, read as the reverse complement.
GCGCCGCGGGGATTCAGCTGCGCGCCGAGCGTCGTCAGCGTGTCGGCGATCCGCGCGTCGTTCTTCCCGAGCCGCACCACCTGCTCCTCGATCTGCTCGAGCCGCTCGCGCAGCATCTCCTCCATCTCCCGACGGCTGTCGAAGAGCTCCGGGCAGTGCTCGCGCAGCGTCGCGAGGCTCACCCGGAAGACGGCCCGCTCGGCGGACCCGATGGCCACGAGGATCTGCACGCCGAGGATCCCCTGGCGCCGGACGAGGTAGCGCCGGAGGCGCTGGCCCCCGACGCGACCACCGCCCATGCCCAACATCGCGGCGATCTCCGTGAGGCCGAAGAGGCGCCCCGGCGCGACCGGCGTCGGCGCCGAGCTCGCCGGGAGGCGACCGACCACCGGGGCGTCCTCCCTCACTGCGCCCCCTGCGCGCTCGCCGCGCCCTCGTTCGCCGCGATCTGACCCGTCACAAACGCGATCGCCTCGGCGAGCGGATCACGCCGCGGGCGAGGGCGCCGCGCGGCGTCGTGCGCCTCTCGCGCCTTCGCGTAGCCGGCCCACGCCTCGGCCAGCAGCGCCTCGGCCTGCCGGTGGATCACCTCGAGCTTCACCTTGGCGAGGTGCCGGCGGATGCTGAGCACCTTGTCGCCCTTCACCCGGGCCACGGCGAGCTCGCAGGCCTCGTGCAGGGCCTCGCCGCCCCCGATCTCCCGATACCCCGGGGTCAGGCCCGTCACCGCGGACAGGCGCCCGAAGGCCTGACCGATCGGCGCGGGGATCCGCGACGGCGCCACCGACCAGCGGGCGAGCGCGCTCACCTGCTCGGGCGGGAGGGCCAGGAGAATCGCACGGATGCGCGAGCTCCGGCGCGCCGCGGCGCGCTCTCCCTCCCCGGGCTCGTGGTCCCGCGACGGGCCCCCAGCGCCGCTCACGCGGCCCGTCAGCGACTGCTGATGCACCGACACCGCGGGCGGCGCGCCCATGTCGCCCTCCGCCCAGTTGAAGAGCCAGTGCACGTCCTGCTCGTCCGGCGTCGCCGTGCGCGGCAGGACGTTCGAGCCCGGCGGGATCGCCTCCTCCGCCACGGCGTTGTCGTTCGATGCTGCGACCACCTTCACCGAGATCTCCGAGATCGCCTTCTTCGCCATGACCCGTTCTCCTTCCGCGGCGAGACAGCCTCGCCGTCGTTCACACGAGACAGGGTGCTCCTCCCCGGTGGTCCAGCATGGTTCACCGGTGGTTCGCTTGGTTCGGCACGAGTCGACCGTGCGCGGCCTACTCGCGCACGGGCACGAGCACGATCCACCGACGGCTCGAGCGCTTGCGGACGGCGTAGGGACCCTCGCCCTCGACGACCGCGCGCGGAATGGGATCGAAGGCCTGGAGGCCGCGCCGCACGAGCTGCTCGGCGTCGCCGGACCGGCGGAGCGACGGGAGCGACTTCGCCTCGATCCGCTCTCGCCGGCCGTGCTCGACGAGCTCGGCCACCGCCATCGCCCAGCCCACCCGCACCGCCTCTTCGGCGACCGAGCCATCCGGCCGGCGGTGGAAGGCGCGATGCCGGAGCGCGCGGCCAACCTGGGTCGGCTCGACGGCGTCGAGGAAGTGGTCGAAGTGCTCGGGCGCCGAGGCCACCATCGCCTCGTACTCCCGCCGCGAGAGCACGCGCTCGCCGTCGTGCGAGAACGCCTTGCAGAACGGCCCAGGGTCGTCCTCGCCCTCCGCTGGGGCCACGACCGCGCGCATTCGCACGGCGGAGCACGCGGCAGCGCCCACGATCTGCCCCTCGCGCACGCCGAGCACCGTCTCGAGCGGGACGATCTCGACGCGCTGGCCGGGGCCGTGCGCGGCGACCAGCTCGTGCCCAACGTCGTCCACCGAGGTGACCAGGATCACCGTCGGCACGGCGGCAAGCCCGCGCGCGGCGACGAAGCTCCGAAGCCGCGTGGCGTCGGGGCAGAACGCAACGAACACCTGCGCCGTGAGCCCCCCGCGCTCGGCGCGGCCCATGCGGAAGATCTCGTGCTCGATCTCCTCGAAGGGGCTCGGCTCGTAGTCGAGCAGATCGCAAAGCGTCGCCCCGAAGGCCTCCGGCGAGAACTCCCAGAGCGTGAGGGCCTGGCGGCTCACGCGCGCGTCGGGGCACGAGTCCTCCGAACAGACGACGAGCCGCTCAGCGGCGCCGACGGCGTCGCCCACCACTACCCGCCGCCCGCCGCAGGTCGGCACGCAGGGGTACCAGTCGGCTTCACCGACCTCTTGGACGACGCCGCTCCGCCGGAGGACCTCGAGGGCGCGCGCGCCCACCAGCGCCTCCCACGTCTCGCCGTGGAGCGACCAGACGCGCCCCGGCAACGCCCGCAGGATCTTGCCGAGCATCATCCGGCCACCGCGAGCTCGATGACCTCGTCGGCCCCATAGTGGGCGAGCCCACGGCGCGTCAGGAATTCTCGGACGACCGGCTCGGCCACCTGGCGATCGAAGATGATGTGGTTCGGCGGGCGGACCTCGAGCATGCGCTCCCGCGGCGAGTGCCCGTAGAGCAGCGCGAAGCGCATCTCGGTCACGCGCGTCCCTGGGGTGCGCGCGAACGAGGCGATGTCCCGCGCGTCTTCGTCGAACACGCACCCGTGGGTGCTCGAGAACGTCCGCAACCGCCCGGTCGGCTGCACCAGCGTCAGGCGCCGCAGCCGCACCTTGCGCAGGCCCGCGATCCCGCGGACCGAGATGGAGCTCGGCCCCCGAGCGACCAGGGGAGCGCTCTCGTAGATGGTGGTGATGGAGAAGTGCTCGGGATCGCCGAACAGCTCCTCGCCCAGCATCCTCCGCATGAACTCGAGGTGCGGTTTGCCGTCCACGGCCAGCGAGAGCCGCCCTGTCGCGCGGTCGATCGTCGCGAGGTCGTGCCGCTCCGGCACGTAGCGGAGCTGCTCACGCTGCTCGTTGAGGTTGATGACGCCGTGCGACCGGGTCGGGCGCCCGCGGCTCCAGAGGAGCCGGGTCTCGTGCGGCTGCTCGATCACATCGAGCTCGGCGTACCCCGTGTGGCCGTGCACCGCGTGGTGCTCGGCCATCCGTTGGCGCATGCGGTCGCGCGTCTCGAGGGAGAGCGCACGAAGGTCCACGCGGCGCTGCGGGAGGAACTCCCAAAAGTTGTCCTTGGCGTCCGCCTGCTTGCGGCGCGCGCCCTCGGCGAAGATGTCCGGCTTGTGCTCGAACGCCCAGAGCGAGAGCTCGAGCGGGGTGATCCGCGGCGGGAGCCCCGCGAGATCTCCCTTCTCGACCATGAGGCTGAGGAGGCGTCGGTGGCCGTCCTCGTCGGCCAGGAACGCCACCAGATCGAGCGCCGCGCGGAGCGCCGCCGGACGCTGAGCGTCCGCCTCGTTGAGGAACCGATACACCCGGTCGAGCCACCCGGGCGCGGCCGGGTCGAGCACCAGCCCGCGGCGTGCGCAGTAGTCCGAGAAGGTCTCCAGGAACTCGCAGACGAACACTCCTTCGGCGCTCTCCAAGAGGGCGCGCGGGAACAACTCCCCCATCGTTCGTACCTCGTCGCTGTGGGTGACCCACTCGTCCGGGCCACCGGGATCTCGTTGCTCTCTTGCCTCCTCCGATCCCACCACCGAGGTCGTCGCGACGGTAGGCGTCGCCGCGTCACCGTGGACATTTCCTGTCCGCGGACTGCCTGCTTCCGCAGGCGCTCCTTCATCGTCGCCACCGTTTGATTTCAGCCTCCGCGTGCGTCGCCGCGCGCGGCGCGCCCTGCGCCGTCCGTGCAATCGAATCCCCATGGCGTGCCCCTCCGAGCGCAACGCCCAGAACGAGCGCGCGATGCCTCGTTGGATGCGCGATCCACGCGGCGCCTTGGCCCAACCGTCCTGCAAGTCGGCGAGGTCCTTGGCGAATTCGCCCGGGACACCTGGAGCGTGCTGCAGCGCAATCTCGGTGCTCTCCGCAAGCAGAGCGCTGGTCGCGGATGTCGTCCGGGCAGCTTGGAGAATCCTGCGCCCGAGCGCTCGACTTGTCCCGCCACGATGGTCAACGGTGTGTGCGCCGCGCGGCCCTCGCCGATCATCTACCCCGCGCGCACAGGGCTCGATCGCCATGCCTGCCGCCTCGCTTCGCGTGGCGCGCGCTGCGGCCTCCGCTGCGCTCGCCGACCCCTCGCCGTTTGCCGTGACCTTGGCCCTAAGGGGTCTCAGCGCGCCCGCCGTCGCCCGTGCGATTCTCCATGCCGACGGGGGCCGCATCCCGCCGCGTGAGGCGGGCGCGCCCGTGGACGCGCTCGCCGTTGCGGTCGAGGACGGCTCACGCTGGCGCGTGCGGCTAGAGCGGGATGGCAGCGTGCTCGTCTGGTCGCCAGCGCTGGCCGGGGCGGCGGGGCTCGGGCGGCTGGCCGCAGCGGTGCGGGCGCTGCGCTAC
>CAZUZY010000399.1:0-7991 GCA_964624885.1 uncultured Polyangiales bacterium | reverse complement strand
CCCGAGCAGGCCGCCGAGGTGTATCTCGCGTCGCTCTTGGTGGTGGGCGAGCGCTCGCCCGAGGAGCGCGCCTACCTCGAGCAGCTGGCCGCCGAGTTGCGGCTGGAGCCGGGACTGAAGGCCGAGCTGGAGTCGCGGGCGCTGGCAGAGCGTTGAAATGCGGCTGCGGTTGGCCGGCAGCGGCCGGGCGCCGGCGACTGCGCTGCAGGGGCGACCGTGGACCGAGGGCTTCGCCGCGCGCGCTCACATGTCCTGCCGCTGCAGGCGCCAGACGCCGATGTTGCCGTGAATGCCCCATGTGACGACGCAGGCGGGCGTCGCCGCGGTCGAGCGCGCTCCGCCGGTGCCTGGCCTCGAGGGCGGCCGGGCCGTGGCGGTGCTCGTCGCGCATCTGGACCGCGGCGGCCGCACGGTACGGGGCGCCGGCGAACGGCAGGATGTCGGGCAAAGCCTCGCATCGCTTGCCGCTCGGGTTGACCTGCGGCAGGTGATCCCACCCCAGCCAAGCGCTGCCCGCATGGGCTGGATCGCGAACGGCTCGGTCTGTGCCTCGTCGAGCAGGGCGTCGGCAGCCGGTCCGGCGCCGCTCGCCGGGCGACGGGTGCGCGCTCCCGCCTACCGGGGATCTCCGGGGCCGTGCCGCGCCCGGCCCTGCATCCGGCGGCGCCAGGCAGCGGCCGCGGCGAGGCCGCCGGCCATCAGCATCCAGGCTGCGGGTTCGGGAACATGCGTGACATGCAGCGTCGCGAACGCGCCTTTGCCGGGGTCGAGCGGCCCGTTCCCGAACAGGTAGTACGAATGGGCGTCGGGGTGAACGGCCGGGAGGAGATGGTCCTCGACACCAATCGCCGGCGTGCCGATGGTCACGCCGGGCACGAACCACGCGGTGTGGCTGTGCGATGACGACTCGGCGATCTCGCCATGCGGGCCGTCGAGGTGGCGATAGGTCGCGTCCAGCGTCCACACGCCCGCACCGAAGACGGCCTTCAGGGTCGCCTCCCAGTGGGCTCCGGTGTAGGTGGTGCCGGCCAACCCGTCCGCAGGGTCCGACCAGCCCCAGTCCAGCTTCAACGACGATGTCGTGTCGGTCAGCGGCACCACCCACATGGCCGATGCGCTGCCCGCTGCCATCGAACCGGCGACCGCCGCCGCCGTCGCGAGGAAGTTCAGGTTCATGGTTCTCGCCTCCGCCACGTTGCCGCGGCCGCCCGTCAAAGGTCAGCAATCAATACACCAAGGGAATCCGGCGTGCAATGGGCCGGGCCCCCACGTTTCAGGGGCGTAGAAACCCTGGCTTCGCACGGAGCCTCGGGAGCTCAGGCGCAGATCGACCAGTGTCCGCGTTGCACGCGCGGTGTGGGTGCGCCAGGCGCACGATGGCTCGGCTTCGGGCCGGCGCGGTGCGGGTCTTTGCGACCCGGGTCGAGGGCGTTGCCGGCTGCGCTTGCGTGCCGACTGTGCCTTGTCAACCGGCTGCCGGGGATTGCCGCCTTGCGCCGCCCAGCCGCAATCGCCTAGATTGGCGTTCGGGGCATGCACCGATTCGTGTGTCCAAAGGTGCAGCGGGCATGACTTCATCTACCGTGGGCCGGCCATCGCGCTTCGGGCTGTCGGGGCTGGGGGCGCACGCACTGGCAGCGTGCACCTTGGTGTGTGCTGGCGTCGTATACGGCGCCGACCACGCCGGCACGCTTCGTGCGGTTCGCGAATCTGTCGAGGCCGGAGAACAGGCAACAGCCGCAGCGGCCCTCGAGCGCTGCCGCGGGGAGGCCACGCAGCGCGGACGCAGCGAGGGCGTGCAGGTGTCCGGGTGCCTGGCCGAGCTCGGCGCCGCGCTCCAGCGGAATCTGGTCGCCCCCGGCTCCGAGCTGCCCTACGTGACAGCGTACCGGCTGTCCGTCGCCCGGCTCGATCAAGGCGATTTCGAAGGTGCCGAGATCCTCTTGACGTACAGCATCGCCGGCCTCGAGAAGCTCGGCGGCGGCTCCACGCAGGCGCTCAGCTCTTCGATCTCGCAACTCGGTCGTCTGTATCTGCTGTCGGGGCGAGTGGAACCGGCACTTCGGGAGTTCAACCGCTCGCTCGCCATCCGTCGCGGCACGCTGGGGCCGTTTCATCCCCTGACGGCCGACGCGCTGCATGATCTCTCGTTGCTCCACCAGTTCGCCGGGAGGCCACAGCAGGCGCGCCAGTTCGCGCTCGATGCATTGCAGGCGCGTGAGTTGTCGCTCGGGCCATCCCATTCGCTGGTGGCGCGAAGCCTGTCCCGGTATGCCGTCGCGCTGCTCGGGAGCGGCGAGCACGCACTGGCCGAACGCACGGCGCGGCGGGCGCTGCGGCAAGCCGAGGCGGTGCATGGCGGGCAGGACCCGGCCATTGCGAACGCGCTCAGCACCTTGGCGCTCGTCCTGGGCGCTGCCGGCCGGCGTATGGAAGCGCTCCCGCTGCTCGAGCGTGCGCTCGAGGCAATGGGCGGCGGCTCCGGCAGCGACGATCCGCGGATCGCACCCCTGCTCGACGGCCTCGCATCGCTGCAGCTGGGGATCGGCGCGGCCGCGGCGGCCGAGCGCAACCTGCGGCGCGCTCTGGGTCTGGCGTCGCGCTTTGGCGCCGACACCATCGTCGCGACCAAGGTCAGATTCCTGCTTGCGGAGGCGCTGCGCCTGCAGGGGCGCAACGATGAAGCCGATTCGCTCCTTCGGCGGGCACTTGGCGCCGCCGAGACGCTCCATGGCGAGGTCCATCCAATCACGGCGGCGATCTTGCACAGCCTCGCCTTCCTGGCGCTCGAGCGGGGACGCGCGGCCGAGGCCCTGCCGCTGGCGCGTCGTGCCAACGCCTCGCTGCTGGCAGGCGCACAGGCGCAGGCGGCGGCAGGTGACGTCCCGTCCGCGCTGGCCCTGCTGCGCTCACGGCGCGAGCACCTGACCTCCCTTGTCGACCTGCTGGGGCGGGTCGTACAGGCGAACCCATCGGTTCCGGCGCAGCAGCGCGAAGCACTGTTGGACGAGTCGTTCCAGTTGGCCCAGTTGGCACGTTCGAGCGGGACCGGGGTCGCCGTCGCACGCGCGATGACGCGCCTAGCCCTGGCGGATGAGCAGATTGCGGCGCTCCTGCGCCGCCGCGAGGAGGATATCGCCGCGCGCCGCGCCCTGGAGCGCGCGTACCAGAGCGACGCTGCCGGGCTGTCGACGCTCGCCCCGTATGGGGCGCTCGATACGCACATGCGGTTGTCGGCGGTCGATCGCCGACTGCGCGAGGTACAGGCGGCGCTAGCGGCTCGCCATCCCGCGGTCGCCGCCTTCGCGGACTTGTCGCCGGTCGGATCGAGGGAGATCCGCGGGCGCCTGCGCGCAGGGGAGGCGATGCTGTCCTTTCTCGTAGGCCCGGGCGCGACGCACGCCTGGCTGCTGCGCCAGGATCGTGTGGTGCATGCGCGGTTGGCCGTCTCGGGTACCGAACTGGAAGGTCTGGTTGCCCGCCTGCGGCGTTCGCTGGACCTCTCAGCGGGAGAGATCGAACCGTTTCCAGTGACAGTCTCGCACCGACTCTACCGAAGCCTGCTCCTGCCGTTGCTGCGTGATCTCGACGGCATCACTTCGCTTGCCGTCGTGCCCGACGCAGCGCTCGAGAGCCTGCCGCTGGGCGTGCTGGTCATGGACCCGGTCGTCGGCGATGCAGCAACGGACTATCGATCGTTGCGTTGGCTTGGCGATCGTTTCGCCCTGGCGACGCTGCCCTCGGAAGGCGTGCTCAAGGTGAGCCGGGACACAGCGCACGCGAGTCGTGCGCCCGAGCCGTTCGTCGGGTTCGGCGATCCTTCCTTCGCGGGGCCGCATGGCGCGCAGCGGCGGTCGGCATCGGCGCTGTTCGCGGAGCGAGGCATCGCGGACCTGCGCGAGCTTGCCCGACTCGCGCCGCTGCCCGAGTCGGGCGACGAGATCCGGGCGATGTCCGAGACGCTCGGCGCAGACCAGCGCTACGTCTTCCTGCGCGAGCGCGCGACGGAGCGGCAACTGCGCGCGCTGGATCTTTCGCGCTTTCGCGTCATCGCGCTGGCGACGCACGGCCTCGTGAGCGGTGACTTCGACGGCCTTGCCGAGCCGGCTCTGGCGCTGACGCCGCCGACGACCGCCTCGGAGACCGACGACGGGCTGTTGACCGCAAGCGAGATCGTGACCCTGAAACTCGACGCCGATCTCGTCGTCCTCTCCGCCTGCAACACGGCTGCCGCCGACGGCACCCCGGGTGCCGAGGGCCTGTCCGGGCTGGCCAAGGCGTTCTTCTCGGCGGGAAGTCGGTCCTTGCTGGTCTCGCACTGGCCGGTCGATTCGCTCTCGGCGACGCAGCTGACGACCGGCATGTTGCGGGTGCGAGCCGAGGATCCTTCGTTGTCCCTCCCCGAGGCGCTGCGTCGCTCGAGCCAGACGCTGCGCCTGAAATCTGCCGACCGTCGGCATGCTCATCCGGCGTTCTGGGCGCCTTTCGTCATGGTCGGGTCTCCCTGATGCTGCGCCCCGGGGGATGTCGACCGATGAGAACAGGTCTGCGCGCCGTTGGCGCGAGCGATGCCGCCAGGCATGGCTGCGCTCGGCGCCTTGCTCCCGACCCGCGTCGATGGCGGTCATCGTGTTCCGTGATCCCCGCGCCGGGGCACCGGGCGCGCGGGCAGGTGCTCGGAGGAGGTCGTATGGGCACCGCGATGAGTCGGATCGCCAGCGTGCTGTTCGCCATCATGCCCTTGGCGGTCATGCCCGCCGGGCTGTCGGGCGATCGGGCGGTCGACGAGGCTGCCAAGGCCGTGATCGGCTTCGGCCTCCTGGCCAAGAGCGGCGATCCGGAGATCATTCTGCCGCTCGGTGCGATGGTGCCTCCCCAGACGACACCGGAGGCGATGGCGGCGACATTGCTCGAGATGTTCGGGTCGCAGATGGCCGAGCCGACACGGCTTGCCGCGGAGGGCGGCGATGCGCGCGCCCAATACCGACTCGCGTTCTACTTCGAGTACGGATTGGCCGGGTTCGAACGCGACGCTGGTGCGGCGGCCAAGTGGTATCGCCGGGCAGCCGAACAGGAGTTCGAGCCCGCGCGGTTCCAATTGGCAACCGCCTATCTCACAGGGGCGCTGCTTGTACCGAGAGACCCGGCGCAAGCGGCGTCGCTGTACCGCCTTTCGGCCGAGAGAGGCTACGCGCCTGCCCAACGTGCGCTCGGCGACCTGCTCGAGAACGGAGTCGGCGTGAAGCGAGACCCGGCGGAAGCGGAGCAGTGGTACCGCCGGGCCGCCGACGCTGGCGTCCGGCAGGCGATGGTGATGCTCGGCGCCAAGATGCTGGTCGGCAGCGGTGGCGCCACCGACGAGGCGCAGGCGGCCAGCTGGGCACGCAAGGCCGCGCAACGCGGTCACCCGGGTGGGCAAGCCCTGCTGTGCTTCCTGTATCACTCGGGGCGTGGCGTGCCGCGTGACTTCGGCGAGGCCTACCGCTGGTGTCAGCTTGCACCTGGTGAAGTCCTGGCGCAGAAGGTGCTGGGTCTGATGCACCTCGCCGGCCAGGGCGTGGCGAGGGACGCGGTCAAAGCGGCCGACTGGTACCGCAGGGCGGCGGCCAGCGGCGACGCAGAGGCGCTAAGTCGCTTGGCAGGGCTTTATGCCAATGGCATCGGCGTCGAGCGCGATCCGGCGCTTGCCTGGGCCCTGTACGAACAGTCGTCGCGTCGCGGCAATCTGAAGGCGATGCTCGACCGTGACCGCGTGGGCGGTTCGATGAGCGAACCTGAACGCATGCGTGCCCGCGCCATCGCCGAGAGCTGGAAGCCCGAGATGATTCTGCCGGACGGCGGTAGACGGCGCTGAGCCGTCGCCAACACCCCGCAGGGGCGTGCCGACTGCCATGCCCGGACCCGGACGCGGCGGGAGCAGCTGCGAAAGGATCCCCTCCATGACGGCGCACGGCGCGGCGCGGGCACGACGCACGCTGTGCCGTTGGGGCCTGCTCGCGACCAGGGTCGCCGCAGCGGCGATGCTCGGAAAGCGCCCCGGAGAGGCGCGAGCAAGCCCTGGAGAACATCCCGAAGTGCTCGCGAAGCGCCCACGAAGCGCTCGACCCATAGTCTCCTTCGTACGCCGGGGTCGAGCACGCCGTGTGCAGGCGGACCCCGCAAGCTCGTAACGCGGTCGGCAGGAACCGCACAACCGGGAGATCCGCCATGAGTCAGATCGTCAATCGTCGCAGGCCGGAGCAAACCCGGCCAGCTAGGCCGAATCGCAAGCCTCGCATGCCTGGCCTGCGGCGCAACATGCTGGCCGTGATGCTCGCCATGCTGGGCGCCCTGACGGCCTGCGGTGGCGGGGGCAGCGATCAGTCCTCGAATTCGGGTGACGCGGCCTCCGGCCCGGGGGCCGCGAACCCGGCGCCTGCATCGCCTTCGTCCCCTGCTCCGGGTCCGTTGGGGCCGTCCGAACTCGGCAAGGTGATGCTCTATCTGGCCACCAGCGAGAGCGGAAGTACCTACGACCCATACAGCGGCGTCACGATCCAGCACGCCGGGCTGAGCGTGTTCCGCTTCGTGCCTGCGATCAACCGCATCAACCAGGTGGCCTGGGGCTCCAGCGCCAGCTACGCCGCCGACACGCTCGCGCCGTACACGGTCGACGACCGGTTGTTCTTCCGCAGCGGCTCGCCCGGTCCCGAGATCCCGGGCATCCAGCGCTGGAGCGAGGCCGATCCGCTCGCGACGACCAATCAGTTCTTCGCCGGCCAGTTGATCCAGGAAGGGGCGATCCGGCGCGGCTGCAGCGCGGTGGTCGGCCAACGCTACTTCTTCGAGGGCAACACGGCCAGCGATCTGTTCAACCGCACCTACTACGGCGAGCTGCGCGTCGTCACGCTGGGCGCCGGCGCCGCCGCGTCAATGCTGCTGCTGCCGCGCGCCGACCGCGACCGCTGCCGCGGCAATCTGCATTCCGCCGGCGGCAAGCTCTACGACGCCGAATTCGACGGTACGCGCGGTCTGATGCAGTTGCATCGTCGCAGCCTGGACAACGGGCGCATCGTCGAGACCGTACCGCTCGCGATCACCGACAGCGCCTCCTGGGGCCCCTGCGGCAGCGCGATCGACTGCGGCTACAAGTTCGCGTTCGACGACGGCGTGGCGTACTTCGCGCGCAAGCGCATCGGCGACCAGCGCGTGCAACTTTGGCGCTACCGCTTTGGCGGACCGGCCGCGATCGAGCTCGTGTACGAGACCACGCTGAGCGGCTTCGATCTCAACTACATGGACTCGGACGATGGCTACGTGATGCTGGCCCACGGACCCGGCCAGAAAGTGCTGGTGATCGACACCTTGGGCGCAAAGGCCGAGCTGTACGCCACGCCATTCAAGTTCTTCGACCCGCAGATCCTGATCTTGCGCCGCTGAGAGGCGATGCCACTCGAAGCGCAGGAGTCGCGCGAAGTGAGCGCATTGCGCATCTACATCGTCGAGGTGGTCGGCGCAGCGCAGGCGGACGGCAGCGTCGTCCAGGCCAAGGCGCGGGCCGTCGAGGACGAACGGGTGCACGAATTCGCCAGCCTGGGCGAGCTGGCCGACTTTCTGAGTCGTGGCGTGGCGGCCGCCGAACCGCTGCCGCAGGGTGCGTTCGAGCGTGGCGCCCGGGCGAGCGACGCAGGGGGAGACCACATGCCCGCGGGTTGACGCGCGCGGCGGGAGCGCCTGGCACGGCCCGGTCGCGCCGCCAGGAGAACGGCAGGACCGTGCCGATCGGCTCGGTCGCGCGAACCGCTCACGAGGCGAGGTAGGCGTCGAGTCTTTCGCGCGCCCAGGCCAGCGGACAGGCATCGCGTGTGTTCGGCGCGCTTGCTGCGGGCGCGCCAGCGGTCATGTCGTCCAGGCCTGGGGTCACCGCTGCGGGCTCGATCCGGCGCCGCAGCTGGAGCGGCAGGCCGCGCAGCGCGTCTTCGCGGTCGAGCGCGCTCAGCCCCGGCCGCGCG
>CAZUZY010000398.1:0-8016 GCA_964624885.1 uncultured Polyangiales bacterium | reverse complement strand
GGGGGCGCCGCCGACGCGCCGGGCGGGGGCGGTGGCGAGACGAACGCCGGCGCGGCGATCGGCATCGGGGTGTGGGGCCCGTGGCGTGGCTTGACGGGCGCGAGGGGTACCGGCTCGGACGGTGTCTTGGGCGCGTCGCCCCTGCGCCACAGGATCAACGCCACCAAGAGCAGCAGCGTGCACCCGCCGCCGACGACCGCGAGCCACGCGAACTGACGCCGGCTCTCGCCGCCCCCGGCCGCGGGCTTGGCCGGCGTGCTGCCGACCGCGCCGCCCCCGCCGGAGACCACGACCACGGCGGGCTCCTCGCCCGCGTCCTCGAGCGAGCCCGACCCGAGCAGCTCGGCCCAGCGGGCGTCGGAGACGACCTCGACCTCCACCTTGACCGACTTGCCCGCGGCCTCGACCACGATCGAGACCTTGCCCGGCTCGGCGCTCGCCTTCGCGCTCACCTTGCCGTTCGCGTCGACGGCGATCGTGGTGGCGCTGCCCGTCGACTCGGGCGCGAGCTTGAAGGTCGGCTTCTGGGTCAGCTCGCAGCCCTTGTCGTCGAGCAAGCGCGCCACGAGGTCGAACTGCTCGCCGGCGCGCAGGATCTTCTTCTTCGGGCGCACCTCGAGGGTGCGCGCCTCGCCGACCGTGTCGCACGCCGGCTTGGTCACGGTGGCGGTCGCGGTCGGCGCCGTGGCGGTCGCGCTGACGCTGGGCGTCGGCGCGGTCGTCGCGCTCGCCGTGGCGGTGGCGCTCGTCGAGGCCGTCGTGGCGCCGACCCGCTTGTAGAGGCGCGAGCGATCGACCGTCACCGAGCACGCTCCGGCGCCCGCGGTGGGGGCGGGCGCCTCGTACTTCGCCGACTCCGACATCACGATCGTGTCGTCGTCCGTCGCGCGCACCAGCGTGGTGATGGTCGCCTTGCGCGCGTCGCCGGCCGGGCTCTCGCAGCGCGTCTTCCACGAGCGCGCGGAAGGCGTCGCGCTGTGCGAGACGCGCTTGGCCGACTCGCGATCCCAGCACTCGTCGGAGCGGAACGGTCGGGCGCCCGAGAAGATCAGCTCGTCGCCGACGAGGCTGATGGTGTAGCCGCCACTGCCGGCGTTGCCGCCTTTCGGTTTCGGGCCACACTCCTCGGGCCAGCTGTGGACCGTCACCACCTCCGACAGAGCGCCCGCGCTCCACGCACCCGCGAGGCTCGCGCCCTCGGCCGCCGCCTTCTGGGACAGCGTGAGCGCGAGCAGCGTGAGCACGAGCACGAACCAACGGCCCACCGAGCGAGCACGGTCCGCGAGCACAGCCGATCCCTGGCCGAACCGCACTGGGCCGGAACGCCCCCCGAAACCCCCTCCGGACGCCGTTTCGGAGACGGGGCCATCCGGACCCCCGTCGAACGGGCCGGCGCCATGGGGAGACCGAGCACGGTCTCGGGACGCGAGCATGGCCCGAGAGGCTACCCTCAGCCGGCCCCTCGGAGGGGAATTTTCCTTTGACCCCCTGATCCGTGGCATGTTAGCTGCGCACATCCGCGTACCGCGTCGTTGGTGCGCCAAGAGTGTGCCCGAAGGAGCTTGTCGATGTCTTCCACTTCTCGCACGAGAGCCCTGCTCGCCGGTCTGGTGTTCACTGCCGGCGCGGCATTCGCGCCCCAGGGCCACGCAGACACCAGCCTCGCCGACGGCAACGGAAAGGGCATCAACACCCGCCTGTTCCGCGCCGCGGTCGACTCCAAGGGCTTCTTCTCGGTCAACGGGACCGACGTGCTGGGCAAGGGCGATCTCGCCTTCGGCCTCGTCCTCGACGGCGGCTTCGGCCTCCTGCGCCTGCAGGACAAGGACGAGAAGGGCATCGAGCGCACGAGCAAGCAGCTCATCGACAACCAGATCCACGGCGTGCTCTTCGCGAGCTACTCGCCCGTCTCGAACCTCACCATCGGCATCGGGATCCCGACCGACCTCGTGAGCGGCAAGGCGCCCAACGATCCGGAGAACACGACCAACCCGGCCCAGAGCGTCAACCTCCCGATCGGCACCAAGGGTCGCAAGACGGACGTCAACGCCTTCTTCAGCGGCAGCTACACGGTCAACCTCAAGTACCGCATCCTCCGCGTCGAGGACGCGCCCATCGGCCTCGCGGTCATCGTGCAGGCCGACCTGCCCGTCAGCGAAGACGCGAAGCTCGGCTACGCGGCCGACCCGGGCCCGGCGTTCACCCCGATCCTGGCCCTCGAGAAGCGCTTCGGCGCGCAGCAGCGCCTGCGCATCGGCGTCAACGCCGGCTTCAACTTCCTGCTCAACGCCAACGACGCGAGCAAGATCGGTGACCTCAAGGAGGGCACGCTCGGCAAGTCGCTGCAGCACGGCAACAACATCCGCTACGGCCTCGGTCTGAGCTTCCGCGTCACCGACGACATCGACCTCGTCGCCGAGACCTACGGCAGCTACCTGCTCAAGAACGACGCGGGCGGCTCGGCCGGTCTCTCGGCCGAGGGCGTCGGCGGCGTGAAGATCTTCGTCGAGCGCAACAGCTACCTCTTCCTCGGCGGTGGCGTCGGCTACCTCAAGGGCTACCAGGCCGCCAACGCGCGCGGCTTCCTCGGCTTCATCTTCGAGCCCTCCATCGGCGACCGCGACGGCGACGGCATCAAGGACGACGTCGACAAGTGCCCGGACGATCCCGAGGACAAGGACGGCTTCAAGGACGAGGACGGCTGCCCGGATCCGGACAACGACCAGGACGGCATCCCCGACAAGCAGGACGCCTGCCCGAACGAGCCCGAGACCAAGAACGGCATCGCCGACGAAGACGGCTGCCCGGACGGCATCGACGGCGACCGCGACAAGGACGGCATCCCGGACAGCAAGGACAAGTGCCCGGACGATCCCGAGGACAAGGACGGCTTCGAGGACGCCGACGGCTGCCCCGATCCGGACAACGACAAGGACGGCATCCTCGACAAGGACGACCAGTGCCCGAACGATCCGGAGGACAAGGACGGCTTCCAGGACGAGGACGGCTGCCCCGATCCGGACAACGATCACGACGGCATCCTCGACAAGGACGACAAGTGCCCGAACGAGCCCGAGACCTACAACGGGTTCGAGGACGAGGACGGCTGCCCTGACAAGGGCAAGGTCATCATCGAGGGCTCCACCATCGTGATCCTCGAGAAGATCCAGTTCGACTACAACTCGGCCAAGATCAAGAGCGAGTCGATGCCGATCGTCGAGGCGGTCGCGGCGACCCTCAAGGGCCACCCCGAGTTCACCCTCGTCGAGGTGCAGGGCCACGCCGACGAGCGCGGCGACGACACCTACAACCTCAACCTCACCCAGGAGCGCGTGAACAGCGTCGTCAAGGCGCTCGTCGAGCGCGGCGTCGACAAGTCGCGCCTCCGCGCCAAGGGCTTCGGCGAGTACTGCGCGCTCGACACGCCCGAGGGCACGGCGACCCTCCACAACGAGACCGCGTGGGAGAAGAACCGCCGCGTCGAGTTCAAGATCCTCAAGACCAAGGACGGCCCCACGGGCGTCGAGCTCGGCTGCAAGAACGCCACGTCCAAGGGCGTGAAGAGCCTGCCCGTTCCCTGAAGGGCACCCTCGCAAGGGCTCCCTCGGCGACCGCGGATCGACCGCGCTCGCGCAAGCGGCCTGGGCTCCGGCTCGGGCCGCTTCGCTTTGTCGGCATCGACGAACCGCGCCTGGCTGTCTATCCTCGCTGCCATGATGGACGACGCCGTCGCCGCGCTCCGCGCCCGTGTGTTGTCGCTGCCCCTGGACCTGAAGGCGATGTTCGCCGTGGTCGACGACCAGGAGTTGCCCGACGAGCTCCGTCTCACCGGCGCCGCGGCGATCTTCTACTACCTCAACCCCGCGAACCTCATCCCCAGCAAGGACGGCATGCTCGGGCTCGCCGACGACGCGATCGCCCTGCGCTGCGCGCTCGACGAGGTGCGACGCGGCGCGCCGGCCCGCGCGAAGGCCCTCGCCGACCACGCCCCCGAGGCCTGGGCCGGTCTCGAGCAGGAGATCGCGCTGCTGGCCGGCTTGCTCGGCGACCTCTGGGGTCCGGTGTGCGAGGCGTGGCGCGCGGTCGGGCTGCTCGAGTACCGCGGCAAGTCGGCGCGTGGCTGTGTCGACGACGCGGAGGACTCGGCGTGGCTCTACGCGGCCGTCGAGGAGGCGCTCTCCACGCGCGACATCGACGAGCAGGCGGTCCTCCGCGAGATCAAGAAGGAGCCGCTGCTCGCCAAGCTCCAGCAACGCCTCGCCACGAGGAAGCGGTGAGGCCCTGGGTGGTCGGGCGGGCCTCGGTCGTGGCGGCGTTCGTCGCCTGCGCAGCCGGTTGCGGCACCAAGGAGGACGCCACCCTCTCCGCGTTCATCCGCGAGGTCACGCTGACCAAGGGCACCAACGCCTTCGGCGCCAAGCTCGAGGGCACGGCCAAGGTGGAGCTCACGGTGGGCGCCTACGCGCCCAACGGCATCAAGGTCACCTCGGTCACCGTGCAGCTCCAGCGCGCCGGCAAGCAGATCCTCCCGCGCGCCACGCTCGAGACCACGAGCACCGTGCCCGTCGACGTGCCCAAGGGGGGCAACGTCTCGATCGTCTACACGATCAAGATCGACCAGCTGAAGGACGACGAGCCCACCGTCCTCTGCGCCGGGCCGGTCACCGTCTCGGGCTCGGTCACCCAGGAGGGGGCGACGGCGCCCCAGCAAATCGCCAGCTCGCCGGTCACCGTCGCCGGTTGCCCCTGAACGTTACCGCGGGGGCGCGGATTTCCTGCGCTCGCTCCGTCGCGTGGCGCACCGTATGATCCCTGGGAGGGATGGCGCTCGCCTGCAAGGTCTGTGACTTCGACAACGCCGAGGGCGCGCGGTTCTGCTCGGCCTGTGGCGCGGCGCTCGCGACGAAGAAGGAAGGCGACGCCCTCCTTGGCAGCACCATCGCCGGCAAGTTCCGCGTCGAGAAGCTGCTCGGCAACGGCGCGATGGGGCGGGTCTACCAGGCGACCCACCTGGCCCTCGAGCGCGGCGTCGCCATCAAGGTGATGCACGATCACCTCGCGCGCTCGGGCGAGTTCGCCACGCGCTTCGTCCGGGAGGCGCGCGCGGCCAGCAAGCTCGACCACCCGAACAGCATCCGCGTGCTCGACTTCGGCCGCACCGACCCGAGCGAAGGCCAGCTGCTCTATCTCGTGATGGAGCTGTTCGTGGGCACCGATCTGTACGGTCTCCTCCGCGAGGAGGGGCCCATCGACGTCGCGCGCGGGGCACGGGTCGTCACCCAGGTGCTCTCGGCCCTCGAGGACGCCCACGCGATCGACCTCGTGCACCGGGACATCAAGCCCGAGAACGTGCTCGTCGGGCAGCGCGCCGATGGCTCCGAGGTCGCCAAGCTGTGCGATTTCGGGATCGCCAAGGTGGCGCGCGAGGAGGGCCCCAAGCTCTCCCAGGCCGGCAACATGATCGGCACGCCGCTCTACATGTCGCCCGAGGCCGCGATGGGCCGCGACACCGACGCGCGGAGCGATCTCTACTCGGTGGCGGTGGTGCTGTACGAGGTGGCCTGCGGCTCGCGCCCGTTCGACGCGCCGTCTCCGCTCGAGGTCGCGCGGTTGCAGGTCGAAGAACCGCCGCAGGCCCCTTCACTCCGCGCGCCCGAGCGCCGGATCCCGCCCGCGCTCGAGCGCGTGATCCTGAAGGGGCTCGCCAAGCGTCCGGCCGATCGGTGGGCGACCGCGCGCGAGATGCGCGAGGCCATCGAGGCGGCCATCCTCGCGCGGCCCGTGGGGTCGCAGTCGGAGCCGGGGGCGACCAAGCCCTGCCGCGCTTGCAAGGCACCGGTTGGCGTCGGTGCGCGGTTCTGCCCCGCGTGTGGCACGCCACAGGACGCCGCGCCCGCGCCCAAGGTGGCGGTGGGTTCCGAGACCTTCGCCGGGCTGGCCGGGGTGTTGCCCGACCGCCTGCTCGGCGACCTGCGGCGCGCGAGCTCCGAGGCGCGGTCCGAGCGTCGCACGCTGACCGCGCTCTGCCTCGATCTGATGGGCGTCGACGACGCGGGGGACCCGGAGGAGCTCGCGGGGCGCATCGGTGAGCGCTACGAGCTCGTCACGCGCGCGCTCTCGCGCTTCGACGCCCTCGTGCAAGGAGCAGGGGGCACGCGCCTCACCGCGATCTTCGGGGTGCACTCGCCGCCCGAGGCTGCAGAGTCTCTGGTCGCCCAGGCGGTCGAGGCGGCCTTCGAGGTGCGTCGCGAGACGAGCGGCGCTCGCTGGTTCAAGGGAGGCATCGCGGCGGGCGTGTTCCTGGTCACCCCGAACGCGACGGGGGCGCCGACCATCCTCGGCGCCGCGGCGCAGGCGGCGGCTCGCGCCGCGGACACCGCCCGCTCGGGCGAGCTCCTGGTCGACGAGTCGATCAAGGGCCGCGTCGGCGACGGGTACCTGGCGACGTCCGCGCGAGGCGGCCTGTTCGTGGTCCGCGAGGACGTCGCCGCAGTGGCCGTCGCCACCGCTGCGCTCCGGGCGGTCGTCGGGCGCGAGCCGGAGCTCGATGCGTTCGGGAAGGCGGTGGCCACCGCGCTCGAGGGCCAAGGTCAGGTCGTCGCCATCCGTGGCGACGCCGGCATCGGCAAGACCACTTTCGTGCGCGAGGCCATGGCGCGCAACCGCGACACCAAGCTGCGCTGGTATCGCGTCGCGTGTCGACCGACGGGGGGCGTGCCGCTCGGCGTGTTCCGCGATCTCATCCTCACCTACACGGGCGTCGGTCGCGGCGCGAACGCGGACGCCCTGCGCACGCTCGGCGGCGACCGGGGAACGCTCGCCGGCATGGGCCTTCCCGCGGCCGACCAGCAGCAGATCCTGGGCTTGCTCCTCGCCAACACCGGCCTCCGACAGCGCGCGGGCTCGAGCGGACCGAGCCCGACCCAGAGCGGCTCGATGCCGACCGGCACCCCCGAGGTGGTCGCGCGCGAGGGTAGCGCGGCGATCCGCAACTTCCTCACCGCCGCGCTGCGCAAGGGGAACGTGGCCTTCGTGGTCGAGGATCTCCAGTGGATCGATCCCTCGTCGGCGGCGTTGCTCGCCCAGGTGGCCACGGCTGTCGCGCGGAGGCCCGCGCTCCTCGTGCTCACCGCGCGCGCCGGCATCTGGAGCGACTGGAACGCCCCGCATTTCACCCGGATCCAGCTCGGCCCGCTGCCCGCGCCGGCCGCGCGTCGCCTCCTCGAGGGGATGCTGCCCGACGCGGAGGTGCCCGACGGCGTGGCCCAGCCGATCCTGCAGCGCGCCGGGGGCAACCCGCTCTTCCTGGAGTCGATCGTCGAGGCGCTGCGCTCGGCAGGGGCGCTCTCGGTGGACGCGGGTCGCTATCACCTCGCGGAGGGCGCCAAGCTCGTCGCGGAGGGCCTGCGGGGCCTCGTCGAAGCGCGCCTGCGCTCGCTCGACGAGGGGACCCAGCGGGTCCTCCTGCGGGCAGCGGTCGTCGGCAACGAGGCCGAGGTGTCGGATCTCGCGGCGCTCGCCGGCGCCGAGGTCGACGTGGAGTCCGCGCTGAAGATCCTGGTCGGCCGGGGGCTCCTCGAGGAACGGCCGCGCGCCGAGGGAGAGGCGCGCAAGGTCGGCTTCGCCAACGACGGCGTGCGTGAGGTGCTCTACGAGATGCTCGGTCCGGGCGATCGCAAGGCGCTGCACCTGGCCCTCGCCGAGCGCTGGGACGCGATCCGCGCGGCGGCCGGCGACGCGCCCGCCTCGCTCGAGGAGATCGCGCGACACTGGGAGCTCGCCGGCGAGGCCGGGCCGGCGGTGGCGCGGTACCGCGAGGCAGCGAAGCTGCTGCTCTCGCGCGGCGAGGCCAAGGCGGCGGGCAAGCTGCTGGAGCGCGCGGGGCAGCACCTGCCCAAGCTCGACGTCGGAGCGGCCGTGGGGCTCCTGCTCGAGCTCGTCGAGGCCCTCGCGCAGGTCGGCGATCTCGCCGCCGTCGACAAGGCCATCGCGTACCTCGATCGGCTCCCGCTGGAG
>CAZUZY010000397.1:0-8021 GCA_964624885.1 uncultured Polyangiales bacterium | reverse complement strand
GGACCCGCCGCAGCTCGTCGCGCGCGGCCCTGCACTCGGCGCACTGCGCGAGGTGACGCTCGTGCCGCGCGGCGTCGCCCGCGTCGAGTCGCCCGTCGTGGGCCGCGGAGACCTCCCAGAGGCGCGCGCAGGTCACGGGGCCTCCTCGGGGAGCTTCGCCGCGAGCTCCTTGCGCGCCGCGTGCAGGCGCGTCCACACGGTGCCGACCGGGATCGAGAGGTTCGCGGCGATCTCCTCGCCGGACAGCCCCTCGACCTCGAAGAGCAGCACGACGACGCGCTTGTCGAAGCTCATCGCCTCGAGCGCCGCCGCCACCCCGTGCAGGGTCTCCCGGGCCTCGAGGGCGAGCTCGGGCGCGCGGGCAGGGGGCTCGGTGCCGAACAGGCGGTCGATGAACCGGTGCAGCCGGGCGCCGGCGCGGCGTCGCTCCGAGAGGTGTCGCGCGGCGATCCCGAGCAGCCACGGCCGGCAGCTCGCGCGCCCGTCGTAGGTGCTCGCGATCCGCGCGACGGTCAGGAACGTGGTGTGGGTCACGTCCTCGGCGTCCGCCTGGTTGCGGCTCGCGCGCGTCGCGAACCGCAGCACCGCCGCGTGGTGGCGATCGTACAGGCGTCCGAGCGCCGAGAGCTGGCCGCCGGCCACGATCGAGAGCAGCTCGGCGTCGGTCTGCTCGACCGGATCGACCGCGCGTGCCCGGTTCACCGACCGCTCCACAGGAGGCCCAGCGACAGCGTCGCGCTGGTCGACGGGAACTCCTTCAGCCCCGGCGCGGGCTCCTGCGACGTGGCGGGCCAGCCGGCGGTGAGATCCAGGCCGAGGTAGCCACGCAGCGAGGCCGTGCCGCTGTCGGCGAGGCGCAGCGAGACCACGAGGCGCGGATCGAGGCGCGTCGAGCGGACCTCCTTCTCCCCCGGGGCCTTGAACTCCTGGGCGAGCGCCATGAGCCCAAGGCCTGCGAGCAGATCGAGCTGCATCGACCCGAGCGAGAGGCGCCGCCCCGCGACCGCGGCCACGCTCATCGCCATCGCGGTGAACCGGCCCCGTGAGTCGGTGTCCGCGAGCGGTCCGCCGAGCGGCTCGTAGCGGACGACGACGCCGAGCAGGTGGGGCACGAGGTGCACCTGGGCGAGGCCCTCCAGACCGAACCCGGCGAACCCTGGGGCGCCCGCGATCCCGGCCGTCGCGGCGGCCGCGAGCTCGAGCCGCGGCGCAGGCGCCACGCTGGACGGGGGCTTCGGCGCCTCGTCCTTCGGCGGCGCAGGGGCGGCCGTGAACCGCGGGCTGACCACGGCGGCCGGTGGCGGCGCGTGGGCCGCCGTGGGCACGAGCACGAGCGCGTCGAGGGCGTCGAGCAGATCGTCCACGTCGCCGGCGCGCCGAACGGCGGTCCGCCCGTCCTTGAGGGTCACGACGACGACCAGCTTGCCGCCCGCCGCCAGGATCTGGACCCGCGCACAGGGATCGGCGCCCGTCAGGTGCGGCCGCACCTTGGTCTCGAGGTCGGGGTGGAGGCCCTTGGCCTCGGCGTCCACCTCGAGCTCCGGTCCCGTACACTCGGCCGCGTGACCCCCGCGCACCCACGTGGCCCCGACCAGGCACGCGGCGGCCGCGAGCCACCCGACGAGGGGGGTCGCCGTCCTCCGCGAGCGGGTGCCGAGCGCCATCTGTCCCTGTATTCGCCGCAGGAGGCGAAATCCTTCATCGGGTCGCGAAGGTCGGCCGGGGCTCCGGCCAACTCCTCTTCATGTACCCCGGCTCGGGGGGGTCGTCGATCACGGCCCTCCTCGCGGACCCGACCTTTCGGCGCCGCCTCGAAAAGCTCGCCGCCCGCGTCCTGCGCGACCCGACCGAAGCCGAGGACTGCGTGCAGGAGGCCGCCATCGTCGCCACCCGCGCCGCGGCCACCTGCACCTCGCAGCCCCGAGCCTGGCTCACCCAGATCGTGGTCAACACGTGTCGCATGCGGCTGCGGGCCCAGCGCCGACAGCGCCGGGGGGGTGGGGCCCACCACGTGACCCTCGACGATGCCCTGGCCGCCGGACCCTCGAACCCCGAGACCGACCTGCTCGCCAAGGAGCTCGCCGAGCAGGTGCGGCGCGGCCTCGAGGGGCTGCGCGACATCGACGTCGCCATCCTCGAGCGCTCGGCCGACGGCGAGGCCGCCTCGACGATCGCGCGCGACCTCGACACCACCGTGTCGGCCCTGAAATCCAGGCTCTTCCGCGCGCGCCGCTCGATCTCCGCGCAGCTCGGCGCCGACGTCGCCCGGCTCGCCGTCGCCTCGGCCCTCGCCTTCGCCGCGGTCTCGATCGTGCCGAACGCCCGCGCGCAGGTCCCCGCGGCCAAGTCGCCGAAGGCGGTGCTCGTCGCGCCGAAGCTCACCTCCGACGCCGACGTCCCGTATCCAGCAGGCGCCAAGGGCGACGCCGTCGTCGTGCTCGTCCTCGTGATCGAGAAGGACGGATCGGTGCGATCGGCGAAGGCCGAGGAGGGCGGGGAGCCGTTCGCGACCGCGGCCACCACCGTGGCCCTCGAGTGGAAGTTCGACCCGGCGACGCGCGACGGCGTGCCCATCGTGGCGACGATCCGCTTCAAGGTCACGTTCACCGAGCCGGTCGTCGTCGCGCCGCCCCCGAAGGATCCGGCGCCCGACGTCACGCCGACGCCGAAGCCCCTGCCGCCGCTCGCCCCGAAGAAGAAGGCCGAGGTGGCGCCGATCGTCGACCTCACCGTGGAGGGCGAGAAGCTCCCGCCGGCCGCGACCTCGTTCACGCGCGCCGAGGTGCGCGAGCTCCCGGGTGCGTTCGGCGACCCGTTCCGCGCGATCGAGGCCATGCCCGGCGTGACGCCGATCGTCTCGGGGATCCCTTTCTTCTATGTGCGTGGCGCGCCGCCCGGCAACGTCGGCTACTTCCTCGACGGCATCCGCGTGCCGTACCTCTACCACGTGGGCCTCGGCCCCTCCGTCGTGCACCCCGGCATCGTCGAGCACGTCGACCTGCACCCCGGGGGCTACCCCGCGCGGTTCGGGCGCTACGCGGGCGGCATCGTCACCGGCGAGACCACCGAGCCCCGCGCGCAGCTGCACGGCGAGGCCAACGTGCGCGTGTTCGACCTCGGTGCGCTCGCCGAGACCGGCTTCGCCGACGGCCGGGGCACGGCGCTGGTCGGCTTCCGTTACTCGTACACCGCGGCGGTCCTCTCGCTCATCGCCAAGGAGACCAAGCTCGACTACCGCGACTACCAGGCACGCGTGACCTGGGACCTCGGCCCGCGCGATCGCCTCACCGCGTTCGCGTTCGGCGCCTACGATCTGCTCGGTCGCGTCCAGGACGACACCCTCGGGATCCTCTTCGGCTCCGAGTTCTATCGCCTCGATCTGCGCTGGGACCACCGCGCCGAGGACGGCACCAAGCTGCGGGTCGCGGTCACCGGCGGCTGGG
This sequence comes from uncultured Polyangiales bacterium, assembly GCA_964624885.1. Classification (GTDB taxonomy): domain Bacteria; phylum Myxococcota_A; class Polyangia; order Polyangiales; family JADJMO01; genus JADJMO01. The sequence continues at coordinate 4,578 of CAZUZY010000397.1, read as the reverse complement.
AGCAGACCCGCATCGAGGAGCAGCGCAACGCCACCGACCGGCTGATCGGCACCCGCATCGATCTGCGCAAGCCGCTCACGCCGAAGGTGCTGCTCCGCGCGGGCGCCGACTTCGTGTCCGACGGCTACGGCGCGAGCACGCCGACCTACGCCGACCCGGACGACCCGACCACCAAGCGCGCGGCGGCGCTGTTCCCCCCGCGGACCGATCTCGCCGGCGGCCTGTGGCTCGACGTGGTGGCGAACCTGGCGGGGGTCGAGGTGACCCCGGGCGTACGCGTGGATTTCTACCGCTCGGGGTCGACCACCGTGCCGGCCGTCGACCCGCGGCTCGCCCTGCGGTTCCCGGCCGGCCCCCACGCGCGGATCGTGCAGACCTACGGCCTCGCGCACCAGCCGCCGTCGTTCGTGGTGCCGGTGCCCGGGCTCGCCCCTGGCACTCTCGCGGATGGGTTGCAGACTGCGGTGCAGGCCAGCGCCGGGCTCGAGCTCGACCTGCCCCTCGACGTCACCGCGACCACCACCGTGTTCCACAACGCCTTCTACGCCATGACCGACGCCATCGGCACCGCCAACGCCAACACCGACGCCGGCGCGCTCGGCTCCCAGCGCAGCAGCGGGCGCGCCTACGGCATCGAGCTGTTCGTGCGGCGCAAGCTCACGAAGAAGCTCGGCGGCTTCCTCTCGTACACGCTCTCCCGATCGGAGCGCACGCTCAACGGCCTCACGTTCCCGGCCTCGTTCGACCGGACCCACGTCGGCAACGCCGCGCTCGCCTACGACCTCGGTCGCAACTGGCGCGCGGGTGCGCGGCTCATGTTCTACACCGGCGCCCCGAGCCTCATTCGATCCCGAGGCCTCGTCACCCCACCGCCCGTCCAGACCCCCGATCGCGACCCGGCGTTCTACCGGATCGACGTGCGGCTCGAGAAGCGCTGGTGGTTGACCGAGAAGGCCTGGCTCTCGTTCGTGGCCGAGATGCTCAACGCCACCCTGCACAAGGAGACGGTGAGCGGGCAGGAGATCGGCCCCGTCAGCATCCCGAGCCTCGGGCTCGAGGGGGCGCTGTGAGCCCGCGCTGGCTCCTCGTGCTCCTGTGCGCGCCGTCGTGCCTGCCGGCCGACACGCGTCCGCCGCCGAGCGAGGTGCTCGTGCGCTTCGTCGGGAGTGCTGCGGTCGAGAAGGGCCTGGTCACGGCGGATGGCTGGTCGCTCCGCTTCGACGAGTACCTGGTGTCCTTCGGGAGCCCCACCCTCGCCGGGGACGCTTGCAACCAGTACGCGGACGCGGGCTACCGACGCATCTTCGACGGTCGCGTGGTGGAGCCGCAGAAGGTGGGCCTCGACTACGCGCTCGGCAGCTGCTTCGTGCGCGTGCGGCTCGCGAACCCGAACGGCGACTCGCTGCTCGGGACCGGCGTCACCGAGGCCCAGAAGGTGTTCTTGCGCACCCCGGGCACCGATGCGTTCAACACCGAGCCCGCGGGCATCAGCGTGTGGGTGAAGGGCAGCGCAGCGAAGGCCGGCGTCACCAAGACCTTCGCGTTCGCCTGGCGGACGCGGCGCGTGCAGCTGCAGGACTGCGCGCGCACGGTCGGCGCGAAGGCCGAGCCCCTCGCGCTGACCGGCGCCCCTATGACCCTCGACTTCTACTTCCACCCCGAGGCGCCGTTCCGCGCCCACCTCGATCCGGCCAAGCCCGAGCTGCGCTTCCAGCCGTTCGCGCAGGCCGACGACGACGGGGACAAGGACGGCGCGGTGACGCTGGACGAGCTCGTCGCCGTGCCCATCGAGAAGCTCGGGCTGCCGACCGAGGACCTCGTGCCCCCCGACGCCGGCGTCTCGACGAGCCCGTTCAAGACCTTCGCCGACTACGTCTGGATCGGGATGTTCCCGCAGCTCATGACCTACGGCCCCGACGGTCCGTGTCAGGTGCCCGTGGCCAGCGGCCGTCCGGGCGGCGGCGGCGGGCCGTTCTGAGCCGCTAGCTCGCCTCGAGGGCGTCGTCGTCCACCCGCCCGTGCCCGAGCAGGGCGAGATCGAGCACGTAGTTCTGGTAGAGCTTCCACGGTGCCCGGGTGCCCTGCTTGGGCAGCCGATCGAGCGCGCGCACCACGTAGCCCGAGTGGAAGTCGATGAGCGGCTCCACGCCGAGCGCGCCGTCGCGCACGCGCGGCACCACGCGGCGGTGGCCCTTCTGATCCATCCACGAGAGGAGCCGGGTCACGTAGCGGGCCACGAGGTCGACCTTCAGGGTCCACGAGGCGTTGGTGTAGCCGACGGCGAACGCGAGGTTCGGCACGTCGCTCACCATCATGCCGCGGTAGACGTAGTGGTCGCGCGGCTCGATGGGCGCGCCGTCGACGGTCACCGCGACGCCACCGAACAGCTGCAGCTCGAGCCCGGTGGCGGTCACGACGACATCGGCCGTGAGCTCGCGGCCGGAGCGGAGCCGGAGGCCCCGCTCGGTGAACCGCTCGATGTGATCGGTGACCACCTCCGCGCGGCCGTCGCGGATCGGCGCGAAGAAGTCCCCGTCGGGCGCGAAGCAGAGCCGCTGGTCCCACGGGTCGTAGGGCGGGGTGAAGTGCCGCTCGACATCGACCGCGTCGCCCACTTGCTTCTTCACCTGGCCGACCAGCCAGCGCTTGGCCTGCGCCGGGAAGCGCCGGCTCCACTGGTAGAACGCCATGAACGCGAGGACGTTCTTCCACCGCGTGGCGGCGTAGGCGCTCACCGCCGGGAGCTTGCCGCGGAACCACCCGGCGATCGGGTCGCGCAGCGGGAGCGCGAGGACGTAGCTCGGCGTGCGCTGCAGCATCGTGACGTGGGCGGCCTTCTTGGCGAGCTCGGGCACGAGCGTGATCGCGGTGGCGCCGCTGCCGACGACCACCACCCGCTGGCCCGTGTAGTCGAAGCCCTCGGGCCAGAACTGCGGGTGCACCACCCGACCCCGGAAGGCGTCGCGCCCCGGGATCTCGGGCGCGTGGCCGCGGGCGTAGTCGTAGTAGCCGGTGCACATGAACAGGAAGCGGCAGGTGAGCGTGACGGTCTCCTCGCCGCGCTGCACGGTCAGCGTCCACCGCGCGTCCGGCGTCGACCACTCCGCGCGGACCAGGCGGTGCCCGTAGCGAATCTTCCGGTCGATGCCGTGCTCGGCCGCGGTGTCCTTCACGTACCGCAGGATCGACGGACCGTCGGCGATGGCCTTCGGCTCGGTCCACGGCCGGAACGAGAACCCGAGGGTGTACATGTCCGAGTCGGAGCGGATGCCCGGATACCGGAACAGATCCCAGGTGCCCCCCATCGTCGCGCGGCCCTCGAGGATCGCGTACGACTGGCCGGGGCAGTCGGTCTGCAGGTGGTAGGCCGCGCCGACGCCGGAGATGCCCGCGCCCACGATCACGACGTCGAGGTGCTCGCTCACGGCCCGAGCATAGCCCTCGCCGGCGCTCCGCGGGCCGATCCGAGGCCGAAAGATGGCCCCGTCCTGACGGCGCCCTGACACCCCGGTCGGTACTTTCTCCTGCATGAGCGCGGCCGTGGTCGAGGAGCGGGCAGAACCGGGGCGTCACCGCATCGCGTGGCTGCGCTCCTCGCCGTTCTTCGTGATCCACCTCGCCGCGGTGATCGGCGTGGCGAAGCTCGGGTGGTCCTGGAAGGGCTTCGCGCTCGCCGTCGCCCTCTACTACGTGCGCATGTTCGGCGTGACCGCCGGGTACCACCGCTATTTCTCCCACCGTTCGTTCCGCACGAGCCGGGTGATGCAGTTCCTCTTCGCCGTCCTCGCCGAGACGAGCGCGCAGAAGGGGGTCCTCTGGTGGGCGAGCCACCACCGCGTGCACCACCGCTTCTCGGACCAGCCTGGCGACGTCCACTCGGCCAAGCGCGAGGGGTTCCTCTGGAGCCACCTCGGCTGGATCCTCTCGTATCGCTACGAGGCGACCGACCACGACAAGATCAAGGACCTCACCAAGTACCCCGAGCTCGTGCTGATCGACCGGTTCTGGTGGATCCCCCCGACCGCGCTCGGCGTGGGCCTGTTCCTCGTGGGCGGCTCCTTCGCGCTCGTGTGGGGGCTGTTCGTGTCGACCACGCTGCTCTGGCACGGCACGTTCGCCATCAACTCGCTCACCCACATGTTCGGGCGCCGTCGCTACACGACCACCGACAACAGCAAGAACAGCCTGATCCTCGCCCTGATCACCATGGGCGAGGGCTGGCACAACAACCACCACTACTACCAGCGCGCCGCGCGGCAGGGGTTCTACTGGTGGGAGATCGACCTCTCGTTCTACGTGCTCAAGGCGATGGAGGCGCTCGGCCTCGTGTGGGACCTCCACGCACCGCCGGTCCACGTGCGCGAGTCCAACAAGATCGCCGGCCTCGCGCCCATCAGCCCGCCCTGACGCGACCACGCGCCGCGTCTTGAACGGCGCAGCGCACTCGTGGTGCCATTCTCCGGGTGCGCCGGGGGCTCTGGGTGTCCGCCGTCACGCTGCTCACGGCGTGCAGCGCGGGCTCGCTCGCGGGCGACGACGCGCCCGACGCCGCGCCCGAGGTCGCCGCCGAGGTCGAGA
>CAZUZY010000396.1:0-8027 GCA_964624885.1 uncultured Polyangiales bacterium | reverse complement strand
CAACGCACTCGCCAAGGCGCTCGAAGCCCCGGCCAAATAACCACCGCCCCTTCATCCATGACCTCGACCCGCGATGCATGAAGCGCTTCAAGTGATGCAATGGCCGCTGCTCGCGTGCCTGTTGCTGCCGGGCATCCTCGTCTATCACGGTCTGCACATTATCCGGCGCGAGGTGATCTTCGTCGACCTGGCCCTCGCCCCCGGGCAGGCGACGCGGCCCGCCGGCCCGACCCTCGAGGTGTGGACCGTCGACGTCATCGAGTGGGAGCAGGCCGGCCGCGGCGAGGAGATCGCCGCGGAGATCTACTTCGACGCGGTGCACGCGCCGAGCCGCGGGGGGGCCTCGCTCCCGGCGCGGCGCCGAGCGGTGGCGGCGCGACTCGCCGCGCTGGCGACCACGAGCGCAGCCCCCGACACCACCGAGGGGATCAAGCTCGCCGAGGGCCTCGTGGCACGGCTCGCCGAGATGGTCGACTACCGCGTGATGTCGGCGCTCGAAGCGCTGGCCGCCCACGGCTCGGCGGTCGTGCGCGCGCGCGTGGCCGAGGCGGCGGGCGTGATGCCCTTCAAGCGCTCCGCCCAGCTGCTCCGGAGGGCGGCCCGGGACGACGCGCGCGACGTGATCGCGGCGGTCGCCAAGGCCGTCGCCCGCAAGCAATCCGCGGTGTTCGTCGACCCGCTGCGCCGGCTCGCGCGCGAGGCGCAGCACGGCGAGGTCCGGGCGGCTGCGCTGCGCGCGCTCTCGTCGATCGACAACGCCGAGGCGGCGAGCGCGGTGCTGTCGGTGCTGGAGGCCGGGGCCGCCGAGGAGCGGATGGCCGTCGTCGAGGCCCTCCGGCGACGGCGGCCGGACCCGAACAGTCACCTCGTGGCCCTCGCGCGGGAGCGGCTCGCCCGCGGGCTCTCCGCCGACGTGGCGGCGGAGCTCAAGGGGGCGCTCGGGATCTGAGTTGCTTCGAGGCTCGGTTCGGCGATGATGGTCGAGTGCGTCACGTGGTCCTCCTCGGTGCCGTCCTCTTCGCGAGCAGCCCGGCGGTCGCCGCGGCGCCCCTGGTGCACGCGACGGCGAGCTGCGCGCCCGCGAACAAGCCGGGCCGCGTGCGCTGTCGGGCGGTGATCGAGCTGCCCCTCGACGTGGTCGGCAAGCGTCGACTGTCCTTCGCGGAGCTGCGGGTGACCCGCGCCGATCCGGGCGTCACCCCGCTGCGCGCGCGGCTCGGCCCGCTGGACGCCGAACAGATGGACACGTCGCGGGCCACGTTCACCTTCTCGGTCGCGACCGAGAAGGTCGGGGAGGCGACGATGACCGTGCGGCTCTCGGCCGTGGTGGAGGGCGACGGCACGCCCACGCCGGCGAGCCACGCGCTCGAGGTCGCCGTCCGCGTCGTGCCCTGACCCGTCGCTCAGCGCTTCCGCAGCTTGACCAGCTCTCCGCTGGCCTCGACCTGCTTGCGCCAGACCCCGTAGGCGCTCCCCTTCGCCTCGAGGCGCCCGAGCGCACGGACCGCCAGCTCCGGCACCACGGCGGCCGGCGCCCCGCGCAACGGCGTCCCTGGCAGCGGCAGGAACGCGTGGGTGTGGATCCTCGCGCCCGCCGCGACCAGCCGCTCCATCAGGCCCACCGACGCCGCCACGTCCTCGTCGCCTTCGCCCGGCAGCCCGAACAGGAAGTCCACGTTGGGCTCGAAGCCCGCCTCCACCGCGTACCGCACCGCCCGCTCCACGTGGTCGACCGTGTGGTCGCGTCGGCTCGCCGCGAGCACCCTCTCGGAGCCCGACTGCCCGCCGATCACGAGGTTGTCGTTGTCCACGTATCTTCGGAGGATCGCGAGCGCCGCGGGGGTCACGTGCTCCGGTCGGATCTCGGAGGGAAAGGTGCCGAAGTAGATCCTCCCGTCTGGCCCGAGCTCTTGCCGACACGCCGAGAGGAGCGCTTCCACCGCGCCGAGGTCGGGCTCGGTGCCCGTCGCGCCGTACGAGAGGCTGGTCGGGGTGAGGAAGCGCAGGTACCGCAGCCGCTCGCGCCGCATCACGCGCACGTGGTCGCGCACGTTCTCCACGCTGCGGTGCCGGAAGCGCGCCTTGAACATGAACGGCGTCTGGCAGAACGAGCACGCGTAGACGCAGCCGCGGGTGATCTCGATGGCGTTCCACTTGCGGTCCGGCGCGTTGAACGCGGGGAACTCGTCGAGGGCGATGCGCGCGCCTGCGCCGGTGTCGCGGTAGACGCCGTCGACGAGCCGCCCGAGCCCCTGCACCGTCGTCGGGTCCTCGGCGAGCGCGAGGTCGACGATGGTGCGCTCTCCCTCGCCGAGCGCCACGAGGTCGAAGCCCGCCGCCAGGATCGCGCGCGGCTCCGCCGTCGCGTGCACGCCGCCCGCCACGTGGAGCCCCTCGGCGCGCGCGCGCAGCCACGCGAGGTCCTCGAACGCCCGCGGCGCATCGAGCGAGTAGAACGACCACGCGACGAGCGCGCCGGGGCCCATCGCCGCGGCCACCTCGTCACGATCGCGCGCGAACACGATCGGTAGGTCGCGGGTCCGCGGGTCGGCCCGCAGCGCCGCCGTCAGCACGTTGAGGGCGATGACCCCGTTGCCACGGTGGAAGGCGACGACCGACGAGACCACGGCTCAGGGGGCGGGGCAGCCGGCCTTGGGGTGTGTCTTGGCCCACCGCGCGAGGCCGCGGAACAGCGCCTGCGCGATGCGGCTCCCCATGTAGCGGCCGCCCTTCTCGGTCAGGTGCACGAGGTCGCCCTCGGCCATGCCGTGCGCCTTGAACTTGAAGATCGCGCCCTGCCCGCCCATCGCGGTCCAGTAGTCCCAGTAGGCCGCGTGCTCGTCCTTGGCGATGGTGAGCTTCTGCTTGGCCACGCCGACCACGCGCCCGTCGCTCTCGCCCTGCTTCTCCCAGTGGCCGAGATCCGGCGGGCTGACCAGCAGCACCGGCACGTCGGGGATCGCCGCGCGGTACATCGCGATCACGTTCTTCATCCACTTGGGGTGGTACTCGAGCGCGAACATGTTCGTGCCCGTCATGTCGAGGATGAGGTCGTACTTGCGGTGCGCCAGCGTGGCCTTGTGCGTCTCCTTGTCGACGTACTGGAGCTGCTCGGCGTTGAGCGCGCCGACCCCGAGCGAGTCCACGACGAAGCTCGGCTCCGGGCGCTCGACCACCGTGCCGAACAGCCGCACGTTGCCGCCCTTGGCCCGCAGGTCGAGCCGGTGCGCCGTGTCCTTGACGTCGTAGGCCTTGAAGATGGCCTTGCGGGCCTCGGCCTTGGTGTCGATGGTGTCGAGCAGCTGCCCGTCGAGGGTGACCGTGAACGCGCCGCCGTAGGGCTGCTCGAGGGCGTAGATCTCGAACTTGGAGAAGCTGCGGCCGATCTCGTGCTTGTCGTCGACCGTCTCGAGCCAGGACAGCGCGTTGGCCTCCTTGCTCTTCATCGAGATGTTGGCGAAGCCGTACACCACGTCCGGTGCGCGATCGGTCGAGACGTCGTAGGCGATCCAGCGCCCGTCGGCGTCGTGCTTGATGTCGCGGTGCAGGTACCAGCCCCACGGGCGGCCCGCGGCGAGGAACCCGTGCCCGGCGTCGCCGTAGCGGGTCTGCAGCACGCGCCGCATCTCGCCGGTCTGGAAGTCCATCGTCATGTTCGAGTCGCCGTAGACGCCGATGCGGACCGGCTCGGTGCCCGACTTGCGCAGGTTGCGCGCGGCCTTCTCGTAGAACGACTGCATGACCGCATCGCCCTCGTCGACGATGTCGGGCTGCGTGGCGTCGATCGGCGACGTGATGAGCGGCGGCAGCTCCACCGCGAGATCGGCGCAGACCGGCTTGGCCGAGACGCTCGGCGCCGCGCTCGCGACGGGCGAAGGCGCGGCGGCCGGCTGCGTCGTCGGCGCGGCCTCCGACTTGCGACCACACCCCAGGGCCAGGATCGACAGCGCGAACGCCTTCCTCCACATCGTGCCGCAGTCTGATCCATCGGCGGCCCGGAGGAAAACTTCCGCCCCGCGCCGCAGGTTTCTTGGCCCCCCGCCCCTGGCTCTGCCACCCGTGGGAGCATGGAGAGCCCGAAGCTTCGCCGCTGCGTCGACGCGATCGATCGCGAGCTGTCTCGTGCCCGCCGGCACGGCCACGCCCTGAGCGTGCTCGCGGTCGAGGTCCCCCGTCCCGAGGCCTGCGCCGAGGAGGACGCCTGGGAGGCGCAGATCGGCGCCACCCTGCGCACGAGCGCGCGGGGCGCCGATCAGTTCCTGCCCGCCGGCGGTGACCGCTGGCTCGCGATCCTCCCCGAGACGCCCCACGAGGGCGCGTTGCACCTCGTGGAGCGGATCACCCGCCGCGTCGGCGACCTCGCCGAGCGCGTGGGCGCGCCGATCCTGCTCGCGTTCGGGATCGCCGATCGCCACGCGGCCGGCGACGGCGAGGGCGTGCTGCGCACCGCCGAGACCCGCCTGGTCCTGGCTCCGTCTCTCTAGCGACAGGCCCCGGCAGGGTCTTGGTGCTGGTCTAGTTGGTGATGGCGAGCCCCAGCTGCCGGCGCAGCTGGAAGCCGCGGTCGCTCGTGACGAACACCAGCAGGTCGCGCATGCGCTCACCCGGGCCACCCTGGTTGCTCCGCTCCTCGGTGGCGAGGATGCGCCCGGCGGTCGCGAGGTCGTTGCAGAGCACGAGCCCCGCGCGGCACGCCGTCTTGTCGACGCCGTGCGCCCAGCGCTGCAGGTTCGTGCGGCCGCCCTCCTCGACGAAGCGCAGGAAGTAGCCGCGCAGCCGGTCGACCTGGGCCGGCTCCAGCACCGGCGCGATCGCCGCGGCGATCGGCGCCACGCGGGCCTTGGCGTGCGGCGGGATGGGCAGCGCGGGGCTCGCGATGGAGAGCGCGGCGAGGAACAGGTCCTCGAGATCCGGCACGCCCGGGAACAGCCACCGCACGAAGTGCTCTTCGCGGAAGCACGCGAGCGAGCGCCCGCACTCGAAGGCCACCTCGAGCGGCGTTCGCCCGCTGAGCAGCTTGCTGCCGATGCGGATGTTCGGCGGGATCCCCGGGACCATCTCGACGGCGACCTGTGCCTCGGGGTCGACGAAGATCGGCGGCGGTCGCAGGCCCTCGATCGCCGCCGCCCACGCGAGCGCGCGCACTGCGCTGACGGTCGACTTCTCGGGCTCCTGCTTGCGCGCGGGGTCGAGCTTCGGCAGCAGCTTGTCCCGGCGCAGGGCCGACACGCGTCCGAGCAGCACCGCGCTCGTGATCACGCTGAAGATGTCGCCGGTGAGGAGCTCCTCGTCGGGGTGGAACAGGAGCCGCCGCCACGCGTCCGACGAGATCGCCGCGCTCGGCTTGGGGAGCTGCTTGCTCTGGTACTTGGCGTGGAGCGCCTGCTCCTCGGCGTTGGCCTGACCGAGGAACACGAGGGCCGAGGCGACGCACCACTGCTTGTCGAGATCGCCCTGCCCCTTGGCCCAGCGGTAGAGGAGCCGCATGGGCTCCGGATCGGTCGGGTCCTGGCGGATGCGCCGTTGCAGGTCGAGCGGGTCGTCCTCCTGCACCGCCGTGGCCACCGCGCCGAGGTCGACCTCGACGGCCACCTGGTTGCGCGCCTCCTCGAGCTGGCCCTCGAGCAGGGCCAGCCGCGCCGTGAGCTCGGCCACCTGCTTGCGGAGCCGCACCACCTCCGGGTTCTCGGTCACCCCCGAGACGAGCGTCGCGCCCCCCGTGGAGGGAGCCGGGGCGGGCGCCGGGCCCGGCGCGAAGGGCACCAGCGACGCGCGCCCCTCGTCGTCCGAGTAGGCGATGGCCGGGGCCACCGCCTGCACGACGATGCGCACGTTGTTGTGCGCCTCCCACGCCGACTGCAGCGCGGCCTCGAGGCGCTTGAGGCGCTCCTTGTCGAGGCCCATGTTGTCCGCGGCCTTGTCGAGGCGCGCGCGCTCTTCGGCGGTGATGATGCCGTCCTCGATGACCTCGGCGAACAGCTCCTCGTATTGCGCCTCGAAGCGCCCGAGGCGGATGCCGCCGTGGGTGTCACCCGCGTCGAAGCCGACGCCGTGCTCGAACGCTCCCGGGACCTGCGACGCGCGTTCTTCCATGCGCCGAGCATCGCATGGAGCGATGGCGCCGCTCAACCGCGGTAGATCACCCGCGAAACGTCGTTCTCCCGCAGCACGAGCTGGGTGAGGCCGGGCAGCGCCTTCGCGAGGCCGTCCCAGATCCACGTGACCAGGACCTCGCTGGTCGGGTTCTCGAGGCCCGGGACGTCGTTGAGGTAGTGGTGGTCGATCTGGTCGCGCAGCGGCTTCATCGCGCGCTCGATCTCGGCGAAGTCGAACACCCAGCCGGTCGCCGGATCGAGCCGGCCCTGCACGTGGATGTCGAGGTAGAACGCGAGCCCGTACACGTTGCCGCAAGGGTGGCCGGGCGGGACCTTGGGGAGCCGCCGCGCCGACTCGAAGCGCACCGTGTGGACCAGCTCGTAGAGGCCGGAGGACATGGCGCGATGCTAGCGGCTTCAGCCGCCGGTGGCGCGCATGTCGACCGAGGCGGCGCTCTCCTCGTTGCAGCCACGGAACACCGAGCCGTCGGGCTTGCCGGCCCAGGCCTCCTCGAGGCCGCGGGCGATGGCGGCCTCGTCGTGGGCGCGGATGGCGGTGGCGACGTCGACCGAATCGTTCTGGGCGAGGCAGGCGCGGAGCCGACCGTCGCTCGAGGCGCGGAGGCGGTCGCAGCCGTCGCAGAACGTGGCGCTGCTGCCGGTGATGAAGCCCACGCGACCCGAGCCGTGGCGCGCGCGCACGTAGCGGGCGGGCCCGCGGTCGGCCTCGCGGGCGGGCTCGTCGTCGACCAGGAGCTCGGAGAGCCGCGCGCGCATCTCCTCGTAGGGCACGATGCGGGCGGTGAGCCGCGCGCCCTCGCCGACGCGCATGCGCTCGAGGAACCGCGGCGTCGCCCCGATGGACCAGGCGAAGCGCGTGATCGCCGCGAGCTCGTGGTCGTTCTCGCCGCCGAGCACCACCGTGTTGAGCTTGAGATCCTCGAACCCGGCCGCCCGCGCGGCCGCGAGGCCCTCGAGCACCTGATCGAGACGTCCGCCACGGGTCAGGCGGAAGAAGCGCGCGCCCTCGAGCGAGTCGAGCGAGACGTTGATCCGCGCGAGCCCCGCGGCCCGGAGAGGGCCGGCGAGCTCCGAGAGACGCGTGGCGTTGGTGGTGAGGGCGACGTCCTCGACGCCGTCGATGCTGGCGACCGCGCGCACGATCTCGACGACCTGCGGGTGGACCAGCGGCTCGCCCCCCGTGATCCGCACGCGACGGACGCCCTTGTGGACCAGCCCGCGCACCAGCGTGGCCCAGCCGTCGACGCCGAGGCGCCGTTCGCTCTCGAGATAGCCGTCGCGGCGGTGCGGGCGGCAGTAGACGCAGGCGAGGTCGCAGCGGTCGGTGATCGAGAGGCGGACGGCGCGCGGCTCGGCGCGGGGCACCCGCCGCGGCGACGGCGCTGGCGGCGCGGGATCGAGGCCGATCACCGGGAGCGGGAGGAGCGGGAGCCGACGCACGACGGGAGCAGCATAGTCGGTGGAGGAGGCCTCGGCGATGACGGACCGCATGGCCACCTCGACCGTGCCACCTCGCGCGGCTCAGAACCCCGCGCTCTCGACCCCGTAGTACGGGTCGCCACTGGCCTTCGGCTTGGGTTTCGGCGCCGTGGCGGAGGGCGTGGGCTCGGGCTTGATCGCGACGGTCGGGGCCGTGGGGACGGTCGTGGTCGCGGGTGCCGTCGTGGTCGCGGTCGGCGCCGTCACGACCGGGGCCCCCGTGGTCGCCCCCGTGGGCGGGGCCGCCGCGGTCGTGGCGACCGCGACCGCCGTCGTGCTCGCGGGCGCGCTCACGCTCGGGGCTCCCGAAGCGACGATCGTGGGGACTTCTTCCACCTTCTGCGTGGTGCTCGGCGTCGACGCCGTCGCTGGCGTCGTCGGGGGCGGCGTGGGCGTGGCCACGGTCGCGCTGGCGGCGGGCGTCGGCGCGAC
>CAZUZY010000395.1:0-8044 GCA_964624885.1 uncultured Polyangiales bacterium | reverse complement strand
CACGGTGATCGCCGGGCTCCCCGTCGGCGCGGCGCTCGAGGCCGGGGCAGGTGCCGGCTTCTGGTCGCAGCCAGCCGCGAGGACGAGGGAGGCGAGGGCGACGAGGCGCATGGGCGGGAGGGTAGCGCACGCGCGCGCCTTTGACGCCCGCAGGCGCCCTTCGAATCCTCTCGTCCATGCGCGTGCGCACCCCGCTGTGTGTCGGCCTCTCCGGCTTCCTCGCGATGTGCGCGCCCGCGGCGCCACCCCCCGCGAAGCCGCCCTCGCCCCCGAAGGTCGTGGCCGCGCCGACGCCCGAGCACCCCGCGCGCTGGGTCGTCACGCCCACCGCCGACTGGGTGTCGGGTGCCCATCTCGCCCTCGACGCCGGGACGCTGTGGGTCGGCGAGGGGGGCGAACGCTGGCTCGCCGCACCGGGCAAGCCGGTCGTCGGCGCGGGGACGTCCTTGCCCGAGCTGCTGGTGGGCGTGCTCCGTCGCGACGAGGCCTACGTGTTCGTCGGCGCCTCGGGCCGCGCGTACCTGAGCCACGAGCCGCTCGGGGCGGTGTACGAGGTGCGCCCGCCGCCCCACGCGGTGCGCAGCGTGGCCGCGGGGCTCCGCGCGATCGTGAGCCTGGCGGTCGACGGTCGCGTGCTGCGTTCGACCGACGGCGGGCAGACCTACGCCCAGGTGAAGGTGCCTGGCGACGCGAGCCTGCTGGTCGACGTCGCGATGTCCGGCGAGCAAGGTCTCCTGCTCGGGATGCCCCAGCGGCTGTTCCGCACCACCGACGACGGCGCCTCGTTCGCGTCGCTGCCGACCCTCGGCACGGGCGCGGTGTTCCCCTACACCGGCGCGCACGGCGAGCTGGTGCTCTCCGGCTCGCCCCCTTCGCACCTGGAGAACGGGGCGCTGGTCGGCAAGCCGCACGCCTCGCGCACGCCGAACCTCGTGGCCCCGCGCGACGTGGTCGCCCGCGCCTTCTCGGGCACCCACGAGCTCTCGGTGGTGCGCGGCGACAAGCCCAAGACCTTCGCGTTCGAGGCGCAGCGCCTCGTCGACGCGGAGCACCCGGTCGGCGCGTTCGTCCGTCGCGACCTGCCCACCCTCGACGGTTGCCGGACCGTGCGCATCGCCGTGCACGGGGACCTCGTCCAGCTGGTCTGCCGCACCGAGGTCGAGGACGAGAAGAAACAGAAGGTCGACGGCGCTCGCCTGCTGCGCAGCCTGGATGGGGGTGTCACCTTCGTCGAGGACGGGACGATCACGGAGTCGGTCGGCAGCACCGTGCCCCTGGTCGGACCCGAGGGATTCCTCCTGATCCCGAGCGAGTGCACGATCTACCCGTCCAAGGCCAAGCCCAAGCCCATCTGCAGCCGGACCCTCGTGCGGGCCAAGGGCGCGAAGGGCTTCACGGAGCTCGCCACGTCGTCGACGCCGGACGTGAGCGCCCTCGACGCGAAGGGTGGGGCGGTGCTGTTCCTGTCCCACACCTCGGGCGAGCTCACGCTCGAGCAGTTCGGGCTCGACGGGACCGCACGGGAGCGCCTCGCCTCGTTCGGGCCCACGGGTCCGTACGCCGCCACGCACGCGACGCTCTCGGTCGACGCCGACGGCATCGTCGTGTCCTGGCCCGACGGGGGCAAATGGCTGTTCCGTCGGAGCGTCGACGGCGGGAAGACGTTCGCGAGCTCCGAGGCGGCCATGGCGACGTCGATCGCGCGCGCGGGCAAGCGGCTGCTCGTCACGCTCCACGACGGCGTGCTCGAGTCCGCCGACCTCGGCGCCACGTTCACGGCGGGCAAGGGGCCCCGCGGCGCGATGGCCCTCGGGTGCAACGCCTTCGGTTGCCTGACGACGCGGGGCGCGCGGCTCGGGTGGGACCTCCCCGATCCACCGCCGCACACGAAGGAGGCGACGGCGGTCACCGAGCCGCCGCCGGAGACGTTCGCCACGGCGCTCGTCTGCGCGCCGAAGGAGCCGTGGGTCGAGGCGGGCCTCGGTGAGCTGCCGACGATCGACGCGATCGAGCCCACGGCCCAGCACGCGCTCGCGTCCGCTCGTCGCAAGGCGGACGACGCGATCGATCTCGTGCTCACCGATCGCGCCGGCAAGACCACGGTGGTGCCGCTGCTCGGCCCCGCCGCCAAGGGACCGCTCGATCGCGCGCGGACCCTGGCCCACGTGTTCCCGGCCGGCGTCGTCGCGGTGCGCTACCGCTACCAGCGCAAGAGCGGCTTCGGCGGCGGGCTCTCCCCGGTGCACGCCGATCTCGCCTGGTACGCCTACGCGCGTGGCAAGGTGGAGCGCGCGACGATCCCCGCGATCGGCACCTTCCGCGTCCAGCACGACCCGCAGGGCCCGCGCAGCGTGGCGGCCGACGCGCTCGTCGGCGGCGCGATCACGCGCCTCGACGCCTCCGGCCTCTGGTTCCGCCCCGGGTACGCGGACCGCACGATCCGCCTTTTCGGGCCCAAGGGAGGGGTGGAGCGGATCGAGCCGCCGGAGGAAGCGGCGTCGCTCGACGTCGCCCGCCTCGGCGACGGCTGGACGTTCTTCGACCGGCTCGGCACGACGTCCGTCTGGTCGCGCAAGGATGCGGGGGGTCCGTACACCGAGCGCACCTGGACGCTGTGGAACGGCAAGGGCGACGAGACGCGCGTGGGCGTGACGACGATCGACGGCAAGCCCCACCTCCGCGTGAGCTTCCATGGCGATGGCACGCTGCCCCCCGCGGACTTCGCGGTCGGCCTCGGCGCCGGGCCCGATCCGGGGCCGGTGGTCACGCTGCCGCAGGCGGACTCGTCGAGCCCGTGCCTCGACGCGAAGGGCGAGCGGACGACGGCGTTCGCGCGGTTCGGCGCGCGCCATCCGGTGCAGGTGAAGGACGCGGACGTGCCGCTGCTGCTGACCGACGAGGCCGTCGTGCGGACCGCGCAGGGCAAGTCGTGCCTCGCCGCGTACCACGCGGAGACGCCGCCGAAGTACGACGGGCTCTTCGACTACGTGGTGGTGGCGTCGCCAGGCGCGCTGGATCGGGCCACGCTGTACCGCGCGGATCTCCGGCTCTGGCCGGCGAAGATCGCGACCCGCGCCCTCGCCTGCGCGTGGAAGTCGGGGCCTTGACGAGGCGCTCACGGCACGCAGCGACCGTGTACGCATCCGGCGAATCCAATCGCCGTGCAGTCGACCAGCTGGTTCGAGCCGCGCGTGCAGAGCGTGAGGACGTTCCCGCTGCACGTCGGCGCATCGGTGCACCCGGTCGGGGTGCAGCGGGCGCGGCCGCTGATCTCGATGCAGGCGCCACCATAGCGGCCGCAGTCGCGGAAGGTCACGCGCTGGTGCTCGTCGCACCCGAGGAGCACGTTGCCGTCACAGCGGTCGAGGGAGGTCGAACAGCGAATCGGTAGGCGGTCCGTGCACCCCGTGGGCGAGCTCGCGCTGCACCTCGCGAAGGCTTCGGGGCAATGACGGATGGCGCCGCTTGCGAAGTGCGCGTCGTCGCCGACGCAAGTCACGTCGCCGAGTGAGCTGGTCAGGCCGCAGCCCTGTTCGCTGCACACGAGGCTCGCGAAGCCCTTTCGCGCGGCGAGGACCTGACTGCAGTCGCCCTTCGCACGGAGAGCGATCGGCATCAGCGCACCGAGACGCGTGCTCGATCCGAAGAGCGGGAACGCATGGCTCTCGGGGATGGACTCGCCGCTCGCGCACGTCTTCGCAAAGTCGGCCCGACCGGTCTCGATGCCCGACCAGTCCCATGAGCTCACGCCGGTGATGTCGTCCAGGGGCAGACAGGTCGCGAGCGTCGCGCAAGCGACTGCCAGTTCCGTGTCGTCCGGGAGCGGCGGCTCGGGTGCGCGGTCGGGCCAGACGTACGCAGCGGTCGCGTAGATGTGTCCGTCAGGTCCCCGATCGACCGATCGGCACCCGAGGGCTGGGCAGGGAGGTGTGGTGTGACCTGCCTGGGAGAGGCAAGCGTCTTGCGGCAATCGAGGTGGTGGGACCCACGCGCCGACGGCCGCCGGCGGCTCGGCCAGTGTCGTGGCGAAGAAGTCGAAGGAGGCCGACTGCGCATCGCAGTCCACGCCATCGTTCGCCGCCGTGACGCTGGCGGCGACCACATCTCCAGCGAGCCAAGGCGCGAGCATCGCGTAGTCCGAGCACTGCGCGCGGACCCGCACCACGTCGGCGAGTGCTGCGGCAGCGTCCGTGACGTTGACCACGCCGCCGAGGGTGCCATGGCCGCTCTCGAGCGTGAGCGTGAAGAGGTGTGGTCGCACGGGAACGTCGACCGACATCGACTCGACACAGCGGGTCAGGTGCAACGGGACGGCGGTCGTCGCGGGGCCGATGGACCAGAAGCGCCCCTTGCGAACGAAGCCGTCCGCCAGGCGAAAGCGTGGTCTGTCGAGACTCGCCCCGTCCTCGAGGGCGTCGCTGTCGACGACCCAGCCGCGGACGGGGTCGAGGTGCTGGGGGTAGAGGCTCGCGCGCACCTGCGGATCGTCCCCCTCACCGAGGCCGTCGAGGCGGAGCAGAACCCGATGCGTCGGGGACTTCACGCCCGTGCACATGTGCAGGAAGTCGCTGAGCAGGTCGCCGAACGCGTCGTCTCCACCCTCCTTCTCGAAGAGAGAGGATGGCAGCGACGTGAGGCAACCACCTCCGCCCTTGCAGCGTACCCGGTGGTCGAGATCGAAGGCACGCAGCGTCCAGACCCAGTTCGGGATCTCGTACCAGACGGTCGAGCCTGGGATGTCAGGTGTGCCCGGCGGCAACGGTGTCGCTGGCGTCGAGTTCGGAGCGCCACAGTCGACCGCGACGGGCGGCGCCGGTTCGGGAGCTGCCGCCTCACAGCCCATCGCGAAACATGCGACGAGCGCGCCGATCGAGCCATGGGCGAGACGCATGCGGACAGGGACAGCAAGTCGCGATCCAGCTTGAAAGTACGCTGTGGCTGACGGACCCTGCCCCTCGATGCCGCGCTACGTCGCCCTCCTCCGTGGGATCAACGTCGGTGGGAACAACCCCGTCCCGATGGCCGAGCTCCGCGCGACGTTCGAGGCGCTCGGGTTCACCCGCGTCGAGACGTACATCCAGAGCGGCAACGTCGTGTTCGACGCGAAGCGCGGCAAGAAGGCCACGCTCGTCACCGCGATCGAGGCCGCGCTGAGCGAGACCTTCTCCTACGCGGCCAAGGTGGTGCTCGTCTCCGCCGACGAGCTCGCGCGCGTGGTCGCCGAGGCGCCCGCGGGGTTCGGGAGCGAGCCCGCGGTGTACCGGTACGACGTGGCCTTCGTGAAGGAGCCGCTCGACCCGAGCGCGGCGCTGGGCGAGGTCGTCACCCGGCCGGGCGTCGACACCGCGAGCGCGGGCACCCTCGCGCTGTACTTCCGTAAGCTCATCGAGAAGGCGACCCAGAGTCGTCTCCCCAAGCTGGCGCAGCGGCCCGTCTACCAGAGCCTCACCTTGCGCAACTGGAACACGACCACCCGCCTGCTCGCGATGGTCTCCGCGCCGGTTTGACCGCCTCGCCGCTCACGGCCAGCCTCCGGCGCATGCCGCGCATCGTCTCGCTGACCCCGGCCGTGTTCCACCTCCCCGACGCCGTCAACGCGGTGTCGCGCGCCTACGGCGCCTCGCCGATCGTCCCCCGCGGCCCGCGCTTCTCGCCGCTCCTCGCCAAGGTGCGGCGCGAGATCCAGGAGGCGCTCGGCTGCCCGCGGCACCGCGCGATCCTGCTCACCGGCAGCGGGTCCACGGCGATCGCCGCGGTGCTCGGCAGCTGCCTTTCCCCGAAGGAGCGGCTGCTCGTGGTGCGTAACGGCGCCTACGGCGACCGCATCCTCGAGTTCTCGCGCGCGATCGGCCAGGCGGTGGTCGACATGGAGCTGCCGTACGGGCAGCGCCCCGATCTCGCGGCGATCGACGGCGTGCTCGCGCGCGGCGAGGCCGACGCGGTCGCGGTGGTCTACGGAGGCACCTCCACCTGCACCCTCAACCCGGTGGCCGAGATCGGCGCGGTGTGCCGCGCGCGGGGCAAGAAGCTGCTGGTCGACGGCGTGAGCGCGCTGTTCGTCGAGCCGATGGACCTCGAGGGCTGGGGCGTCTCGGCCGTGATGGGCTCGTGCAACAAGGGCCTGCACGCGCACCCCAACCTCACGATGGCGCTGGTGCGCGACGACCTCCTCGACGAGATGAAGGGCTTCGCCTCGCGCACGCCGAGCCTCGAGCTGCGCAAGGCCTTCGACGCGCAGGAGAAGGGCGCGCACCCGTACACGATCGACCCCATGAGCGTGCTGCAGGTCGAGGCGGCGCTCGGGGCGTTGCGCGAGGAGGGCGGGGTCGCGGGTCGCAACGCGATCTACAAGGCGCGCGCGGAGCTCCTGCGCGCGGGCTACGAGCGCCTCGGCCTGCGCGTTGCGCGCTGGGAGGGCCAGCCGCTCGGCTCGATCGGCACCGCGCTCGGGATCCCCGCCGGCAAGAGCTACGACGTGATGGCCGACCGCCTCGCGAACGAGCCCGTCGAGGACCACCTGTTCGAGATCTACGCCGCGCAGGGCAAGCTGTCGGGCGAGCTGTTCCGCATCTTCCACATGGGGCACTACGAGCTGCCGGTCTACGAGGTGTTCCTCCGGGCCCTCGCGCGCGTGGTCTGACACCGTCGCGGGCGGTGGACGCGCTGCGGCGCAGCCTGGCCCACCCACGCCCCTGTTTTCGCGGGCGATTTTCGCGCCGTTCGTGGCAAGGGAATTGCTCGGATGCGGGCATGAAGCCAGCCCTGCTCACCGCGGTCTTCCTCGTCGGCTGCGGCGCCCGGATCGAGGGCGAGGTCGACGACGCGGGCGCGAAGGCCGCCGTGATCGTCGACACGGGGACGTCGACACCGCCCGGGTGTCCGACCCTGAAGCCCGAGTCGGGGGCGTCGTGCATCGCGAGCTCGGGCGTTCCCGACGAGCACTTCTACTGCCACTACTTCGCCGGGGAGTCGGCGTGCGCCGCCGAGCACAAGTGCACCCAGCACGACGGCACGGGCGCCCCGGCGCACATCTACGGCTTCGGCGAGGACTGCACGTTCGTCGCGGGAGACTGCGCCGAGGGCAAGACCTGCGGGCGGGTCTTCGAGAACGACGGCGCCTGCATCGTCGCCTGCAAGCGCGCGTGCCGGTGCGATCGCGCGACCGGCACGCTGAAGTGCACGCCGATCGCGTGTGGGCCGTAGCTCACCCGCGCTTCTTGCCCCGGGAGCCGGCCGAGGAGCCGCGCAGGGCCTCCTTCAATGGCGGGTGGCGGTCCGCGAGCGCGGCGAGGTCGGCCTGCAGCTCCTTGTGGAAGCCGGGCTTCGGCATCTGCGTGGCGAAGTCGCGCGAGGTGATCCGCTGGTGGAGAGCCACCGCGACGCTGGGGATCGGGTGGTCGGCGAGCGCCTCGAGCACCAGTGCCGCACCAGCGTGGCCGGTCACGCGCAGGTCGGGCTGATCCACGCGGAACGTGTCGAGCAGGCGGCGCTCGCGCGCCTCCGGGTCGAGGGCGGCGAGCTCGGCCCGCGAGAACCCGGGCGGCCGCGGGGGCGGGTCGAGAGGGACGAGTCGTGCACCGAGCGAGGCCTCGGGGGGGCGCGCCGGGACGACGCCCGGGTTCCGCGACGCGAACCACGGCGCGTGCTTCGCGAACCACCGGTGCTCGGCGTGCTCCTGGAACAGCCAGGCGAGGTGGGGGTGCGCGATCGTGCACGCGACCGCGGCGAACTTCGTCACGTAGGCGTCGTGCATGCGGCGTGGCTCGGCCAGCGCGGCCGAGAAGAAGCGCACGAGCGCGTCGGCCAGGTCCGCCTCCGCGACGCGGCCTCGCGCGCGGAGCACGTAGCCCGCGCCGAAGAACTGCAGCGCCTGCCCGCCGCGCGACAGCATCGTGCCGAAGGCGGCGCCGTCGCGGAGCACCTCGAACAGGTGCTGCGGCCAGGGATCGGCGTAGCTCAGCGCAGCGCTCTCGGCGCGAGCGATCGCGTCCACGGCGAGCGCCTCGTCGGCGAGCGCGATCGCGGTCCAGGCGGCGCCGTGCGG
>CAZUZY010000394.1:0-8047 GCA_964624885.1 uncultured Polyangiales bacterium | reverse complement strand
AAGTCGGGCGTGGCGGCGCGCTTCGCGACCACCAAGGCCGACGCCGAGTTCCTCCGCGCCGCGTACGCCGACGCGCTCGTCGCGGCCACCGCGGCGCTCGGCGGCTACGCGACGCCCACCGTCGCGAAGTCCGTCGCCGACGCGCTGCCCGTCGGCAAGGCCCGGGTGCACGAGCCGCTCGTCGAGGCGCTGTCCCGCGGCCTCGCCGCCGCCACGCGCGACGAGGCGACCCGCTACGAGCCCCTCGCGACCGGAGAGAACCAGAAGGCCCTGGCCGCGCTGGCGACGATCGACTGGAAGGCCTTCCCGTTCGCGGCGATCGTGGTGCCCGGCCTCGGCCCGGTCACGCTCGACACGCCGCTGAGCGAGGGCGGGCGCCTCCGCTGCGACTACGCGCGCGCGCGGTTCGACAAGAAGCTCGCGCCGCTGATCGTGGTGTCCGGGGGCCACGTGCACCCTGATCGCACGCCGTACTCCGAGGCCATGGAGATGAAGAAGTACCTGCGCGCGCAGGGCGTTCCCGAGGCCGCGATCCTGGTGGACCCCCACGCGCGGCACACGACGACCAACCTGCGCAACGTCGGCCGCATCCTGCTGCGCGCCGGCGTGCCCGCGGACCGACCGCTGCTCGTGACGACCGACCTCGGTCAGACGCTGTACATGAGCGGGACCGGCTTCACCAAGCGCTGTCAGGACGAGCTCGGGTACGTGCCGTGGCGCGCGTTCGGCGGGCTCTCGTCGTTCGACACCTGCTTCGTGCCCTCGACGCTGGTGATGTACGCCGACGCGAGGGACCCGCTGGATCCGTGAGCACTGCGCGCGACCGCCCGTCCTGCCATCACTCCGCGTAGAAGATGCGACGCGCAGGCCCCACGCGGATGCTCTTCACGTGCCGCGCGAGCGCGTCTCCGGTCTCGTCGCGCGCGGCCGCGCTCGACTTGCCCGCCGCCCACGCCGCGACCACCGCGTCGACCGTGTAGCCCTCGGGCCCGAGAAAATCCTGCGTGGTCAGGTACGGGACCGCGCCCATCTTGCGGAGCGGCCCCGCGAAGTAGTCGTGGCTCTTGCACGCGAGGACGGTCGCCGCCGGGGTCTTGGTGCGCTTCGGGTTCGCGACGAGCGTGGGCACGTCGAAGTCCATCAGCCCGTTGTGACCGACGTAGCCGACGAAGTCGGCGTCGCCTCCGAGCGCGAGTACCCGTGCGCCGCCCGGCTCCGCGAGCTCCACCTTCGGGCCGGCAAAACCCGCCGCCGCGCGGTACAGGTCCTCGACGGTGCGGCGGATGGCCTCGCCGTCGTACGCGTCGGCGACGAGGTAGAGCGGTGGGGCGGCTTCGACGAGCGCGAACGCGACCCGGCGGAGAACGTGCTTCGGGCGCGTGGTCACGTCCTTCACCGACACGGCGCGCCAGCGGGGCGAGCGGGCGAGGAAGCGCGCGAGGCCGTGGCCGGCGCCCCAGTAGAGGTTCCCGTCCGGGTCCTTGCCGTTGCCCATGTAGGCCGGGACCGGAGCGATGCCCTGGTGCTCGTTGTCGCACAGCGCGACCAGCACGTGCGCGACGCGGGGAGGCAGAGGTGCCACGGGGGCGCTGACCGACGGCGCGACGGGGGCGACGACGACGACCGGGGCGCTCACGCTGGGCTTCGCGGGCGCGATCGGCGGCGCCGGCTCCTTCTCCGCGCGGCAGGCCACGAGCGCGAACACGAGGAGGGCCGTGCGCCGCATCGTGCGACGAACGCCGGCCCCGTGCACCGTCTTCCCGCGGTCGTCGGCCACCAGGGTGGTTCGGCTAGGATCCCGGACGCCGATGAAAGTCCTCGTCGTCTACTGCCACCCCAACCCCAAGAGCTACACCCACGCCGTCCTCGAGGCCGTGCGCACGGGACTGACCGAGGGGGGCTGCGAGGCGCAGGTGCTCGACCTCTACGCCGAGGGGTTCGATCCGGTCCTCGTGGTCGACGAGGAGCGACGCCGGCGCGACCTCGACAAGGTCGAGTACACCCGCCGGTACCGCGAGCAGATCGCGGCGTGCGACGCGATCGTCTTCGTCCACCCGGTGTGGTGGGGTGGCTTCCCAGCCATGCTCAAGGGCTACCTCGACCGCACGTTCGTGTCGGGGCTCACCTACTCGTTCCAGGATCGGCCGAAGACGGCGGTGTTCCCGCGGGGGCTCATGCGCGGCAAGGAGGCTCACTTCTTCTACACGCTCGACTCGCCGGCGCTGGTCGCGCTGCTCGATCCGGGCTGGTTCTCCAACTACTTCACGGTGTTCCGCTACTGCGGCTTCGGCCCGGTGCGTCGCCACTACCTCGCGCGCCTCAAGCTCACGACGCTCCAGCAACGCGAGCGATGGCTGGTCACGGCCCGCGAGCGTGCGCACGCCCTCGCCCGCCGCCTCGCCGGCTGAGTCCACGCCCGTCCGACCCTTTTCTACCTGGCGCCCACGTCACTCGAGGAGGTTGTCGGGCACCGGCATCCCCTTCTTGTGCTCCTTCGCGTCGAACGCCGGTGCCGGTCCGGCGTCCTTGGCGACCACCATCGCGCTGGTCGTGGTGGTCGTCGTGGTCATCGCGGTCGAGGCGTCGCCGGCGTCGGCGGTGGCGACCGAGGCCTCCTTGGCCGCGTCCGGCTCTCCGACGTCGCCCCGCGCGTCGTCGAGGGCCTTCATGATGTCGTCCGCCTTCTGCTTGCACGCGATGAACGTCCCCGCGACCACGGCGAGGCCGATCGAGGCGGCGGCCTTGAGGCGGCGCGCGAGGCGACGCCGACCGACGAGCGACTTCTTGGCGAACATCAGCCGACCTCCATCGCCGGGTGCACCCCGGCGTCCAGCACCGCGCCCGCGCGCTCCCTCCGCACCAGTGTGCGCACGTCGGTCAGCGCCTGCTCGACGAGCGCGCTCGCATCGACGGTCGGCAGCCACTCGGGGCGCGGCGGCGAGTGCCAGTTCGGGTCGAGGCCGCGGTAGACGCCGAACACCGACAAGAGACTCTCCTTGAGCTGGGCGAGATCGGGCCGCCGCGGCATCACGTCCGTCATGTGGCAGACGAGGTACCAGGCGCGGAACATGGCGTAGAAGAAGTCGTTGGGCGGCAGCTCGATGAGCCTCTTGACCAGCGGGAACAGCGCCGGGAGCGCCGCCGTGACCGCGAACCACTTGTGGAGGTTCTCGGTCATCCGTTTGGTCTTCGCGTCGGGGAACGTGAGGACCGACTCGGTGTAGTAGCTGTCGTCGATGAGGTCGAAGTCACCGTGGAAGTGGCCGTGCTCGACGGCGTACTTCGCGATGCCGGTCCCTGGATACGGCGTGCACAGCGTGGCGGCGGCGTAGTCGACGTCGAGGTCGATGTTCAGCTGCAGCGTCGCGTAGTCGTCCTCCAGCGTGCCACCGGGGATGCCGAGGATGTTGTCGGCGAAGACGACGATGCCCGCCGCCTTGAGCATGCGGATCCCCGCGACCAGCCGGGCTTGCTTGATCTGACGGTGCAGCACCTCGTTGGCGAGCCGCTCGTTCGCGGTCTCGATGCCCACGTTCACCGTGTGGCAGCCCGACCACGCGAGCAGGTCGACCATCTCCTCCGTCATCATGTCGGCGCGGAGGTGGCAGTAATAGGGCAGGCCGATCTCGCGGCGATAGAGCTCTCCGAAGGCGCGGAGCCAGCGGGCGTCGTAGACGAAGATGCTCTCGCGGAAGCCGACCACCTGCAGCGGACCGAAGCTCCGCGTGCGCGCGATCTCCTCGACGACCTTCTCGGGGCTGCGGATGCGCACCTTCTTCCAGCTCGCGCCGTAGTGCTCGACGAGCGAGGGGTTGAAGCAGTAGCTGCAGGGGAACGGGCAGCCGCGGTTGGTGGTGAACGACTTGAGCGGCCTCCGCGCGAGGTGGGGCGCGTAGTCGTAGAGGAGCTCGCGCGGCGGGAAGGGGATCTCGTCGAGGTCGCGCCGCAGCGGGCGCGGGCCGTTCTGGTAGACGCGCCCTTCGTGCTTGACCCAGAGGTCCTTGATGGCGCGGTGGTCGGCGCCGCGATCGAGCGCGTCGAGCAGCTCGACCGAGGCGTCCTCGCCCTCGCCACGGCAGATCACGTCGAGGCCCGGCGTGTGGATCACCTCGGGGAAGTGCGTCGGGTGGGGGCCGCCGAGATAGGTGATCAGCGCCGGGCGTTGCTCCTTGAGGTGCGCCGCGAGGCCGAGGTAGTAGCGGTGCAGGCCGGTGGTGGCGCCGAAGGCCACGACGTCGGGCTCGTAGGCGCGCACGCTCGCCATCACGTCGTGGCCGCGGGTGCCGACGAAGCGACAGTCGTGCCCGGCCTGCTGGAGGCAGCCGGCGACGTAGAGGGCACCGAGGGGTTCGGCGCCCTCGAGCTCCTTGACGACGAACAGGACCTTCTTCGACATCCGGGGCGCTCCTTGTCGGTGGATCCGGCTGTGGACGGGTGAGCCGGCCGAACGATCTGAATGAGCGGAGCGGGGCTACGGCGCGCACACGTAGCGGCGCACCTCCACGGCGCCCTTCTTCTGGACCATCCCCCACGCGCGGGTGGGGTGGATGCTGGAGAACAGGACGTCGACCTCGCCGTTGGTGAAGCGCTCCACCGCCGTGCATCGCCCTTCGAGGTTCGTCCGGGTCGCGGTCTCGGTGCCGTAGAGGGGCTTGGTCGCACCCTCGACGGCGAGCCACGGTCGCTCGCCCACGACCCCGACCACGACGGGTTTGGGCTTCTTCATCCCCATCACGCTCCACTTGTGGAACCAGAACACCCCGTCGCGCTGGCCGGGCGCGCAGCGCCCCGTGGAGGACACCGCGACCAGCTGCTCGAGCGGCGGGTCGATCGCGACGCCGGCGAGGGGCAGCAGCGCTCCGTCGAACGCCCCGTACGGCGCCCCGCCGAGGAGCCCGACGGTCACGCCGTAGTCCGTGAGGGCCCAGCGCCGCTCGAAGCCTGCGCCCTCGACGAGCCGCACGCCGTCCTGGCCCACCCCGACCACGCCGAGCGCCCCGCCCTTCGCGCGGTACGCGAGCCGGAAGTCCACGTCGGGTGCCTTGCTCGCCTCGGTCTTGCCGTCGCCGTGCACCGTGTACAGCAGGCCCCCTTGCGGCTGGAACACGAGGTCGTCGCCGACCAGCGCGAACGCCGCGCGGACGTTGATGCGGCCGATGCGGAACGGTGGGATCGCCTTCAGCGTCGCGCGACGGACCTTGCCGTCCTTGGCCAGCCACCACGCGAGCTCGGCGTCCACCGGGTTGTAGGGGTCGTCGGTGCCCTTCGCCTTGGGGACGAAGCGGAGGCGCGCGACCCACGCGCCCGTGCGGTCGACGCCGCGACGGGTGCGCGTCGTGACCTCGGGCGCCGTCGTGGTGGCGGGCAGGAGGACGACCGTGTCGACCTTGCCCGACGCGTGGCCGACGCGGAGGACGTCGGCCCCCTTCTCCTCGTCCTGCTGCGCCCAGTCGACGTCGGCAGAGAGATCGACCTCGTCGACGCCGGGCCATCCCTTGGCGATCGGTCCACTGGGCTTGCAGCGGGCCAGCGGAGGGCCCTTCGGTGCCACAGGCACGGTCTCGGCCGGTCCGTCGTCCACGGGCGGTGGGGTCGCAGAGGGCGGAGGCGCGGGCGGGGTGAGCGGCACGAGCGTCACGGCCGGCGCGCCCGTGGGCACGTCCCAGCCGAGGCGGCGCGCCTCTCCCAGAAGACACCCGGCGGCGCTGCAGTCGAGCACGCTCTCCTCGCCCTGGTCGAGGGTCGGCACCTTCCACCAGTGCTCGCCGCCATCTTGGGTCTCGTACCCCATGGCCGCGAAGCCGCGCGACCCGACGAGCTCGACGTTCCCGAGGGCCACGGGGGCCACGAGCACCGGGAGTGGTGCGCCGTCCGGGCCCACCCGATGCAGGGTGCGCGAGCGCGAGCGAAAGACGCGGGGCTTGCGCGCACCGTCGATGGTGAGCGTGAAGAACCCGTCCCGGCCAGGACCCGCGAGCTTCGTCCCCACGAGCTTCCGGCCGGCGAGCGGGCCCGTGTGCACGCGCCACCCGTCGTCGCGCAGCGTGAGGACGTGCAGCGACGTCCCGTCGTCGACCGCCTCGAGCGGGAAGAACGCCTCGTCGGTGGTCACGCGCTCGAAGACGCCCGTCGTCTCGCGACGGACGAAGAGCCCACACAGCGCCTCCTTGCAGTCCCCCGCGAGCCACACCGCGCCGTCGGACGTCGCGAACACCTTGGGCGTCGCGCCGATCGGGTCGGGCACCGACACCGGCTCGAAGTGGACGCCACCGTCCCGGCTCTCGAGCACCCGCACCCCCGCGTCCCCGTTCAGCACGACGAGCGCGTGCATCCCGGAGAGCGTGAGGGACTGCGCACTGTCCCCTGCGTCCCCCAGCGGCGCGCGGACCAGGGCGCCGCCCAGGCTGCCGGACAGCACCTCCACCCGGGCAACGCCGTCCTCCACGATGTTCTGCACGACGAGGACGCGCTCTCCGCTCACCTCCTCGAGCCTCTCGACGGAGAAGGAGCTGTCCTTCTTCTTCGGCGTCGCGGTCTCGACGTCGGCGGTCAGCGCGTCTTCGAGCCGCGGGGTCCCCACCACCGGCACGAGGTGATCGCCGTCGAGCCGACCGAGCCGGGACGGCACGTCGAAGGTCGGTCCGTGAATGCCCTCGAGGTAGACCTTGCCGTCGAGGTCCGTGCGCACGTGGTCGGCGCCGTCGCCCAGCGTGTCCACCCGGTGCCAGGTCGCGCCGTCGTCGTCGGTGCGGAACACGCGCTGGGGCCAGCTCACGAAGAGGCCGTGCCCCGTCGCGGAGAGCTCGAGCGAATGCAGGCGCGCGAGGGGATGCATCACCGCGTGCGCGGCCTCGGAGGCCGCCCAGGTGAGCCCGCCGTCGGTCGTCCGCAGGGCCCGGCCGTCGGGGTGGGTGAACTGCACGGCGGACTTGCCGATCGTCGGCGCGCCGCCCTCGCTCGCGGGGCCCTTGCGCACCGCGCCGATAGGCCCGAGCGGGCCCTTCGCCACGTGGATCCGCCCGTCGACTTCGACGAACAGGAACTGGCCGTCCGCGCCGCGCAGCGAACCGGCGAGCTCGCCCTCCACCAGCGTCGGCGCGAGCTCCATCGTCTTGCTCCCCGGCCGCACGAGGGCGCGCCGCCCGCTGCTGCCGACGAGCAACAGGCCCACGTCGGGGTAGCGTCGCGCGTCGGTGACCCAGCTCGCGTTCCGGGGCCACGACCATCGCGCGGGCGACACGATCGCGACGGCGACGCTCGGCTTGGCCGGGACCACCGGCAGCGGTCCCCCGCTCGTACCACACCCGACGAGGACCGCCGCGCACCCCATCCACCCGCGAGGACGCATGCCCCTGGGATACACCAGGCGCGCGCCGCGCGTCCTGTGCAAGGTGCTCGTCTTCGTGCGGACGCGCTCAGGCCTCGACCGGACCTCCGTCCCTGCGTCGCGAAGGCGCACGGTCTTGTGAGCCCGCGGTCGAGATGGTGTCCTCTCCCGATGCTCCGGTCCTCCGCGTTGCTCGCCAGCCTCGGCCTCTGTCTCGTCGCCTGCGGTCAGGGCCGAACCGTCGACGCAGCTCCGGACGCGAGCGCGCCGGTGACCCCGAGCGCCCCGCCGGCCGGCCGCGCCACCCAGGTGCTCGGCGCCCTCGCCCGGGTCCCCGGCCTCGACGTGCGCCTTGCGGGCGCGGGCGTCCTCGAGCGCGTGGCCGAAGGCTACCGACTCCCCGCCTCGCCGTGGGTGCGTCCGTTCGCCACCCTGCGCCGTCGGTCGGTCGAGCCCGTGCGGCTCGCCGGCGAGGGCGACGGGGTCTACCTCGAGCTGCGCCCGGAGGGGCTCGCCGACGTCGCCGCCGCCGAGGGTCCGAAGGGCCTCGTGTACGCCGACGTCGCGCCGGAGACCGACCTCGTGTGGTGGGCCGGGCCGGGTTCGGCGGAGGAGGTGCGCGTGCTCCGCGGCCCCTCCGCACCGACCGTCGCGCGCTGGTCGATCGCCCGCGGTCCGGCGCTGCCCGGCCTCCGCGTCCACGACGGGCGCGTCGAGGCG
>CAZUZY010000393.1:0-8093 GCA_964624885.1 uncultured Polyangiales bacterium | reverse complement strand
CGAGGCCGACACCCGCTCCGAGGCCGCGCGGCGCGCGTCGGTCCTGCGCTCGAGCGAGCAAGTGCTCGGGCGAGAGGTCGTGGCCGCGGTGCAGCAAGCCTATGCGCGCGGACGGGCCGCGACCCCGGCCGCGATCGAAGACCTGCCCGCACCGTTCCACGCGCAGGCGCTCGAGTACTTCGGCGAGGCGCGCGAGTCGGAGACCCTCTCCGCGGTGCTCGCCGTGGACGGGGCCTTCGAGGTGGGGGGCACGCTCTCACCGGTGCGCGCGGTCGAGGTGGAGACGCGCATCCGCCTCGTGAGCCAGCCCACCCAGGAGCTGGTGCTCACGACGGCCAAGGACGTCGTCGATCTCCCCGACGCCATCGTCGAGGACCCACGCACGATCCTGCTGTCGCTGGCCGCGGGGCGCCTCCTGACGCGGAAATACGTGCACTACGAGCGCCGCGAGCGCAACCGCACCAAGCTCGTGGGCGAGGCCCGGGTCTACGTGCTCGACGGCTCGACCTCCATGGTCGGACCGCGCGCCCGCATGCGCGACGCCATCCTGCTGGCCGAGCTGTGCACGCTGATGCGAAGGCTGTCGGTGCGCGAGCGTTCGACGCAGGTGACCCTCTACTACCGGTACTTCGACACCAAGGTGCACCCCGTCACGCGGGTCGCGAGCCCCGGGGAGGCGCTGGCCGCCATCGGCGAGGTGGTGGGCACGCTGCGCACCGGGGGCACCAACATCCACGACGCGCTCTGCGAGAGCTTCGCGCTGCTCCGCGCCGCGCGCGCCGAGGACCCCGACCTCGCCCGCGCCCAGATCGTCCTCGTGACCGACGGCGACGCGCCGATCCTCGAGGCCGAGCTCGAGGCAGCGCGGAGCGGGCTCGACGACCTGCCGATCGGCGTCAGCGTGATCGCGCTCGGGCAGGAGAACGTGCTCTTGCGCTCGCTCGTGGCCCGCCAACGCACGGTGGGGGCACGCGCGTTCTACCACTTCATCCCCGACCACGCGCTCGCGACGCTGGTGCGCGGCGACGTGGACGAGGGCGTCGCGCTGCACCTGCCCGAGCTGTCGGTCGACCAGCAGCGTTCGAGCGTGGCGACCGGCGCGGCGCTCCGCGCCACCCTCGGTGGGCTGCTCGACGAGCTCGGCGACCTCGATCGACACCGGGACCTCGAGGCGATCGAGCAGCTGACCGCCGAGCGCCGCTCCTCGATCGAGCTCGGGGTGGAGCTGGACGGCGCAGCGGCGCGCAAGGAGGCGGTGGAACGCGACCTGCGCGCGCTGGATCGGCGCTTCTCGCGGTGGTTCCCCGTCCTCGACGCCGCGACGCGGAGGGAAGGCGAGGCCGACGAGGAAGACCGCGACGCCGCGCTCGTGGTGCTCGGCACGGTCGTCGAGGTGGTCGAGGTGCTGGGGGGCACCGAGCTCGCGCGCCAGGCCGAGGCGGTGGACACCCTGGAGCGGGTCCTGCCCGACGCCGGACTCTCGCCGGCGCGCTATCAGCAGGCGCTCTCTGCGTGGCCGGCCGAGCTCGCCCCCGCGGTCGCCGCGGTGCGCGCGATCACTCGCCGATGATCTTGATCAGCGCGCGCTTGCGGCGACGCCCGTCGAACTCGCCGTAGAAGATCTGCTCCCACGGCCCGAGATCGAGCCGGCCCTCGGTGATGGCGACCACCACCTCGCGACCCATCAGCTGGCGCTTGATGTGGGCGTCGGCGTTGTCCTCGCCGGTGCGGTTGTGGTGGTACTGCGAGGTGGGCGCGTGCGGGGCGATGCGCTCGAGGAACACCTCGTAGTCGTGGTGCAGGCCCGACTCGTCGTCGTTGATGAACACGCTCGCCGTGATGTGCATGGCGTTCACCAGGCACAGGCCCTCGCGCACGCCGCTCGCACGCACCTCCGCCGCCACCTGCTCGGTGACGTTGACGAACGCGCGCCGCGTCGGGACCTCGAACCACAGCTCCTTGCGGTGGGATTTCATCCGCCGAACCTACCCCCGCGGCTCCGCTGGCAAAACCGGCCGGTCGGGGGTAGAAGCGCGACTCCCCGTGTCCCGCGCCCTGTCCGCCGTCAAAGGCATGAACGACATCCTCCCCGAGGAAATCGGGCGCTGGCACGCCTTCGAGGGGCGGTTCCGTGCCGCCGTCGAGCTGTTCGGTTACTCGGAGATCCGGGTCCCGGTCATCGAGGCCACGCCGCTCTACGTCCGCTCGGTCGGCGAGGGCACGGACATCGTGGACAAGGAGATGTACTCCTTCGTGTTCCACGACGAGCCGCTCACGGTGCGCCCCGAGGGCACCGCCGGGGTGGTCCGGGCCTACGTGGAGCACGGCCTCGCGGCCAAGGAACCCACCTCGCGCGTCTACTACCTCGGCCCGATGTTCCGCGGTGAGCGCCCCGCGCGCGGCCGCTACCGCCAGTTCTACCAGGCGGGGTGCGAGGTCTTCGGCGACGCCGGCCCCGGGGTCGACGCCGAGATGATCGACATGCTGGTGCGCTTCTTCGCGTCGCTGTCGATCGACGGGCTCGAGGTGCTGGTCAACTCGCTCGGCGGCAAGGGCACCAAGGCCGCCTACCGCGAGCGGCTCGTGACCTACCTGCGGCCCATGCAGGCGGAGCTCTCCGACGACTCGCGCCGCCGACTCGAGACCAACCCGCTGCGCATCCTCGACAGCAAGCACGAGCGCGATCAAGAGGCGATCGCCGGCGCGCCCTCGGTGCTCGACTGCGTCGACGACGACGACAAGCGCCACTTCGATCGCCTGCTCGAGCTCATGACCAAGCTCGGCACGCCGTTCCGCGTGGAGCCGCGCCTCGTGCGCGGGCTCGACTACTACGCGCGCACGCTGTTCGAGATCAAGGGCCGCGGCGGCGATCTCGGCGCGCAGAACACCCTCTGCGGCGGTGGTCGCTACGACGGCCTCGTCGAGGAGCTCGGCGGCACGCCGGGCATCCCGTCGATCGGCTTCGCGCTCGGCATCGAGCGCATCCTGCTCGCCTCCACGTTCGGCGCCGAGCCGGCCGCCGCGAGCGTGTTCGTGGCGCCGCTCGGGGAGCGCGCGGGCAGCGAGGCGCTCGTGCTCGGGCGCGAGCTCCGCACGGCGGGCATCAAGACCCTCGTCGAGACCCGCGGCGGCTCGCTCAAGGCCATGCTGCGGCGGGCCAACGCGGTCGGCGCGCGCCTCGCCCTCGTGGTCGGCGACGGCGAGCTCGACCGCGGGGTCGTGCAGCTCAAGGATCTCGCCGCCCACGCGCAGGCCGATGTCACCCGCGACGCGCTCGTCGCCGCCGTCCGGGAGAAGCTCGCGTGAATCGCACTGTCCTGTTCCCGGCGATCGCCATCGCCGCTGGGCTCGCCCTGCCGCTCGCCGCGCGCGTACACGCCGACGACGCGGCCCCCGCCGGTTCGGGCTCGGCCGCGGCGTCCTCGGTGAGCGCGTCGGCATCGGCATCGGCCCCTGGTTCGGCATCGGCCTCGGCCTCGGCCTCGGCACCGGCGTCCGCGTCTGCCAAGAAGCCCTCCGACGACGACCCGCTCGTCATCCCCGAAGGGGTCAAGCCGGCCCTCGGCTCCAACGTCGCGCCCGAGGACAACCGCGCGTCCGGCGCCGTCTCGCGCACGGGGATCTTCCCCCTCGCCTACAAGCAGCGCATCGGCAACGAGATCACGAGCGCGATCTTCCCCTTCTACTACGAGCGCCGAGCGTTCGACGACGCGCAGAAGCTGGTCGACCGCGAGACCTTCTACGGCCTCTACTACCGCCGCCGCAGCGCCCGCTTCGACGTCGACGCGGCGTTCCCGCTGTTCTTGCGCTGGCGCGACGACCAGACCACCACCACCATCGTGCCGCCCGTGCTGTGGCGCGACGGCCCCGGCGGCGAGTGGCACCGCTGGCTCGCGCCGCTGTTCTTCGCTTCGTCACAGCCCGACGGCGGCTACCTGCACATCCCCGCGCTGCTCACGTTCTCGCACCACAACCCGAAGCGCGCCTTCTCGCTCATCGGTGGCCTCGGGTTCTACGACCGCACCGACAAGGACGTGGACTGGGGCCTCGTGCCGCTCGTGTTCGGCGGCAACAACAGCGAGAAGCTCACCAGCTACTTCCTCATCCCGCCGCTCCTCACCTACCACTCCGAGAACAAGGATGCGGGCGCATCGACCACCTGGGTCGGTCCGGTGCTCTACAAGTCCACGCCGAAGAAGACCGTCTTCGACCTGTTCCCCCTGCTGTTCCACAACCACGGCATCGAGGAGGGCGAGGGGTACACCTCGACCACGCTCCTGCCGCTGTTCCACTACAGCCGGTCGGCCACCAAGAGCCTGATCGTCACGCCGGTCTTCGGGTCGGCCAAGGACGACGAGGGCGAGACGACGATCACGCCGTTCTACTCGCGCTACCGCGGGCGCACGCGGCTCGACCTCGCGGGCCCGATCATCCCGCTGTTCGCGCACTACGTCGACCCCGACGCCTACCGGGAGTCGTACCTCGTCGGCCCGGTGTGGACCTCGAGCGACCCGACCCGCTTCAGCGTGGTCACCCCGCTGTTCGCGCACTTCGCCGAGCGCGGCGTGGGCCGCACCACCTGGGTGTTCCCGACCTTCACGCACACCACCGACAAGGACGGCTGGTCGTTCAACCTGCACCCGCTGATCTACACGGGCAAGTCGGGGGACAGCTGGCACGACGTGGTCGCCCCCATCTGGTGGGACTTCGGGTCGGCCAAGAAGCGCACCACCGTGCTCTTCCCCGTGTTCTGGCGCTTCCGCGACGAAGAGAGCACGACCCAGGTCGCGCTCAACACGGTGTGGATCGACCGCAAGTCGTCGCGCGGCGCCAACTGGGATTTCTACTTCCTCCCCGTGTTCCACGTGGGCGACTCGCCCAACGGCTCGGCGTGGGACTTCCTCTTCGGCTTCGTCGGGTACAAGCGCGAGGGCACCTACAAGCAGCTCAAGCTGCTGTGGATCCCGATCGACCTGACCAAGCCGCCCGCCACGGCCGCGCCCGCCAAGTGACGCGCGCCTCGCGCTAGCGCGGCCCGAGGACCCCTTCGCGCAGCACGACCTCGCGCGCGCCGAGGCGCTCCACCACGCTCCGCTGGTGGGTGACGACGACGAGCGTCATCCCCTCGCTGGCGAGTCGGGCGAGCACCTCGAGCACCTCGGCCTGCGCCTCGTCGTCGAGCGCGC
The DNA here is from genome assembly GCA_964624885.1 of uncultured Polyangiales bacterium. Lineage (GTDB taxonomy): Bacteria > Myxococcota_A > Polyangia > Polyangiales > JADJMO01 > JADJMO01. The sequence continues at coordinate 2,907 of CAZUZY010000393.1, read as the reverse complement.
TCGTGGCCTCGTCGCAGAGCAGCGCCTCGGGCTCCATGGCGAGGGCCCGCGCGATCGCGACCCGCTGCTTCTGTCCGCCCGAGAGTGTGCGTGGGTACGCCTCGCCGTGGCCCTCGAGGCCGACGCTCGCCAGCAGCTCGTCCGCGCGGGCGAGCGCCGCGCTCCGGTCCACCCCCCGCACGTGCACCGGGGCCTCCGCCACGTTCTGTCGCGCGGTCAGGTGCGGGAACAGCTGAAAATCCTGGAACACCATGCCGAGCAGCGTGCGCGCGGCGGTGGCCTCACGCAGCGGATCCGCCGACGGGCGGATCGTGTGCGGACCGACCACGATCTCGCCCTCGTCGAACCCGGCGAGGCCGTTGATGCAGCGGAGCAGGGTGGACTTGCCTGCGCCGCTCGGACCCGTGATGGACACGATCTCGCCCGGCTCCACGGTGAGCGAGACGCCGGCGAGCACCGTGCGCGTCGCGAAGGCCTTCTTCACCCCGCGCAGGGCGATCACGCGTGCCCCCGCGACCAGCGCGCCTCGAGACGGCGCGAGACCACCCCGAGCGGCAACGAGATGGCGAGGTACAGCGCCGCCGTGGCGAGACCGATCTCGAGGTACCGGAGGCTCGACTTCGCCAGGATCTGGTACTGCTTGGTGAGCTCGACGACGGCGATCACGCTCACGAGGCTCGTGTCCTTGAAGAGCGCGACGAAGTCGCTGGTCATCGGCGGCAGCGCCACCCGCACGGCCTGGGGCAGGACGATGCGGCGGAAGGTGAGCGCGCGGGACATCCCGAGCGAAGCCGCCGCCTCCCACTGGCCGGTGGGGACCGCGCCGAGGGCCGCGCGGTAGATCTCGGCCTCGTAGGCGGCGTAGTTGAGCCCGAACCCCAGCACCGCCGCCGCCCACGCCGAGAGCCGCACCCCGAGGGTCGGCAGCCCGTAGTAGAGGAAGAACAGGACGAGGAGCACGGGGATCCCGCGGAACAGCTCGACGTAGGCGGTCGCCAGCACGCGCAGCGGCCGCGGGCCGAAGGTGCGCGCCGCCGCGAGCGGGAGCGCCAGGAGCACGGCGAGCGCCATGCTGGCGACGCTGAGCAGCACGGTGGTGAGCGCGCCCGAGAGCAGGAGCGGGAACCAGCGGCGGAACGTCCATCGCGTGTCGGTCTCCTTCCCGAGCTCGAGCTTGGTCTCCTGGTCGACGTTCCAGAGCCCCCAGCGCTCGAGCACCCTGCGCAGCGCGCCCTCGCTGGCGAGCTGGTCGATCGCGCGGTCGACCCGCGCCGCGAGGGCCTCGTCGGCCTTGCGCATCGCGATGGCGTAGTGCCCCTTGGGCAGGCTCGCGTCGTCCACGAAGCGCAGCAGCGGGTCGCGACGCGCGTAGTACTCGGCGATCGGGAGATCGAGCAGCACCGCGCCCACGCGACCGAGCCCGAGGTCGCGGTAGGGCTCGACCTGGCCCTCGTAGACCTTCTTCCCGAGCGTGCGCGCGTCGAGCAGCCGCTCGGCCGCGGTGTCGCCCAGGGTCGCGATGGGGCCCTTGCAGGTGGCGAGGCTCGTGCAGGTGGGGTCGTCCCTGCGCGCCACGAGCTGCAGGCGGTAGGTGTAGTAGGGCCGGGAGAGGCGGGCCTTGGCGGCGCGGTCGGGGGTGACCTCGAGGCCGTTCATCGCGAGGTCGAGGTCGCCGCGGTCGAGCCCCACGAGGAGCGACGCGTACTCGTACTGGACGAACTCCACCGGCTCCCCGAGCACCCGACCGAGCTCGCGCGCGAGGTCGACCTCGAAGCCGATCACCTTCTTCGGGTCGTCCGGGTCGTGGAACACATAGGGCGCGCCGCCCTCGGCGTCGGCTCCCCAGCGCAGCTTGGCCTGGGCCGCGCGCGCGGCGGTCAGCAATGTCAGCAATGTCAGCAATGTCAGCAGGTGCCTCACCCGCGCCTCCGGACCCCGCGCGCGACGCGACGCATGGCCTCGTCGAGCTCGGTGGGCTCGAGCGAGGCGAAGCCCAGTCGGACGAAGGGGCGCGCGCGCCCGTCGAAGGCGTAGGCGCGACCGGGCAGGAAGCCGACGCCCTCGCGCTCGGCGGAGGCGACGAGCGTGTCGACATCGATCCCCCGCACCTCGGCCCAGAGCGCCATACCCCCCGGTGGCTTGCGCGCGACGAGGGTCTCGGGGAGGCGCCGCTCGAGCGCGTCGAGGAGCGCGTCGCGGCGCTCGCGATAGGCCCGGCGCACCCGCCGGACGTGTCGCTGCAGCTCCCCGTCCTCGAGCAGCTCCGCCACCGCGAGCTCGAGCGCGGGGTCGCCCTGACGATCGACGGCGATGCGCAGGGCCGTGGCGTGGGCCACGAACGGCGCCGGCCCCGCGAGGAACCCGAGGCGCAGCGCGGGCGCCAGGATCTTGGCGAGCGTGCCGAGGTAGATCACGTTGCCGCTCTGGTCGTCGCTCGCGAGCGGCAGCACGGGCCGGCCCTCGTAGTGGAACTCGAAGTCGTAGTCGTCCTCGACGACGGCGAACCGACGGGCCCGCGCGAGCGCGAGCAGCGACAGGCGGCGGGCGGGGGAGAGGGTCACCGTCGTCGGATACTGGTGGTGAGGCGTCAGGTAGACCGCGCGCAGGCCCTCGATCTCGGCGAGGGCGTCGACCACGAGGCCGTGCTCGTCGACCGGGACCGGCACGAGGCGCGCGCCCGCGGCGCGGAACGCCTGCCAGGCCGGCCGATAGCCGAGCGCCTCCACCGCGACCGTCGCGCCCGGGTGACCGTCGAGGAGCACCCGCGCGGTGAGGTCGAGCCCGGCTTGCGCACCGCGCGTGACGAGCAGCGCGTCGCGGTCGAAGGTGAGTCCGCGGAGCTCGGCGAGCATCTCGGTGAGCGCGGCCCGGAGGCGCGGCTGGCCCTCGGGCGCGACGTACCCGAGC
>CAZUZY010000392.1:0-8110 GCA_964624885.1 uncultured Polyangiales bacterium | reverse complement strand
AGGGAGCCGCGCGCGCAGGGCGAGGGCGCACCGCGCGGCGCTGCGGGTCTGCTCCGTGGCGCCGTGACCGCTCGCGAAGGTGGCGACGAGCGTGCCGTCGACGAGGCGCTCCACGTGCCCACCGAACCCCGCGGAGAGAGCGCGGATCGGGTCGGTCGTGGTGGCGCCGAGGTCGAGCTGGGTCGCGGCCAGGGCGTCCTCGGCGCCGCTGACCGCCGTGGCGGCGGTGGCGACGGCCGCGACGATCACCGCGACGACGCGCTGCTCGAACGTGCCGAGGGCGGGCACGTGGCTCACGACGGGGGCGACCGCCGCGCCCTCGAGCGCGCCCAGCGCCTCGAGCCGGCGCAGGAGATCTCGACAGTCGCGCGGGCGCTCCGCCGGGTCCTTGCGCAGCATGGTGGCCACCAGATCGTCGAGCACCGCCGGGACGTCGGCGCGCAGCTCGGAGACCCGCGGCGCCTCCTCGAAGAGGATCTTGGCGAGGATGGCCATCGGGTGGTCGCCCACGAACGCCGGTCGCCCCGTGAGGCACTCGAAGAGGACGCAACCGAGGGCGAAGACGTCGGCGCGTCCATCGATCTCGCGGTCGCCGCGGGCCTGCTCGGGGGCCATGTAGCCGGGGGTGCCGAGCAGGAGGCCGGTGCCGGTGCGCGGCGCGCCGGGCGCACCGCCCGAGAGGCGGGCGATGCCGAAATCGAGCACCTTCACCGCTTCGATCGCGCCCGCGGGGAGGAACAGGTTGGGCGGCTTGAGGTCGCGGTGCACGACGCCACGCTCGTGGGCCACCGAGAGCGCCTCGGCGACACGCTCGGCGAGGGTGACGCTCTCGGCGAACGTGAGCCCTTGCCGCGCGAGGCGGGCGTGGAGGTCCTCGCCCTCGAGCCACTCCATGACGAGGAACGGCTCGCCGTCCGGCGTGCTGCCGTGCGCGACGTAGCGGACGATGGAAGGGTGGCGCAGCTTGGCGAGGATGCTCGCCTCCCGCTCGAACCGATCGCGGACCTCGTGGGCGGTGACCTGCATCACCTTGAGCGCGATGACCTCGCCGGTCGCCCGGTCGCGCCCGCGATACACCACGCCCATGCCACCCGCGCTCGCGGGGCGCTCGATCTCGAAGCGATCGTCGATCAACGCGCCGGGCTGCATCGAACGCACCGAGCATCGCACGGATCGGGGGGGGCGCGCCGTGCTACGCAGGCAAGGTGATCGCGTGGACCCGCCGCCGCGCCGAGCCAGGGGACCGCGAGTTCTTCTGGCAGCTGCGGTGCGAGGCGTTTCGCAGATACGCCGAGCCGCTGTTCGGGTGGGACGACGCGCGGAGGCGCCGCGACGCGGAGGCCGAGTTCGCGAGCCTGCCGCTCGAGATCCTCGAGCACGACGGAAGGTCGATCGGTTACGTGTGCGTGCTCCACTGCGAGGACCACGACTTCCTCGACGAGCTCGCGCTGATCGCGGAGTGCCGCGGCCAGGGGGTCGGCAGCGCGGTGGTGCGCGCGACGATGGACGCGGCGCGCGATCGCGGCGTGCCGCTGCGCCTGAGCGTGCTCGCGAACAACCCGGCCGCGAAGCTCTACGAGCGGCTCGGCTTCCGGGTGTTCACCGTCGACGCCTCGCGGATCCGGATGGAGTGGCCTTGAACCCCACGCACTCCGGGCGGTAGGGCGCGAGGCGCGCCGCGGCGATCTTCACGGCGTCGGGGTTGTCGTCGACGAGCACGAAGCCCCGCCCGTTGCGCGCGGCCGCCTCGCCGGTGGTGCCGCTGCCGGCGAAGAAGTCGAGCACGGTGTCGCCCTCGCGCGAGTGCACCTTGATCAGGCGCTCGAGGATTCCGAGGGGCTTCTGCGTCGGGTAGCCGGTCTTCTCGCGGCCGTTGGTGGGCACGATGGTGTGCCACCACACGTCGGTCGGGGTCTTGCCGCGCGCCGCCTTCTCGGCGCCGACCAGGGTGGGCGCCATGTAGGGGATGCGGTCGATGGCGGCGAAGTCGAACACGTAGTCGTCGGGGTCGAGCGCGTACCAGAGGAGGGTGTCGTGCTTGGCCGGCCAGCGCTTCTTCGGGCGCCCGCCGTAGTCGTAGGCCCAGACGATCTCGTTGACGAACCGGTCGCGGCCGAGCAGGCGATCGAGGGCCACCTTCACGTAGTGGACCTCGCGGTAGTCGAGGTGCACGAAGAGCGAGGCGTCCTTGGTCATGCAGCGCAGCGCCGCCTCGATGCGCGGCAGGAGGAACCCCACGTAGTCGTCGAAGTCGTCGGCGTAGGCGCTGCTCGCCACCTTGCGCACGTCGTACCGGCGGCCGGCGAAGCCCCCGCGCGCGCCCTCACCCTCGGTGGCCTGCACGCGGATGCGCTTGCGCGCCTGCACCTTGCCGGTGTTGAACGGCGGGTCGACGTAGACGAGGCGCGCGAACCGTCGCGGCAGCGTGGGCAGGACGGCGGCGTTGTCGCCGAGCACGATGCGCTTCACGGCCGCGAGTATGGGCGAGCGGGTCGCCTTCTTCCAGGGCCTCGGACCCCTCTCGAGGCGACAGCTTGGATCTGGCGCGCGGCGGAACTCGTCGGACGGTGCGCTGTCGGACGGGCCGTGTCGCCCTATCGACGTTCCGGCTCGGGCTGGGTGTGCGGGTGCGCGCGGGCGGCCACGCCGCTCGGTGCGTGCGCGGCGTGCGGAGACCTCGTGTGCGTGGCCTGTGTGCGGTTCGGCAGGGGGATCTACCGCTGCGAGGCGTGTCTGCATCGGCGGCCGCCGTGGTTGCCGCGGCTACTCGTCGCGATCCACGCGTTCAACGCGCTGGTGTATGCGACGGGGCTGCCGATCCTCGCGCTGCGCTCGTACGGGGAGCCCCGCGCGCGGCCGGTGACGGTGACGGACTTTCCGGGGCCGCCCGCCAAGATCAGCGTCCTGACGATGCAGGTGTACTGGCCGCGTCCGTACTGTCGTTGTCCGGCCGAAGGGCCGAGGTTCGGTTGCTGCGTGTTACCGTAGGTCCATGAGACTCCTCCTCGGCCTCGCGTTCCTGGTCGGTGCCTGTGGCAGCAGCGAGGACCCGGGCACCCCGCTCGGCGACAGCGCTTCGGCGGACGCGAGCGACGCAGTGGTCGAGACCACGCCGGACGTCGGCTGCACCGCGGCCACGTGCGTCGGCGACGGCAAGAGCTGTCGCAAGGGCGTGTGCGTGCAGGACTGTCGACCCAAGGACAGCAACCCGTGCCCGGCCGGCACCGCGTGCGACTACGGCGACGGCAAGTGCAAGGACGCGACCACCGCGTGCTTCACGACCGGCGCGTTCGATCCCTGCCCCAACCCCTCGGTGCCCGGGCGCGCGTGTGGCCCGGGCACGATGTGCGACGGCAAGGGCTCGTGCGTCGCCGCGCTCGGCGGGTGCATCGACCAGGAGTGCGACGACAGCGGGCGGTGCTGGGGCAAGGACTGCCCCTGCGATCGGCCGGCGCCGTTCTGCACCCCCGCGCCGCTCACCGAGCTCAACAAGGCCGAGTTCGTGGGCTCGCTGGTCAACGGCGCCGACGGAGAGGGCGCGTTCGACCTCGACTTCGACGACATCTGCACCGCCTACACGGCGACGATGATCTCGGGTCCAGACTACCTGCGTCAGCTCACGCCGGCGGGCGTGCTGACCGAGTGGAAGAGCACGACCAACCTCAACATGGGGCAGGTCGCGGTCCTCAAGATCCCCGGCGGCGAGTTCAAGGACCTCGGCGACGTCGCGGCGAGCTACATCTGCTGCGCGGCGTGCGGGTGCGTGGAGACGGGGGCCGACGGGCGCCTCGGGATCATCCACCTCGACCGCACGAGCGCCACGCGCCCGCTGCCGAACGTGTTGCCGGCGAAGTCGACGAGCGGCGCGGGGCCGTTCAAGAACACCTCGCTCGACACCGGGCCGTACGGGCTCGTGTGGGGCCCGGACAAGGCGCTCTACGCCGGGAACGTGGACGTGAACGGCGACTTCCAGCGGCTGGATCTCGCGACGTCGAAGACGACGACGGTGACGAAGCTCGCCGCGCGCATCACGGCAGCCGCGGTGTTCGACCTGCGTCGGCTGCTGGTGGCGACGGAGGACGGCAAGGTGGTCTCGCTGGAGCTCGCGACGGGCACGACGACGCCGTGGGCCACGCTCGCGGGCCCGGTGACGAGCATGCGCCGCGATCGGTTCACGGGCCGCGTGTACGCGGAGATCAACGGCACGGCGCCGGACATCGTGGAGATCAGCGCGGACGGCACGAAGGTGACGAGCTTCGCGAAGCCGCCGCGGATCGGGCGGATCACGATCGCGCCGGACGGGTACGTCTACCACCTGTCGGTGTTCCCGAACGTGGGGTGGAAGGCGAAGACGGCGGTGGTGCGGTTCCCGCTGCCGACGAAGCGGTGACCGGCCGGGGGTGAGGGGTGGTAGATCGGTGAGATGGGCCTGGTCGCGCTCGTCGTCGGCTCCTCGCGGATCACGATGGACGCCTGGCTGGACTGCATCTCCCGGACGGAGAACCTGACGCCTGCTGCTGCGCGGACGACCGTGAACCCTTTCACGAGACAGGCGCTGAACCATGTGCCGCCGCCAGGCGAGGTCGTGCTGCGGCTCGGCGAGAACGCCGTCGGAGCGATCGCACCGAGTGCCGAGTTCGACGAGGACGGCGTGCTGGAGGTGTTCGCGCCTCACCCAGCGATGGCGGAGGACGGGCGGCGCCTCGTGGAGTGCATCGCCGCGCAGCTGTCCGCGGAGGTCCGATGGCTGCCGCCCTGATCCAGGGCGCGCAGCGCTCGTCTCCCTTGCGGCAACTCGCCTCGCGAGGGACGCTCTCGGCGTGACCGCCACGGCGTTGCTGCGGGGAGGCACGGTCGCCGCGTGGCTCTCCGTGGCGCGCGTGGCCGCCGCCGACGCCACGCCCTACGGCGCGATCGTCGCGGTGGACGCCGCGGAGATGCTGACCGCGGCGCCCGAGCCCGCGCGCATGCGGCTGACCGGTGGCTTCCTGGTCTACTCCGACGCGACGGAGGCCTACGTCGGTCGACGCGGCTCCGTGGAGCTCGTGTGCCCCGACGGCTTCGACGTGGAGTGCCGCGCCCAGTGGGTGGAGATCACGGCGGCCCGCGCGAAGGGCGAGTGCGTCGCGATGGGCTGGCCCTTCGTGCCACCGACGCCGAGTGCGGCGCCGATGTCGTGGCCGCGACGGGCACTCGCGACGCGCAAGGCCGACGACCCGCTCTGCGTCCGCGCGCGCGCGACCGCGGCGCAGCCGGTGGAGCCGGGGTCGAAGCCGGCCGACGAACCGCCCAAGGTGAAGAGCGGGTACCACGGGTACCTCTTGCTCAACGACGCGCTCAGCTACGCGACCGCGCTCTTCTACGTGGGCATTCCCGGGTACTTCCTGGCCGGACCGATTCTCCACATCGCGCGTGGGCACCCTGGCCGAGCGGCGATCAGCCTCGGGATGCGCGTCGCGCTGCCCGCCCTGGGTCTCCTCGCGGACCAGCAGCTGACGCACTGCGATCGCGGCGCGCCGGTGTGCATCCCGTGGGGCATCGGTGTCGGGCTCCTCCTGGCGACCGTCCTCGACGCGGCCGCGCTCGGCGGGGAGAGCGCGAGCGTGACGGTGACGTCGGCGGGCACGGTGGGCGCGGTGGTGCGCTTCTGAACCGCGGCTCAGTGCGCCGCGGGGCGCGCCTCGGCCGCGATGGAGTCGAGCCGCGCGACGTGAGCCGCCGACAGCACGAGGTCGGCGGCGGCGAGGTTCTCGCGCAGGTGGCCGGACGAAGACGTGCCGGGGATGAGCAGGATGTTCGGCGCGCGCTGGAGCAGCCACGCGAGCGCGACCTGCATCGGCGTGGCCCCGACGGCCGCTGCGACCTCGGACAGGGTCGACGACTGGAGCGGCGTGAAGCCCCCGAGCGGGAAGAACGGCACGTAGGCCACGCCCTCCTTCGCGAGCTGATCGACGAAGGCGTCGTCGCCGCGGTGCGCGAGGTTGTACTGGTTCTGCACGCACACGATCTCGCTGACGGCGCGCGCCTCGGCGTACTGCTTGGCCGTCACGTTGCTGAGGCCGATGTGCTTGATCTTGCCTTGCTTCTTGAGGTCGACGAGGACCTCGACGTGGTGGCGCACGGGCGCGTCGCCGAGGCCCATGAGACCGACGCGCATGTTGACGACGTCGAGCGACTCGACGCCGAGGTTGCGCAGGTTGTCGTCGACGGCGGCGCGGAGCTCGGCGGGAGACTCCGCGCGCTGCCAGGACGCATCGGCGCCACGCTTCGCGCCCACCTTGGTCACGAGGACGAGGTTCTGGGGGTAGGGGTGGAGCGCGCGGCGGAGGATCTGGTTGGTGACGTGCGGGCCGTAGAAATCGCTGGTGTCGATGTGATCGACGCCGCTCGCGACGGCCTCTCGCACGACCGCCACGGCGGCGTCCGGGTCCTTGGGGGGTCCGAACACGTGGGGGCCGGCGAGCTGCATCGCGCCGTACCCCATGCGTCGCACGGTCAGGTTGGTCCCCGGAAACGTGAAGGTGCCCCCGAGGGCGGCGCGGTCGGACATGGCCGGCCAAGGTACCGCGCTCGGCGCCCCGAGCCACGCGAATCGGTGTCGAAACAGGCAGGAGGTACGGGCGACCCATGCAGGACGCCATCTCCGCTCGCGCCGGACAGGCTGGGCTGCAGGTTGGTCCTCTTCACGCACTGACCCGATCGAACCCCGTCGTCGGAGGTTTCTGGATGCGCCGGGCACTACGCCTTCCGTACATCACCACCGATCAGGAGCTCTTCACGCGGAGTGACGGGCCGAGCGCCGAGCACCGTCGAGTGCTCGGAACCCGAGAAGCCATGGGATGCGTGAGCCACTGGGTACGGCACGATCGCGCCTACCAGGACCTCGTGCGCCTGTTCCACGGTCGGGGAGGTTCGTTCCAGCACGGCCTCGACGAGAACCGGCGGCGAGACCTGCTCGCGGACTGGCTGAAGCAGCAGATCGACTTCGGCTTCTTCCAGGTGGCCGAGCTCCACCCGCCGCCTCCGCTGCCGCCCAACCCGGGCGCGAAGGCGGCCAAGGCGATCAAAGAGGACGTCGCGCCGGCGAAGGAGAAGCTCGGGTGGTTCGAGGTGACCGTCGTGGACGCGTGGGGCAAGCCCGTCGACGGCGTGGAGCTCGAGGTGGTCTACGAGGGCACGCGCAAGAAGGTAACGACCCCCGGCAACGGCAAGGTGAAGGTGCCCGAGGTCGCAGCCTCGTTCGGTACAGCGCGGATCACCAATGGGAAGGCGGTGCGGGACACGCTGCGGCCGCGGTGGAAGGACCAGTACCAGCCGACAGAGCTGCCCGAGGACGCCGTGAACCCCGAGAGGCTGGGGCTCGATGCAACGGAGCTCACCACCTCGCTCGAGAGCGAGACGCCGAAGACCCTGGTCCTCGTGAAACCGCTGACGCGCATCCGCCTCATCGGCATGCACTTCGACACGAACAAGTGCTTCCTGCGCCCCTCGGCGATGAACGGGATCCAGCAGGTGGTCGCGGTCTACAAGGCGAACCCGACCGGCAAGCTCCTGATCCTCGGGCACACGGACACGACGGCCGACGACAACTACAACCTCGATCTCTCGGTGGAGCGCGCCGAGGCGATCAAGGCCTACCTGAAGGACGACGTGGCCGCGTGGGAGGCGTGGTTCGGCGACGGCAAGCCGAAGCAGAAGCGGTGGGGGAACGGCGAGGTCGTCCAGATGATCAAGGCGCTGCCGTGCGAGCAGACGGTCGCGGGCTTCCAGGCCTGGAGCAACGAGAACAGGGGAACCGACCTCGAGGTCGACGGCATCGCGGGCCCGAAGACGCGCAAGGCGCTGATCGAGGCCTACATGGCGCTGGACGGAACGACGTTGCCGGAGGCGATCGAGGCGGTCACCCACGGCTGCGGGGAGTTCTTCCCGCGCACGGACGAGGGCGACGAGTTCGGCAAGGACGGGGTGGCGGCGGAGGAGAACCGTCGTGTCGAGATGTACTGCTTCGACGACGAGATCTTCCCGCCGGTGCCCGGGCCGAAGGCCAGCAAGGGGGAGCCCGAGTACGAGCAGTGGAAGAAGCAGGTGACCAAGACCATCGATCTGGGGG
>CAZUZY010000391.1:0-8183 GCA_964624885.1 uncultured Polyangiales bacterium | reverse complement strand
CGAGGCCCCGCGCGGGCGCGACCCGGTGAAGATCGCCGCCGCCGCGCCGGAGCTCGCCGCCCTCGAGGAGCGCGTCCCCTTCGTGGGCGTGCGCCGCAAGATCGCCGAGCGCATGTCGAACTCGAAGAACACGGCGGCGCACTTCACCTTCGTCGAGGAGGTCGACTGCAGCGCGCTCAAGCCGCTGCGCGAGCGCCTCAAGGGCAAGGCCGAGAAGAGCGGCGTCAAGCTCACCTACCTCGCGTTCATCGCCAAGGCCGTCGTGGCCGCGCTCGCCAAGTTCCCCACGCTCAACAGCGCGCTCGACGAGTCGACCAACGAGCTCGTCGTCCGCAAGTACGTGAACCTGGGCATCGCCGCCTCGACCGACGCGGGCCTCATGGTGCCGGTGCTCAAGGGCGCCGAGCGCCTCTCGATCGTCGAGCTCGCGCGCGAGATCGAGCGCCTCGGCGTGGCCGCCAAGGAGAACAAGATCAAGCCGCAGGAGCTCAGTGGCTCAACGTTCACCATCACCTCGCTCGGCGCGCAGGGCGGCCTGTTCGCGACCCCGATCATCAACTTCCCGGAGGTCGCCATCCTCGGCGTCCACCAGATGAAGGAGAAGCCGGTGGTCCGCGACGGGCAGATCGTGATCGGCCAGGTGATGCTGCTGTCGCTCTCGTTCGACCACCGCATCATCGACGGCCACGTCGGCGCGGCGTTCGCGTACGAGATCATCCGCCTGCTCGAGGATCCCGACCTGCTGCTCCTCGAGGGCTGAACGGCGGAGGGTTCAAGAACGCGCCGAGGCCGGCTATGACGCCGGGATGACCGAAGGCGCCCCCCCGGACGACCAGGCCCCCGAGGCCGGTCTTCCTGTCGCCGGGGCGCCCCCCGTGGACGCGGCGTCGCTGCGCGGAGCCTCGTCGACGGAGCCCGCGGCCCCCGAGCCGGAGACCCCCGAGCGCGTGGAGGGCGAGGGCCCCGAGGAGCTGCTCGGGCTCGCGCCACCCACGCCGCGCGCGCGCGCCACGCGGTGGTTCCTGATCGGCGCGGTCGCCCTCGGCCTCCTGCAGATCCCGCTCGCGCTCACCGGCCGCCGCGTGCCGTCCGCGCGCGCCGCGACCAGCGCGTCGGCCCCTGCCCCGAAGGCATCTGTCGCCGCCCCTCCTGTCTCCGCCTCCGCGTCCGTGGCCGCGAGCCCGAGCGTGATGGCCTCCATCGCGCTCGTCGATCCCGACGCCGGGCCGCCCCCTTTCCGGCTCTCGTCGCTCGACAGCGACCCCACGCTCGAGGCGGTCACCGCCAAGGTCGGCAAGCGCACCTGCGGCCAGGCGCTCGAGGCCATCGGCGTCTCCAAGCCCGACGTGGCCCGCCTCGCGGCGGCCATCGCCAAGGTGCGCAAGCTCGACGTCTGCCACCCGCAGGATCGCCTGGTGGTGCTGTGGAACAAGACCGACCACGTGCTGCGCGGGTTCGAGCTCGAGTGGACCCCGGGCGACATCGTGCGGGCGTTCGACCCGAGCCTGCCCGTGCCGAGCGCCCCGGCGAGTGGCGACGCCGGCGTCGACGGCGGCGGTGTCCTTGCGCCCGGCGCGTTCAAGGTCGAGCACGTGCTGCTCCCGGTGAGCCACCGCAGGCACGCGGTCGCGCTCGTGGTCGGCGCGGATCTCACGGCGTCGATCAAGGAGGCGGGGCTCGACGCCTCGCTGGTCGAGGAGCTCGACGACGCCTTCGCCTCGCGCGGCGACCTGCTCCCGCCCGCCAAGGGCTCGATCCTGCGCGTGGTCGCCGACGCCACCTACGTGGCCGGGCGCTTCGACCGCTACGACGAGCTCGTCGCGTTCGACTACGGCCCCCGCCCTGGCCTGCCCTCGGTGCGGCTCTACCACACGCGCGACCCCAAGCTCGCCGGCAAGTCGCACGGCTGGTTCGACGGCAAGGGCCACCAGCCGGTGCGCGGCAAGTGGCGCATGCCGCTCGCGTTCCCTCGCGTCACTTCGCGCTTCAACCCGAAGCGCATGCACCCGATCCTCAAGGTGGTCACGCCGCACAACGGGTGCGACTTCGGCGCGCCGGCGGGCACGCCGGTCTACAGCATCGGCCCCGGCATGGTGATCACGCGCGGCGACGCGGGGCCGAGCGGCAACCTCGTCACCATCCTGCACGAGGGCGGCTACGAGTCGGGGTACGCGCACCTCTCGCGGTTCGCGCCGGGCGTCGTGCCGGGCACCCACGTCGAGGCGCGCACGCTCATCGGATACGTGGGCTCGACCGGCCGCTCCACGGGCGCGCACCTGCACCTCTCGGTGAAGAAGAACGGCGTGTTCGTCGACCCGCTGGTGCTCAAGATGGACGCCACGCGCGTGGTGCCGCCGGCCGAGCGCGACGCCTTCGCCAAGCGCAAGGCGGAGGCCGATTTCGCCCTGGATGCCATCGGGTGGCCGAAGATCGACGCCGGCGCCGCGGCGGCTCCGGGACCCTCCGCGTCGGCCCCCGCCGCCGAGGGCGAGGAGCTGGATCACTGAAGGCGCCTCGATCTCGACGCCCCCAGGCTTTGACTACTTACAAGCGCTGCTCTTCTTGACGGCGCCGTACGCGATGTTCCGGATCGGGTGGCTCGGGGTGAACGCGCCGGTGGGCAAGGCGTCCCACACGAGGCCGTCCTCGCTGCGGTAGAACACCTGCTTCTCGTACCACTGCATCCAGCCGCCCTTGACGCCGACGAACGTGCCGGTGGCCGGGCTCCACGCCACCGGACCGAGGTCCGGGCCGTTGCCCGCGACGCTGCGCACGCTGGTCTTGGACTTCGTCCACGCCTTGCCGTCGGCGCTCTCGAAGCGCTGCCGCGCGCCGCCACTGTCGCCCCACGCGTAGAACGTCTTGCCGGTGAACACCGGCGCCGCGTCGATCGTTCCACCCACGTTGCTGGCGGTGAAGGTCTTGCCGCCGTCGCTCGAGACGCAGACCACGCCGTCCGCGCCGAACACCGCGAACGCGCTCGCGGCGCCCGCGATGCCCTGCACGTTGTTGCCGCACGTGGCGGGGAACGTGGTGGGCTTGCGCCAGGTCTTGCCGAGATCGGCGCTGATCACGAGGTCGGGCTTGGCGTCGGAGAGGAGCATCACCGCGCCGATGCCCTCGACGAACGCCGCGCTGCGCACGTTCCACTGGTCGGTCGGCGCCTCGGTGACGTTGGTCCACGAGAGCCCGAGGTCCTTGGAGGAGCGACCGGTGCGCGAGGCGGCGAGGAAGCCGTCGTTCCACACCATGCCGCCGAAGGTGGTGCCCTCCAGCACCTTGGTCCAGGTGACGCCATCGTCGCTGCGCCGGATCGAGCCGGGCTTACCCCACCCGAAGGTGGCGAGGAAGTAGCCGCCGCCGAAGGTGAGGCCGCGGCCGGCGCCGGGGTCGTGGTCGCAGTCGTTGCCACCCTCGAAGCAGCGAAGGGTCGGCGCGTCCGAGCGATCGGCGACCCACGTGCGGCCGTCGTCGCAGGAGACGGTGGTACGGCCGGCGTGGCCCTGCGCGACGAAGGCGGGGGTGGTGCCCGCGGGAGCCTCGGGGACGGTCGTGTCGGTGACGCTGCCGGTGTCGACGACCGGGCCGGTGTCGGTCGCGGTGTCGACGCCTTCCTCGAGGGCGACGTCGGCGCCGCCGTCCTCCTCGGTGGGGGCCTCGGAAGCGCTGCTGCAGCCGGTGACGAGGAGCGCGAGGAGGCAGGTGCGAAGGCCGGTCATCGAGGAGGAGAGGCCGGCACCGAGCCCGATCGGCTCAGGAATCGGCGCGGGCTCAGCGCTGACGGGAGCGTCCTCACCACAGGACCGGGGTCGGCGACGTCCGGAAGTAGGTCTTCGTGCCGTCACCGAGCGTGCCCCAGTCGTTGAAACCCCAGCAGCGCACGTCGGCCGCCACCACGGCGCACGTGTGGTAACCCGTCGTCGCGAGGTCGGTGACCGCGGTCAGCCCGAGCACCGGGGCGGCGGACGCACGCGAGACCGTCGTCCCGTCGCCGAGCTGACCCATCTTGTTCGAGCCCCAGCAGAGCACGGAGCCGTCCTTCTTCCGCGCGCAGTCGTGGATGACCCCTGCCTTGACCTGCACGACGTCGGTGAGCGCGGTGCCCGGAACGACCATGACGGGCGTGGGCGAGGTCCGGACGGGCGACGTTGCATCGTCGGCGCCCCAGCAGAGCACCGCCCCGGCCACGGTTCGCGCACACGTCTGTCTCTGCCCCAACGAGACTTCGGCGACCCCCGACAGCGCCGGACCACCGGCCGACACGAGCACCGGGGCCGGAAACCGTCGAACCAACGTCGCAGGCTCAGCCATCGTCCCGTCGCCGAGCTGCCCCGAATCGTTCTGACCCCAGCAGACGACCGTACCGTCGACCTTGACCGCGCACGTGTGCTTCATGCCGGCGGCGATCTGTGCGACCCCGGTCAGCGGGACACCGGTCGAGCCGAGGACCGGCGCGGGCCAAGGCCGCTGCGCCTCCGTCTCGAACAACCCATCGCCGAGCTGTCCGTCGCCGTTGTATCCCCAGCAGAACGCCGTCCCGTCCTTCTTGCGGGCGCAGGTGTACGTGTAACCAGCCGCGAGCTGCACGACGTCGCGCGGCGGCGGGCCACCTTTGGACGTGAGGACCAGGACGGGTACTGCGTGGGGGATCAACGACATTTCGGGGGCGCCGACTTGGCCCTCGCCGTTTCGCCCCCAACACCACACCGTGCCGTCGGCCTTGCGGGCGCAGGTGTGATAGCCCCCCGTCGCGATTTCCACGATCGACGAGAGCGGGACGCCTGGCGCCGCCAGCACGCGCACCGGCCTCGTTCGGAACACCGTCGGCGCGCCGTCCCCGAGCTCGCCATCGTTGTCGTAGCCCCAGCAGAACACCGTGCCGTCGGAGGCGAGCGCGCACGTGTGGACGTTTCCACCCGCGACCTGGACGATGGGCCCCGGATGCACCGAGCTGTCCTCCGTGATCGGTCCGGTGTCCGAGGGAACCGCGGTCGAATCGATCGGCCCGGTCGAATCGACCGACCCGGTCGAATCGATCGGCTCTACCGCATCGCTCGTCGCATCCCCGGCGTCTCCCGCGTCGGTCGACGCGCCGGGTGGAGGCGTGACCACGCCGCCGCACGCCGGCGACGCCAGCGCCAGGCCGAGCCACACCCACGCCCCGTTTCGAGCCACGGAACGAGCCTAGCACCGGCGATCGTGGTGCAGGCCTCGAGGACGCGCGGATTCACGCTCGCGGTGAGCTCTGTGCCCGGCGCGAGCTCGGTGAAGATACGGCGGCCTCGCTCACCACAGGACCGGGGTCGGTGACGTCCGGCAGTAGGTCTTCGTGCCGTCGCCGAGCGTACCCCAATCGTCGAAACCCCAGCAGCGCACGTCGCCCGCCACCACCACGCACGTGTGAAACCCCGTCGTCGCGAGGTCGGTGACCCCGGTCAGCCCGGGCACCGGCGCGGCGGACGGACGGGAGACCATCGTCCCGTCACCGAGCTGACCCAGGCGGTTCGAGGCCCAGCAGAACACGGTGCCGTCCTTCTTCCGTGCGCAGCCATGGATCTGCCCCACCGCGATCTGGACGGCGTCGGTGAGTGGGAGACCGGAACCGACCACGATGGGGGTCGGTATCTTCCGGAGGGGTGACGATCCATCGTCGGCACCCCAACAGAGCACCGCCCCGGCCACGGTGCGCGCGCACATGTGTCGGCACCCCGCCGAGACTTCGGCGACCCCCGACATCGGACCACCGGTCGGCGCCATCACGGGCAGGGGAAACGGTCGGATGGACGTCGACGACATCCCGTCGCCGAGCTGACCCGAATCGTTGCTCCCCCAACAGACGACGGTGCTGTCGACCTTGAGGGCACAGGTATGCATCTGACCGGCCGTGATCTGTGCGACCCCGGTCAGGGGCACGCCGGGCGCGCTGAGGACAGGGGCCGGCCAAGACCGCCTGGATACCGTCTCGAACAGGCCATCGCCGAGCTGTCCGTCGTGGTTTGCTCCCCAGCAGAACACCGTTCCTTCCTTCTTGCGGGC
This sequence comes from uncultured Polyangiales bacterium, assembly GCA_964624885.1. GTDB lineage: Bacteria > Myxococcota_A > Polyangia > Polyangiales > JADJMO01 > JADJMO01. The sequence continues at coordinate 2,147 of CAZUZY010000391.1, read as the reverse complement.
GCACGTGTAGCCGACGCCCGCCGACAGCTGCACGACGCCATCCAAGGGCGGGCCGTCCTTCGACATGAACACCTGCACGGGGACGGACTGGGGGGTCAACGACATGTCTGGAACGCCGACCTGCCCTGAGGAGTTGTCTCCCCAGCACCACACCGTGCCATCGGTCTTGCGAGCGCAGGTGTGGTAGCCCCCCGTCGCGACCTCCACGACGGACGAGAAGGGAGCCCCGCCCGGCGCGACCCGCACGCGCACCGGCCTCGTTCGGTACACCGTCGGCGCACCGTCCCCGAGCTCGCCGCTGTTGTCGTTGCCCCAGCAGAACACCGTACCGTCGGAGGCGAGCGCGCACGTGTGGACGTTTCCACCCGCGACCTGGACGATGGGCCCCGGATGCACCGAGCTGTCCTCCGTGATCGGTCCGGTGTCCGAGGGAACCGCGGTCGAATCGATCGGCCCGGTCGAATCGACCGACCCGGTCGAATCGATCGGCTCTACCGCATCGCTCGTCGCATCCCCGGCGTCTCCCGCGTCGGTCGACGCGCCGGGTGGAGGCGTGACCACGCCGCCGCACGCCGGGGATGCCAGCGCCAGGCCGAGCCACACCCACGCCCCGCTTCGAGCCACGGAACGAGCCTAGCACCGGCGATCGTCGTGCGGTCCTCGAGGACACGCGCATTGGCTTTGTCGCTCCCGGACCGTCCCAGTCCGGTCCTCCGCTCCGAATTCACGCTCGCGGCGAGCTCCCCGACGCGATCGAGCAAGTCACCACACCCGCACGAACGCGCGCCGCCGCTCCCGGTCCCCGGTGCCGAGCTGACCGTCGGCGTTCTCGCCCGTGCAGTGGACCGCGCCGTTCGTGTCCAGCGCGCACGTGAACATGCGGCCCGCCGTCACCACGCGGACGTTCGGCAACGCCACCGTGGTGAACGCCTTGCGACCCACCGTGTCGCCGAGGCCGAGCTGCCCCTCCTCGTTGCGCCCCGTGCACAGGAGCGCGCCGTCGTCGTGCACGAGGCAGGCGTGGAACGTGTCGATCGAGAAGCTGCGCAACGGCGCCGGATCCAGCTGCCGCGGCCCGTACTGCGTGGTCGGCGTCGCGAGCCCGAGCTGGCCGAAGGAGTTGTCGCCGAAGCAGTGCAGCGTGCGGTCGCGCTTGCGGGCGCAGCTCGCGTCCTGGCCGAGGTCGAGGTCGAGCCAGTCGGTGTCCGTGCCGACGCGGGTGGGCGTGCGCAGCTGGATCCCCGCGGTCGAGGGCTGCCCGAGCTCGCCCTCGGTGTTGCGGCCCCAGCAGAACAGCTCGCCCGAAGCCTTCACCGCGCAGCCGTGCCCCTGCCCGCCCTGCACGCGCAGGTAGCCCTCGCCGAGGCGCACCGGTACGAGCGAGGGCGCGCCCGGGTAGGTGTCGCCGAGCCCGAGCTGCCCCTCGACGTTGGCGCCGAAGCCCCACATCGAGCCGTCGGCCAGCACCGCGTAGGTCGTCTCGTAGCCGGCGCCGAGCGCGACCACCTTCGCCGGCAACGTCACGCGCGTGGGCGTCGCCCGGTCCTTGGTGTCGCCGAGCCCGAGCTGCCCGCGCTCGTTCGCGCCGAAGCAGTGCAGATCGCCGCCCGCGTCGACCGCGCAGGTGGCGTCCTCGTGCAGGGCCACCGCCGACCAGCTGCCGGGGACCACCGTGGGCACGAGGCGCGGCGCGGTGTCGCCGGTGCCGAGCGCACCGCGCACGTTGCGGCCCCAGCACGCGAGCGCGCCGCCGCGGATCGCGCACGTGTGGTACTGGCCGGCGACCACCGTGCTGGCCTCGACCACCGCGCCGTCGAGCGGGGCGTCGTCGAAGGCGGTGTCGGTCGCCGCGTCGCTCGAGACGTCGGGCGCAGCGTCGCCGACGGGGCGCGCCACGATCGCGTCGACGTCGATGCCGCAGCCCACGAGGCAGACGAAGAAGAGTGCGCGCCTCACGGCCCACCCCCGATCCCCGCGCCGAGGAACAGCCCCGCGCCGGCGAAGAAGCCGCCGAACGACACCTCGCGGTCCCCGACCACGTTGGCCCGCAGCGTCGAGAACGTGCGCCCCGCGAGCACCTCGACGCCGAGGCGCACCGGGCCGAGCCGCAGCGTCGGCCCCACCGCGAGCAGCGCCTCGAGGCTGCC
>CAZUZY010000390.1:0-8223 GCA_964624885.1 uncultured Polyangiales bacterium | reverse complement strand
CCGGCTCGCCGGGCTTGCCGGGAGCGGCCTTCCCACCGGCCGCCGCCGGGGCGGCAGGCTTGCCGGCCGCGGGCTTGGCGGGCGCCTTGGCCTTGGCGTTCGGCGAGCTCTTCGCGGCCGCCGAGGGCTTCGGCGGGACCTTCGCCGGCACTTTCTTGCTGGCGACCGGCTTGGTGTCGGCCCCCTTCCCCTTTTTTTCCGATCCCATCGCGCGGTTTCCTTGGCTGCGGGTCGCGCCCTCTAGACACCGGATCGGACTTGCTGTCAAGAGGGAGTAACCCTTTGACATCACGAAAGGATCGGCCGGGCCCCTCGCCGGATGGCCGAAACGGGTGCGGAAGGCGTCAGGGGGGGCAGACGAGGGTGCCGTCGATGCTGCCGCCCGAAGCGCGGTAGATCCCCACGTTCGCGAACGGCTCGGCCGCGGACGCCGGCGTCACGCACCAGATCTGGATGTCGGCCACCGCCTCGCCGGTGGCGAGATCGAAGTCGAGCGGTCCCGACGCGCCGTCGTAGTCGATGCGCCCCCCGCTGCGCAGCGCGGTCATGGCCGCGCCGATGCCCTCCGGGCCCGCCTTGATGGGCACCGCCTTCGCGTCGGGGACCACGAGGCCGAGGCTCGCGACGAGCTGTGGCCCCGTGATGGGCTTGGCGCCCGCGCCCACGACGGCGTAGGCGAGCAGGTAGAGCGCGTCGTACGCGGAGGCGGCGTAGGCGTCGGGCTTCGCGGTGAAGCCGGCGCCGTTGTACGCGTCGCGAAACTTCTTGCCGAGCGGACTGTCGGTGCCCGCGATGGAGCCGTAGAGCCGGGTGCGCATGTCGTTGCCGCGGGCGAGGGCGGCGAGCTCGGGCAGCTGCAGGCCGTCGGAGACCAGGTGACGCGGGCGCGCCCCGGCCGGCCACGATTTCTCGACGTCGGTGAGGATGAAGGTGACCGCCTCGCTCGTGCCCACGGTGAGCAGGATGTGCGGCTTGAAGTCGAGCACCGACTTGACCGCGTTGGCGTAGCTCGCGGCGAGGGTCGTGGCGTCGTCCTTGGTGGGGTCGCCGTAGTTGATGCGCTTGTAGAGCGCGGGGCCGTTGTCGGCGGCGCTCTTCTTGTTGAACACGATGCGGTCGAAGAGGGCGTTGGCGAGCCCGAGCCCATAGGCGTCGCCCTTGGCGACCACCGCGACGCGGAGGCTCGGGTCGTCGACGGCGAGCCCGAAGGCCTTGCGGGTGTCGGCCTCGACCTTGGTGGAGACGAGCTGGGCCATCGCGATGGCCTGCGCGGCGTCGGACGGGCAGGTGCGCCACACGAGGCCGTCGTCGATGAGGCCCGTGATGAGCGGGCTCGTGGCGGAGGCCGAGAGGAGGAGGGTCTTCTTGGGGATGGTCTCCTCGGTGGCGATGGTCTTGAGCACGCCGCTGAACGCCGGCCCGATGATGGCGGGCACGTGCACCTCTTCGACCAGGTGCTTGGCGGCGCGCAGCGCGTTCGCGCCGTCGTTGCAGGCGAGCACCACCAGGGGGCGATTCGGGCTGCCGTCCTTGATCGGGGGTAGCCCGTCGGCGAAGTCGCGCCGCGCGAGGTCGACCGCGTTGAGCTGCGGCTCGACGAGCGACTTGTTCTCACCGACGATCGGCGCCATCCACCCGATGACCACCGCGTCGTCGCGGTCGAGGTCGGTGGGTCGCATGTAGACCGTCTGGCAGTCCTCCGAACGGAGCGCAGCGCAGCTGCCGGCGTAGCAGACCGCGTCGGTGCCGAGGCGAACCTTGCACGCCTTGTTGGTCTTGCAGCGGCAGATCTTGTCGGCGGCGCAGAACCAGCCGTCGAAGCCGCGCGACGCGCAGTCGCCGTCGGTCTGACACTGGTCGGCGGAGGTGTCGACGACGAAGCTGCACGACGCGTCGAAGGCGAGCAGCGCTCCCCCGACCACCAGCGCCAAGAACCCCCGCCGTCCAGTCATCTGCGGGGAGCATACCAAGTTTGGCGTCAGCGGGAGACGGGACCTGGCAGGGTCGTGTGCTCTTGGAGGAACGCGACGAGGCGACGGACGCTCGGGTCCGGGTCGCCCGCGAGGTGCTCGAGGGCGTGGGCGCGGGGGAGCCCGGAGCGGTAGAGGATGCGGTGGGCGGCGAGCAGCGGCTCCTCGGGCACGCCCTTGCGCGCGAGGCCGACCACGTTGAGCGCCCGCACCCGCGCGCGATCGCCCTGCGCCACGTGGTAGGGCGGCACGTCTTGCTCCACCCGCGCGCCCGCGGCCACGAAGGCGAGCGTGCCCACCCGCACGAACGGCGCGAACGCCGCCACGCCGCCGACGACGACGCCCTCCTCGAGCACGACATGGCCGCTGATCTGGACCGCGTTGGCGATCGTGCAGTCGTCCCCGATGACCGCGTCGTGCGCCACGTGCACGCCCACCATGAGCAGGCACCGCGCGCCCACGTCGGTGTGGCCGCGATCCTTGCGGGTGCCGCGGTGCAGCGTCACGTGCTCGCGCACGATGGTCTCGGCCCCGACCCGCAGCGTGGTGGGCTCGCCGGCGTACGACCGATCCTGGGGCGCTGTGCCGAGGACGGCAAAGGGGAACACCTGCACGCGCTCCTCGAGGACGGTGGGCCCCTCGACGACGACGTGTGCGCCGAGGCGCACCCCCCGCCCCAGCGAAACGCCCGCCCCCACCACCGTGTAGGCGCCGATCTCCACTTCGTCCCCGAGGACGACACTCGGATCGACGACGGCGGTGGGGTGGACGCGGGTGGTCAACGCTCGCGCTCGACGATGCTGGCGAGGAGCTGGCCCTCCGCGCAGAGGGTGCCCCCCACCGTGGCCTCTCCGCGCAGCTTCCAGACGTTCGAGTGGTGGTTGACGACACGCACCTCGAGGTCGAGGCGATCGCCGGGACGCACGGGGTGCCGGAACTTGCAGCGATCGATGCCGAGGAAATACATCAGCGAACCCTGCGCATCGAACGGGTCGCTCGCGTAGGCGAGGATGCCGCCGATCTGCGCGAGCGCCTCCACCACGAGCACCCCGGGCATGATCGGATCGCCGGGGAAATGGCCCGCGAAGAACGGCTCGTTGATGGAGACGTTCTTGTACCCGTGGATCACCTCGCCCGCGACGATGTCGGTGACCCGATCGACCATCACGAACGGGTATCGGTGCGGCAGGATCGAGAGGATCTTGCGGATGTCGAGTTGCACGGCGCGAGTCTGCCGTGGAGCGCGCCCCGCGTCGAGCGGCTCAGAGTTGCATCCTCGTCGGCCCGCTTACGCTCGGCTCACCCGAGGTGCGCGTGGAGGAACGCCGTCGTGCGCGCGAGGGCGAGCTCGGCAGCGGCGCGGTCGTAGACCTCGCGGGTGTCGTTGGCGAAGGCGTGCTCGGCGTCGTAGAAGTGGAACTCGACCGACTTTCCGGCAGCCACGAGCGCGTCGCGCGCGACCACGACCCGCTCCTTGGTCACGTGGGGGTCGCGCTCGGAGTAGTGCCCCTCGATCGGGCAGCGCACCTTGGTCCAGTCGGCGTACTCGGCGCGGGGGAGACCGTAGAAGGGCACGGCGGCGTCGACGGCGAGGTTGCACGCCGAGGCGAGGCTCATGGCTCCGCCCATGCAGAACCCGACCACCCCGACCTTGCCGTTGCACTCCGGGTCGGCCCGCAGGCGGTCGATCGCCGCGCCGATGATCTCGAGCGCGTCCGGGGTCTTGAGATCCATCATGAGCTGCATGGCCTCGCCGGCGTCCTTGGTGACGCGACCGCCGTACAGATCGACGCCGATCACCAGGAATCCCTGCGCGGCGAAGCGATTGCATAGATCTTTGATGTGATCGTTCAGCCCCCACCACTCCTGCACCACGACGAGGCCTGGGGCTCGGGCAAGAGCGGGTCCCCCGGGAGCTCCGTATCTGGGGGCGGCGTAGTCGGTCATGGCCGGCCACGATACAGCTTGGCCTGCCCCCGCAGCCAGCGCGCGCGGGGCACCGCCGGGTAGCCCGCCACCGTCTCGCCCGGCGGGACGTCGCCGATGACGCCGGCCTTGGCCGCGATGCGCGCCCCCTTGCCGATGCGCACGTGGTCGGCGATGCCGGCCTGGCCACCGATCCACACGTCGTCCTCGACCACCACGCTGCCCGCGAGGCCCACCTGCGCGGCAAAGCGGCAGCGCTCGCCCACGACCACGCCGTGACCGAGGTGCACCTGGGCGTCGAGCTTGGTGTCCCGACCGACGCGCGTCGGCACGAGGATGCCCGCGTCGATGGTGCAGAGCGCGCCCACCTCGACCTCGTCCTCGAGCACCACGCCGGCGCGGTGGGGCATGCGCAGCGGGCCGTGCTCGCCCTCGACGAACCCGAAGCCCTGGCCGCCGACGACCGACCCGGCGCCGATCACGACGCCGCGCCCGAGCCGGGCGTGGGGGTAGACGACGGCGCCGGCGCCGATGCGGCTGCCCTCGCCGACGATGGCCCCGAGGGCGATGCGCGCGCCGGGCTCGCACCGCACGCCGAGGGGCACGTGGTCGACGAAGGTCGGGAGCTCGTCCTCGAGCAGCTCGGCGAGCACGCGCTCCGCGTGGGCGTGCACCCAGCGGCGTCCCGGGTCGACCCGGCCGGCGATCTTGGCCGAGACCAGGAGCACGCGCGCCGAGGTGGTGAGCCGCGCGGCCCCCCGGTCGTGGAGCACGGGGGCGAGGTCGGTGTCGTCCTTGCCGTCGGACGGGCCGACGCGCGCGATGGGCAGGTCGCGGTCGAGGGTCTCGTCGATCACCCCGCCGTGTCGCGCGAGCAGATCGCGCAGCCGACCAGGCCGCGCGAGGAGGATCACTTGCCGGAAGCCGAGGCCGAAGCGGAGGCGCCACCCGGCGGCCCCCAGTTGTACTCGCGCAACACGCGCTCGGTCAGATCGTATTCGGGCTTGAGACCGGGCACGGGCACCGTCTTCTTGTCGACGACGAGATCGATGCCCTCGGCCTCGGCGATGCGCTTGTAGATCGCCTTGACCTTCTTCTCGATGGGGTAGAACAGCTCGTCCTCGCGGCGCGCGAGCTCGAGGTTCACCGCCTTCACCTGGTCCTGGTAGGCGCGCAGGTCCTTGTCGTAGGCGAACACCGCGGCGGAGAGCTGCGGGCTCGGGCCCTTGGCGGACTTGGAGAGCGCGGCGAGGTCTTCCTGCGCGGCCTTGAGCCGGTCTTCCATGGCCATCAGCTGGCTCTCGCGCTTGACCTTGAGCTTGATGAGCGCGGCCTTGGCGCGCAGGCCGTCCTCGGTCTCGTTCACGCAGCGCTCGGTGTCGACGTAGGCCATCTTCACCTTGATCATCGGCGGCGCGGCGGCCACCACGGCGCTGGTGACCGGGACGACCAGGCAGGCGATCGCGAGGGCGAGGTTCCGGGCGGCGCGCTTCATGGCATCTTGGGCGCGGCGCTCGGGGCCGGCTTCTTCGGGGTGTCGGAGGCCTTGGTCGACGCGGCCGGCTTGGCGCCCGGCTTGACCGCCACGGGGTTGGCCTTGTTGTACTCGGTGATCACCTTGTCGGTGATGTCGAGGTCCTTGCGGCCGTACGGCACGCTGCGCTTGTTGAGGATGAGATCGTACCCGTCGCGGAGCGCGATCGCGCGGAGGAGGTCTTTGACCTTCTTCTCGATCGGGTCGTAGAGATCCTTCTCCTTGTCCTGCAGCTCCTTGTTGTACCGGACGACGATGGCCTGGTACTCGGCGGCGGCCTGCTGGTACTCGGCGGCCTTCTTCTCGATGGCGTCCTTGCTGAACGCCTTGGCCTGCTTCTCGAGGTCGTCCTGCAGCTTCTTGAGCTTGCTCTCGAGCGCGGAGATCTCCTTCTGGCGCTTCTCCTGCTCCTTGACCAGGGCCTCGTGGGCCTGCTTGCCCTCGTCGATGTCGGCGATCACCTTGTCGGTGTCGACGTAGACCACCGCCATCTGCTGCTGGGCGTGGGCCTCGCCGGGGGCGGCGAACAGGATCGGCGTGAGGCCGAGCGCCGCGACGACGGCAGCGACAGAGGCGCGGAGGAGGGACCGGGACCGCATGGCGGGCTGTGTAGCTCAGGTTCCTCCCCCGCGCGAGGGGGTCGGTTCGCCCCTCAGACCTTGCGGAACACGAGCCGCCCCTTGCGGGGGTCGATCATCGCCACCGTACGGTCGTCGATCCGCACGAGGGAGAGCCCGACGAAGTCCGATCCCTGGGCGTCCCGGCCGCGCAGAGGGCCGACGACCTTGCCCTCGACCGTGGCCGCGTCCCACTTCGCGGCGAGCGTCGCCTCGAGGAACACTGTCTCGGTCTTGCCGTCGGTCTCGAGGCCGTACGAGGTCCAGACGAGGCGACCGTCGGCGTCGAGCGACAGGCGGATGCCCTCGCGACCGGCCTCGTCGGCGATCCCGGCGAGGCAGGCCTTCGGCTCCTTCTCCTTCTGGCAGCCGGCCTGGATCCGGGCGAACACGTCGGACTCCTCGAGCACGAACGCGTAGCGCCCGAGCGGCGCGGACTCCGCGGCGACGGGCGGCGGGTTCGTCGTCGAGCAACCAGAGACGAGGGCGAGCGCGAACGGCACGCAGGACAGCGAGCGCATGAGAGACCTCCAGGGTTTCGACCCCGCCGACCCCGGCGCGGTCACGGGGAGGAGAACGTCGACCCCGCGACGCTGTGACAGGCGCTCAGGCGCTTTGTCCGCGCATGAGCGCGACGACCGTGGCCGCGGCGCGCACCGGGTCGAGCGGGACGCCGAGCTCGGCCAGCGTCTTGCCCCCGATCACCGCCGAGAGGAGCAGCGTCGAGAGCCCGGTGAGATCGACGTCGCGACGCACCCGCCCCTCGTCGCGCGCGCGCTCGAGGAGCGCCTCGAGGCGTCGGGCGGCGGTCGCGATGACGTCCGCATAGCGGGCGCGGATGCGCGGCGAGCGCACGGCGGCGTCGACGATCTGGTGCGGCATGATCCCGCCCGCGCGGAGCAAGGGGTAGTCGCCGTCGGCCAGGGCGCTCGCCACCCGCACCACGATCTGGTCGATGCCGAGCGCGTCCTCCTCCTTGCCGAGCAGCGCATCGAGGAGCGCGGGGGCGTCGCGCTCCATCACCTCGGCGACCAGCGCGTCCCGGTCGGCGAAGTGGACGTAGAACGCACCCCGCGTGAACCCGGCGCGCGCGCAGATCGCGTCCAGGCTCGGGGCGTCGAGGCCCTGCTCGGCGAAGAGGGCCGCGGCGGCGTCGAGCAACGCGGTGCGGGTCTCGGCCATGGTGGCGGCCCGGGTCCGTGGCGCGCGAGTGGGCTTTTTCTTGGGTTTCTGGGGCATGATTTGACATACGCGTTCGTATGTGAAAAACACGACTCACATACGAACTCGTATCTGGAGGGTGCCATGCAGACCACGTTCGACGCAACCACGACCGCCCGTCCGTCCACGCGCCGCGCCGCCGCGCTCTCGCTGGACGATCTCCTCGACCTCGACCACCGGGCGCTCGTCGAGCTCTACGAGGCGGCCACGCTGCCCGAGCTCGCCTCGATCCGCGGCGACCTCCGCGGCCGCATGCTGGCTTCGCCCGCGTTGCCCGGGTGGCTGTACGCGCTGCCCGCCGCCTGGGCGCGCACGCAGAGCTTCCCGTGGCGCGGCAAGAGCTTCGCGCCCCGCGGCGCCGACGCGGGCAGCGGCGACAACCGCGTCGTGTCCGAGCGGCTCCACCTGTTCCGCTTCGACACCCGCGTCGGTCCCTCGCGGCACGACGGCAAGCCCGTGATCGACCTCGACTACGACCACGCGGGCAACCCGTTCTTCATCCGCGCGATCGAGGACGAGATCCGCGAGGTGCGCCCGGGCCTGTACCTCGGCCAGGCGTGGCTCCGCGCCGCCGGCAAGAAGACGTTCGTGCTCTGGTTCGGCCTGACGAGCGCGTGATCAGTAGCCCGGGCCGCCACCCGGGCCGCCGCCGCTGCCCTTGCATCCGTACATGTCCACGTAGACGCGGCGCGGGCCGGAGGCGCAGGGCACCTCGTAGAGGTCGATGATGTGGCCCGTGGAGTTGGCGCCGACGTTGCCGATGCGGGCGGCGGCGCCGGCCTGCGGGTTGCCACCGAGGGGGTTCCCGCCGTCGGGGCACTTGAACTCCTTGGCCACGTACACGTAGCTGTCCTTGGGCCCGCAGCGCAGCACCGGGGTCTCCTTGGTGTTGACCTCGACCGGCTTGCCCGGCACCGCGGGCGCCGTCGCGGGCTCGGCGGGGCCGGACGCGGGC
>CAZUZY010000389.1:0-8243 GCA_964624885.1 uncultured Polyangiales bacterium | reverse complement strand
TCGTTCGGCGAGCGCCGCATGCTCGACACGGCGCGCTCGCTGATCGTGAAGGAGATCGCGATCGCGCGCGGCCAGACCGAAGACCAGGTCCGCAACGAGATCGAGGCGATCTTCCTCTCGAACTGACCAGCCCGGTTCTCCTGCGAGGCCTCTGCCGGTGACGGCGGGGGCCTCGTCGCGTTCGGGCGGTCACACCGCGCGCGCGAGCCGGGCGAACGCGCCCACGTCGCGCACGCCGAGGAGCAGCGCGCCGTCGAGCGTGGCGTCGATCGTCGCGCGCATCGCGTCGTCGTCGCTGGGCTGCGAGAGCGCCGCACCGAGGCTCGCGAGGGCGTCGGCGGACGCGAACAGATCGCCGCCGAGCTCGACCAATCCGGCCGCGTTCCGGCGCGCGCCGAGCAGGCCGATGGCCTCCTCGACCATGGCCGTGAACGCCGGCTCGTCCGCGTCGACCCGGGTCATCGGCAGGCTCGCGGGGGGCTCGGTCGCGACCGAGTCCTCGGCCTGCAGCGCGTAGGCGGCGACGATGGCGCCCACCACCGCGTCGGGGTCGATGGGCTGCCCGAGCACCGCCTCGAGCGTGCTCGGCGTGCGGCCGAGGAAGCGGGGAGCGATCGCGCCATGGGCGAGGTCGAGCTCGGCCGGCAGCCCGAACGGACGCGACAGGGCCACGATCGCCTCGATCGTGGTGGTGGAGGTGGAGCGCACGTGCCCGAGGCCCACCCACGCGATTGGCGCGGCGCCCATGAGCACGATGTCCCGCCCTCCGAACGTCGTGGGCTGGCTGCCGAGCGCGTCGAGCGCGCGCAGGAGCGGGCGGACGTGGCGGTTGAGCGCGCGGTTCGGATCGGCGACGCCGCCGAGCGCCGCGGGGTGGGTGAGGGCGAGCGTGACGTGGACCTGCCCGCGCCCCACGCGCAGCGCGGGGCCGCCGGTCGCGCGCCGCACGAGCGAGAGCCCCGAGCCCTCGAGCCGCGGCAGATCGAGGGTGGACTTGGCGCGCTGGAACGCGCCGAGCGCGATGGCCTCGCCGACGAGCGGCGCGACGGTGAGCGTGGCCTCGAGCGGCACCTCGAACGAGGCGCGGGCGCCGGCGTTGCCACGGAGCGCGGGCCCACCGATGCGGGTGACGTCGAGCCCACGGAGCTCCGACACGTGCAGGCGCGGCACTCAGTTGGCTCCAGGGCCGCTGCGCCCGCCGAGGCGCGCGAGCTGCCCCGCGAGGATGTCGCGCACGAAGCAGACCCGCGCGGCGGGGTCGAGCAGCTCGAGGGCCGACTGCCGATCGGAGGCGTCGAGGATCAGGCGCTGGGCGCAGAGATCGGCGAGGCGTGGACCCGGCAGGCCCGCCTCGGGCACCGCGAACCGGAAGTCCGGATCGCGTGCGCGGACGAGGGCGACGAAGGCGCGGGCCGTGGCCGAGAGCGCCGCGACCTCGGCGGCCGCAGGCTCGGACAGGAGCTCGCCGAGCAACAGGGCGCGCGCCCGCCGGTAGGGGGCCACGAAGGGCAGTTCGAACAGGCGCACGCGCGCGCAGCCCTCGAGCACCAGGTTGAAGCGGCCGTCGGGCAGGGGCTCGGCTTCGACCACCATGCCCACGCCCGCGACGATGGCGATCGGCGGTGCCTCGTCGGCGCCCTGCGCGGGGCCGAGCAGCTGGGTGACCGCCATCGCGCGGTGGCCGGCGAGGCAGTCGCTGGTCATCTTGCGGTAGCGCGGCTCGAAGATGTGGAGCGGCAGGCGAGCGCCGGGGAACAGCGTGACCTGCGGCAGCGGGAACACCGGCAGCGCCTCGAGCGCGTCGTCCGGGACCTCGAGCATCGTCAGCCCGCGCCGAAGATGGGGACGGTGGCACCGTGCAGCGCCGCGGGCGCGTCGAGCGCGGTCCACACGATGGTGGCCGCGACGTCGTCGGCGGTCATCTGCGGGGCGAACCCCGAGCCGCGCAGCATGGCCGTGTCGACCGAGCCGGGGAGCACGGCCATGGTCTGCACCGAGGTGCCGCGGAGCTCCTCGGCGAGCGCCTTCATGAAGCCGACCAGGCCCCACTTGGAGGCGCAGTACGCGGAGAGCTTGGGGGTGCCGAGGGTGGCGCTGATCGACGAGACGTGCACGATTCGCCCGGCGCCCTGCTCACGCATCGCAGCGAGGAACGACCGGCTCACCAGGAACGGGCCCTTGAGGTTGACCGCCACCACGTGGTCGAAGGCTTGCTCGGTCGTGTCCTCGACCGGGGCGCGGTGCACGATGCCGGCGTTGTTCACGAGCACCTGCGGGACGCCGAGCTCGCGCTGCACGCGGGCCGCGGCCTCGTCGACCGCCGCGCCGGACGAGACGTCGCACTCCACCGGCAGCACCCGGACGCCCTCGGCGCGGGCCTGGGCGGCGACGGCCTCGAGATCGCCCGCCACCCGCCCGTAGAGCGCGAGATCGAGCCCGCGGCGGGCGAAGGCGAGGGCCGTGGCTCGACCGATGCCGCGCCCGCCACCCGTGATGACTGCGATGCGATTCATGGGGCTTGCAGGTTACCCGAGACGAGGGCGGCGAGCACGAGCCCTCGCGGATCGTCGCCCGCCAGCGAGATCGTCCGCACGACGGCGCTCGACTTCTTCGGGCCGTGGTGGGCGAGGCAGCCGTGGGAGAGCTCGAGCAGGCACCCGGCCGCGCGCGCGCCGAGCCGCTCGACCAGGTCGTGCGCGATCGCCAGGCCCACGTCCTCCTGCAGCGCGAGGCGGTGGGCGTGGGCGTCGACGAGGCGGGCCAGCGCGCCGAGGCCCACCACGTGCTCGCCGGGGACGAAGGCCAGCGCCGCGGAGCCGCGCGCCACCGTCAAGTGGTGTGGACAGACGACGTGGGTCTCGATGGCCTGCATCGCGACGACCTGCTCGCCGGCAGGCGCCGGGATGCGGCTCTCGAGGAGCGCGCCGACGTCCATGGTGTAGCCGTCGAGGAGATCGTCCACGTACAGGTCGACGACGCGCTGCCCCGTGCCCTCGAGCGCCGGTCGCGTGGCCGGATCGTGGCCGATCGCGCGCAGGAACGCCTCGATCGCGGCCGCCGCGGCGGAGCGGTCCATGGTCAGTTGTAGAGCCGCGCGGCGACGGCGCCCTCGATGCGCTTGCGCCCCGCGAAGCCCTCCTCGAGGCCGTGGTAGTGCTCGATGGTCGGCTCGTCGTGCTGCCAGCACAGGTAGACCACCCGGCCGTCGACGCGGCTGTAGAAGTCGACCAGGCCGGTGCGCGCGTCCTTGAGGACCACGCCCATCGTCTCGAGCCGGTTCCACCCTTGCTGGTAGCGCTCGACGTGCTCGCGCAGCGTGCGCTTGGCGGCGAGCACGGCCGGCGCGTCGCCCTCCTTGTCGGAGAGGTCCTCGGGCGCCTCGCCGACGAGCTCGCCGAGCTCCACCAGGCGACGCTCGAGGTCGGCACGGCGGGCCAGCTGCTCGGCCACGATGGTCCGGACCTCCGGCAGGAGCGCGCGGGCCTCTTCGAGCGTGAAATAGCGACGAACGGTCATTTGGCTTTGTCCCCGGACCGTCCCGAAGTGGCTTGTCGCTCCCGGATTCGGTCCTCCTCGCCGGAGTCTCCCTCGTACTCCGCGCGCGCGTCACAGGTCTCGTACACCGTGATGCGGCAGAGACCGGGCAGGGTGGGCTGGAGGCGCTCCCAGATCCAGCGCGCGAGCACCTCGCTCGTCGGGTTCTCGAGCCCCTCGATTTCGTTCAGGTAGTAGTGATCGAGCCGCTCGAGCAGGGGCGCGAAGGCGGCCTGCAGGTCGTAGAAATCGACGTACCAGCCCGTGGTCTCGTCGACCGGTCCCTGGACGGCCACTTCCACGCGGTAGCTGTGACCGTGCAGGCGCGCGCACTTGTGCCCCGCGGGCACGCGCGGGAGGCGGTGCGCAGCCTCGAACCGGAACTCCTGGACCAGGCGGGCTCTCATCAGGGCGCGGACGCTAGCACTACTCGGCGCCTCCGGCCGCTCCGGGCCCACCCACCCGTCGTGGGCGCGAGGTGACGCTTGACGGGTCGCGCGCACTGACCGATGAAGCGGGTCCTTTGGACCCCGCGCCCGCGCTGCCGCGTACGTTCGGTCGCTATGTGCTCTTCGACCTGGTCGGCAAGGGCGGCATGGCGGAGATCTACCTCGCGCGCGCCAAGACCGAGGAGGCCGGCGGCGCGCGCCTCGTGGTCGTGAAGCAGATCCTCCCGGAGCTGTCTCGCGACGCGAAATTCGCCGAGGCGCTGGTGGTGGAGGCCAAGCTGGCGGCGCGCTTGTCGCACACCAACGTCGCGCAGGTGTTCGACCTGGGCGCCGAGCAGCAGCCCGACGGTCGCCGCCTGTTCATCGCGATGGAGTACGTCGAGGGGCTCGACCTCAACGAGCTGCTCCGCCGTTGCGCTCGCGAGAAGGTGCCGCTGCCCGTCGAGTTCGCGCTGCTCATCGTGATGGAGGCGCTGCGGGGCCTCGACTACGCGCACCGCCGCAAGGACGACGAGGGCCGACCGCTCGGGATCGTCCACCGCGACGTCTCGCCCTCCAACATCCTGGTCTCCGTCGAGGGCGAGGTGAAGCTCTGCGACTTCGGCATCGCCCGCGCGAACGACAGCGCGGACGCGCTCTCGCCCGACGCCATCCAGGGCAAGGCGGGCTACATGAGCCCCGAGCACGCGCGCGGCGAGTCGCTCGACGCCCGGGCCGACGTGTTCGCGGCCGGCGTGGTGCTGTTCGAGCTCCTCGCGGGGCGCCGCATGTACCGCGTCGACAAGGAGTCCGGCGAGACCTTGCTCGCCGTCGCGCGTCGCGCCGAGGTCCCCGAGCTCCCGACCCGTTCGCTGCCCCAGGAGGACGAGCTCCACGGCATCCTGCGCAAGGCGTTGGCGGTTCGTCGCGAGGAGCGGTTCGAGTCGGCCGCGACGATGCTCGACGACCTCCAGCGCTACGTCGCGAAGGCCCGCCTCGTGGCGAGCCCGATCCGGCTCGGGGAGTGGCTCACGCAGCACTTCGGCGCGGAGCTCGTGGCCGCGCGTCGCGCCCGCGAGCGCGCCATCAAGGCGCTCGAGGTGGGGCCGGTCGCGCAGATCACGCCGAGCGTGCCCGCGGTGGCGGCTCCGGTCGCGGCGAAGGTGGCGGCGATCGAACCGACGCCCGCGCCCGCCGCCCCCGCGGCCGAGGCGCCGCTCGTCGCGCCCCCGCCCAAGAACCGCTCGCTGCTCGCCGTCACGGTGCTGCTGATCCTCGCCGCGATCGGCATCATCCTGTTCTGGACGCGCCGCTAACGAACGGCGCGTCGGCGGCGGAGCGCGAGGAGGCCGAGGGCGGCGAGCCCAGGCCAGGTGGGCGCGTACGCGTTCGCGTGGCGGCATCCACACCCTGCGTCGTCGGTGGTCGTCGGAGTGCCCTCGTTGCCCGCGTCGCCGCCGTCGCCGACCGGGCCACCGTCCGGATCGACCGGCAGCGGCGCGCCGAGGGTGAGCGTGGCCGCGCTCCAGCCCTGGACGTCGGCGTGCACCTCCACGGCGGGCTCGAGCCACCCGGTGCGCTTCGCGGTCGCGCTCTTGGCGATGCCCACCGCGAGCACGTCGACGCGCGCGCCGGCCGCGCCGGGCAGCGTCGCCGTCAGCGTGTCGCCGTCGACCTCGGCCACGCGCTTGCCCGCGACGTAGAGGCGGACCTTGGCCACGCCGTCGGCGTGGGTCGCCTTGACGACGAACGGCGAGCCCGCGCGCGCCTCCCCCAGCGTGACCTCGGGGCGCTTGGCCCACGGCGTGAGCAGCGGGTCGCCGAGGTGCAGGTTGTACCAGGCGAGGAACTGCTGGTGGAACAGGAACGCCTCGCCCGCCGAGTACCCCATCGTGTAGTGCAGCAGCGCGCCCGCGTTCGGGAACACGTTGTTGTTGGGCTCGGCCACCGTGCCGTGCACGAAGCTCGCGCCCGCGCGCACGAAGCGGGCGATCGAGGTCTGGCTCTCGCTCGCCGGGCAGGTCTTGCCGTCGGCGGAGCAGAAGAAGTTCTGGGGCACGGCGCCGAACGAGGTGAGGTTGTCGACCACGGCGCCGGGGGCGTAGGTGTTGCCGGCGATGGCGTCGCGCAGGCTGTCGGCGCCCGTGAAGTACGCCGACACGGTCTTGCCGGTGAGCTTGCCGTCGAAGGTCGGGAGCCAGGTCGCGTCGAAGCCGGCGGCCTTCAGCATGCGCGTCGCGTGCTCGCACTCCGGGTCGCGGGCGCCGCGGGCGTCGTCCGCGCCGTGCATGCAGAGCAGCGTCCCCTTGGGCGGCGTCGACTTCTCGGCGTCGAGGGCGCGGGTGATCAGCGCGGCGGCGTCCACGAAGTCGAAGCCGTCGAGCCGCGTGACCACGTACAGCTGCTTCTGCACCTTGATCGAGGTGCCCTTGTCGACGACGCCGAGCCGCGTGAAGGCGGGCGGCGCCACCTTCTGGGTCACCACCTTGGCCGAGGATTTGTACCAGTCCTGGTAGGGGTTGCTGATCGTGAACTCCGAGCTCAGGCCCCCCTTCACGAACAGCGGGTTCTGCACCGAGGCCGACGAGCCCTGGGCGAACGTCGCGAACTCCGCGCCGTCCTTGGTGCCGTGGCCCACCTGCAGGAGCGCCTCGAAGCCGATGACGCCGGTCGAGAGGTTCACGAGATAGGGGAGGCCGCGCACGGTCACGAGCGCGTCGATCTCGTCGGGCTCGGGGGCGGCCGCGAGGCAGGCGTCGAGGGGCTTGCGCACCTTGCTGTCCCAGGTGGCGAGGTCGATCGAGGTGGCCTTCGGGTCGAGCCCCGAGAGCGCGCAGACGTGGCCCGTGGGCAGCGCGCGCGCCTTCACGTACTGGTCGGCGACGTCCTTCGCGCCGACGGCGTCGGCGTTGTAGACGACCATCACGTGCGCGGGGCCGAGGCCGGCCAGCGCGAGCCGAGGGGCGAACAGGGCGAGGGCGGCGAGGGGGGCGACGACGGCGCGCATGCGGGGAGCGTACCCCAGTCCTCGAAGGCGGGTCGCCGGCCCGGGTTGCAGCCACGGCCCGCTCGTTCCACGCTCCACGGCCCATGGATTCCCACCTGCTCCGCGTCGGCCGCGGTCCCCGCGAAGTGCCGACCGAGGACCACACCTGCGCGACGCGCACGCTCGGCCTGCTCTCCGACGCCCCCGACGACGCCCCGGTCAAGGTGCACCGGCGGTTCGACCGCTTCGCGCGGCTGGTCGGCGACTCGGGTGTCGACCGCCTCGCCCGCGCGCACGTGGTGGTGTTCGGGTGCGGCGGCGTGGGCTCGTGGGCCGCCGAGGCGCTCGCGCGGAGCGGCCTCGGGCGCCTCACGCTGGTCGACTTCGACCTGGTCTGCATCACCAACACCAACCGTCAGCTGCACGCGATGAAGGGCACGGTCGGCAAGCACAAGGTCGAGGTGATGGCCGAGCGCCTGCGCCTCGTGCACCCGACCGCGCGCATCGACGCCGTCACCCGCTTCTACGAGGGCCCGGCGCGAGACGAGCTGCTCCCGGAGCAGGACCGCCCCGACTTCGTCGTCGACGCCATCGACAACGTCACCGCCAAGCTCGACCTCCTCGCCACCTGCAAGCGCCGCGGGATCCCGGTGGTGAGCGCGATGGGCGCGGCGGGGCGCCTCGACCCGACGCGCGTGCAGGTGCGCGACCTCGCCCACACCGTGCGCGACGGCCTCGCCAAGGACGTGCGCAAGTGGCTGCCCCGCAAGCACGGCATCGAGCCCGGCGCGGACGGCACCTTCGGGATCGCCGCGGTGTTCAGCGACGAGCCGATGATGCCGCCCGCCGAGGTCGGCGCCGACGGCAAGGAGGGTTTTGCCTGCGTGTGTCCGCACGGCGGCAACACCCACCACTCCTGCGAGAAGCGCGCGCGCATCGACGGCACCGCTTCGTTCGTCACGGGCGCCTTCGGCCTCGCCGCGGCGGGGTGGGTGGTCCGGCACCTCGCCGAGCCCGAGGCCGCGCGGCGCACCACGCAGACCCGGCACCGTCACTCGGCGCGCAAGTCACCCCGCAAGCACACCTGAACTAGCGCGCGGCGCGAGAGCGGCGGCGCGCGACGAGGTGCATCGCCACCGCCAGCGCGGCGAGCCACCCCGCGCCGCGGCTCGAGGCGCCGGTCGTGCATCCACCGGCGGAGGCGGTCGCCACCGAGAGCTCGCCCCCGTCGGTGGTGGGGCCGGCGTCGCCGCCGGGGTTCGGCGTGGTCCCGCCGTCGGTCCCGCCGCCATCGG
>CAZUZY010000388.1:0-8265 GCA_964624885.1 uncultured Polyangiales bacterium | reverse complement strand
AGGGTCCTCGCGCGCACCGAGGGAGACCTCGCCGTCGCGCGGCAGGAGCTCTCGCGACACGCGCCCACCTTTGCCGGCGCCGACCCGCGGGGCACGCGGCACGCGTACCGCGCCATCGTGGGCGACGGCGCGGCGGTGCGGAGCCTGCTGCACACGCTCGACCGCGTGGTCGACGCCGCCGACGCCCGCCTGCCCGTGCTGATCAGCGGCGAGAGTGGCACCGGAAAGGAGCTCGTGGCCCGGGCGATCCACGAGCTCGGACCGCGTCGGCAGCGGGCGTTCGTCGCCGAGAACTGCGGCGCCATCCCCGAGCCGCTGCTCGAGTCGACCCTGTTCGGCCACGTGCGGGGCGCGTTCACGGGGGCCGATCGGCCCCGCACCGGCCTGTTCGAGGTGGCCGACGGTGGCACGCTGCTGCTCGACGAGGTCGGCGAGATGGGGCCCGCGATGCAGGCCAAGCTGCTCCGCGTCCTGCAGGACGGCGAGGTGCGCCCCGTCGGTGGCGAGCGCTCGGTCAAGGTCGACGTGCGCGTCGTCGCGGCCACCCACCGCGACCTGGCCGCCATGGTCGCCGACGGCCGGTTCCGCGAGGACCTCTACTACCGGCTCGCCGTGCTCCCGCTCCGCGTGCCGCCGCTGCGGGAGCGACCCGAGGATCTGCCCGCGCTCGTGAGCCACCTCGTCGCGCGGTTCGCCGGGCGCGACGTGAGGGTGACCCGCGCGGCCCTCTCCGCGCTGGCGGCCGCGCCGTGGCCGGGCAACGTCCGACAGCTCGAGAACGAGCTCCGCCGCGCGCTCGTGATGTGCGACGAGGTGCTCGACCTGCAGCACCTCTCGGCGGAGCTCCAAGGGCTCGCCGTGGCGGGGGCCGGCGAGGGTCCGCCCACCCTTCGCGATCAGGTCGACGCGCTCGAGCGTCGTCTGGTCCGCGAGGCGCTGCGCCGCAGCCAGAACAACCAGACGCAGGCGGCCAAGGCGCTCGGACTGTCGCGCTTCGGGCTGCAGAAGATGCTCAAGCGGCTCGAGGTGCGCTGATGTCGGGCCAGCTGGGCTTGCGTTCAGCCGTCCGAGGACGCAAGATTCGACGGATGCGCTCGGCGGTGGTCCTCCTCGGTCTCGCGTGCGGAACCGCGGCTTCGCTCGGCTGCGGCGCGAGCATGCGCACCGTGGTCGAGAGCGACATGCGCTTCGAGCACTGCTACCGCATCGACGACGACGCGAGCGCGCCGGCCGAGTCCAAGCGCGGCTGCTGGCACGACTGGGTCTCCCACTACACCCGGGGGCAGGACCGCAACCGCGTCGACTACGCCAAGGAGCGGCTCCGCGTGCTGAGCCTCGCGCCCGTCACGAGCCCCGTGGCCCAGCCCACGTCGACCATGGCCGGCCCGAAGCCGTCGAGCCCCTACGCGCCGCCGCCCGCCATCACGCCGTCCGAAGGCCCGAGCACCCCCGGTCCGTCGGGCTGGCCGCCCGGCGCCTCCACCGCGGCCGCCAAGCAGTAGCGCCGGCGGGCGCTTGCGAGCTGCGGCTCTACGCGGCTACGGGCAAGGCGTGCCGAGCGCCGCCGGCGCCACGACCGTCGGGGTCTTCTTGTTCAGCACGCTCGAGTAGAAGCAGCCGTACTGGTACTTCACCGCGTCGAGCTGCGAGTAGATGGCGTGGGGATCGTAGACGCCGTCGCCCGCGTACTGCACGAGGATGCCCGTGTACGGGCGGCCGTCCTCCGACTTCAGGTTGTTCGAGATCGGATACGGGCGCAGCCCCGAGAGGCCGCCGAGCGAGAGCGCGTCCTGCATCGTCGGCCAGATCGGCTCGCCCGCCTCGGGGTGGCCGTAGGAGAGCGCGACCGCGTCGTAGAGCACGGTCGGGAAGTAGCTGTCGTCCTTGCCGACGGGCTCGTAGATCGCGCGCACCGGGTGGCCGGCGAGCGGGCGCCGCGACACGCGCGGCATGTAGACGAACGGGTCCGACGGCTCCCAGGCCGTCTGCAAGAGGTGCAGCGCCGGGTGCATGAACGAGAAGCCCTCGCGGTTGGCGCCGAGGAGGGCCGCGATGAGCCCCGCCGTGTCGTCGTAGAGCTTGGTCTTGGTGATCATGAACGACCAGTACCCACCGGCGCCGGTGGGCACGAGGCCCTGGATCTTGGGCTCCACGGCGCTGATGATGTTGGTGTACATGCCGCCCATCGACTGGCCCTGCGCCATGAGCTGCGCGGTCGAGAACCGGTAGGCGGTCTCCTCGGCGGGCAGCGACATCCCGGTGCAGGCGGCGACCACGCTCGGATCGAGGGTCAGCTTCTCGAGGGCGCGGATCAGCAGGCGCTGCTCGATGACGCCCTGGCGGAACGTGTCGCGGAACGCCGCGAGGTTGGCGAAGTTGAGGTACTCGGTCTCCTTGGCGCCCGGGAGGCGCTCGGGGTTCACGGGGAGTGCGCTCGCGGCCATGGCGATCCCGAAGGGCGCCACCACGTGCCCCGGCCCCTCGCCCTTGGTGTTGCACCCGAGCTTGCCGAGCCACTCGTCGCGGGTGCCTTGCGGACACGAGGCCACGTCGTCGGTCACCCGCCACTTGCCGCGGTCGGCGATCGCGTCGCTGCGGCCGCCGGAGCCGTGGAAGTAGATCACCAGCGGGTAGCCGCCCTTCGGCATCGCGGCCTTCGGGAGCGTGAGCGTGATGGGCGCGACCAGATCGCCTTGCTTCTGCGGCAGGCCGTCGGCGCCGAGGGCGAAGAGCCCCTCCTTGTCGAACGGCTGGGTGCCCTTCTGGAACTGCGGGTAGGTGACCTTGGCCTGCACCTCGCAATAGCGCTCGTGCTTGGCGCCGTCGTCGGGGTCGACCTTGGCGTCGGTGATCGTCACCGAGTACTTCTCGACCATCTTGTCGGTGAGGGCGCCGAGATCGGCCACCACGTCGCCGGTGGTGAACACGGTGGCCGCCGCGACGTCGGAGAGCGCCACGCCCTTCTCGCCGAGCACCTTGCCGAGCTTGCCGAAGGCGGGCGCCGCCGCGGCCCCGCGGGCCCCGGGAGGCGCCTTGCCGGCGAGCAGCGACCCGAGCGCGGCGGGCTGGCCGAGCGGCGCGCCCTTGGCATCGTTGGCCGACGTGAGCACGACGAACGCGTAGGTGCGCTTGCCGTGGAGCACGAAGCCCGGTCGCGGGGCGAGGCCGAGCACGTTGGTCGGCACGTAGTCGTCCTCGGTGAGCGTCGAGGCGACCACGGGGAAGGTCTTGCCGCGGTCCGGCGAGGCGTCGTCCACGTCGATCAGGAGGAACGGGCCCGTGGTCACCACGGTGTCGATGGAGCGCGCGGTGATCGCGCCGTCGAAGCGGAAGTAGGCGACCGGCATGAGCGGCCACCCCGCGCGATCGGAGGCGATCGTGCGGAGGCCGGCGACGAGCGACTTGCCGAGCGGGTTCGGGAACGAAGCGCCACGGGGAGTGCCGGCCGTGGAGAGCCGCAGGTCGGCGGGGAACGGGAAGCGGAAGAACCCGTCCTCGGCGTCGAAGTCCGCGTCGAGATCGAACGCCACCTGCACGCTCGGGGCCGGCGGCGGGTCTTCGGTCTTGGACGAGCAGGAGACGAGCAGCGCGACCAGACCGAACAGGAGCTTCCGCATCGAGGCGGAGCGTAGCAGCGATCAGGGCGCCTTGAAGGAGCGCACCTTGCCGACGAGGCCGGCGACGAACACCGGCGGCAGCTTCGGGTAGCCGGGCATCTTGCCCTTGCCGGCCTGGATGGACTGGGCGAGCTGCTCGTCCGTGAGGGCCTGCACCGTGGCCGCGCCGAGATCGGCCGCGCCGACCATCGGGCCCTTGGGGCCGTCGCCCTTGCCGTTGGGCCCGTGACACTGCACGCAGACGTTCTTCCAGACGCCGTCGACGAGCTGGGCGAGCTCCTCGGGGCCCATCTGGTCGAGCTTGGCCGCGGCGTTCGGGGCCGCAGCGCCCGGCTGTCCCGCGGCGAGCTGTCCCGGCTGCCCCGGCCCTCCGGGCGCCGTGGGCTCCTCGTCGTGGTCGTTGGCGTTCCACTCGCGGGTGGGCTTCGAGCAACCCGCGACGACGAGGGCGAGGCCGGCCGAGACCAGGGCGAGCGAGGACGGACGCATCGGCAACTCGGTTAGCACGAAAGCGGTGGCCTGTGGGTCGTCGGGCGGCGCGCGAAACCTTGCCGTTACCTTCGCTCGCTATCACGCCGCTCGTCTGGTCGCGGGAGAAGCCATGAAGAAGATCGAGGCCATCATCAAGCCGTTCAAGCTCGACGAGGTGAAGGATGCCCTCACCGAGGTCGGCGTCCAGGGCATGACCGTCACCGAGGTGAAGGGCTTCGGACGCACGGGCGGCAAGAAGGAGGTCTACCGCGGCTCGGCCTACGTGGTGGACTTCGTCCCCAAGGTCAAGGTCGAGGTGGTGGTGCCCGACGACATGGTCGACGCGGTGCTCGAGGCCATCGAGAAGGCGGCCAAGACCGGCCGCATCGGCGACGGGAAGATCTTCGTCACGCCCCTCGCCGAGGCGGTGCGCATCCGCACCGGCGAACGCGGCCGCGACGCCATCTGAGGCGCTCGCGCACAGAGCCACTGAATCCGACACAAGATTTCTGGAACCAGCACTGGAGGAAGCAATGGGCCCCAAGGACGTTCTCGATTACGCGAAGAAGCACGGCGCGGTGATGGTCGACCTCAAGTTCGTCGACTTCTTCGGCACGTGGCAGCACACGTCGGTCCCGATCCACCGCCTCGAGGAGTCCTCGTTCGAGGACGGCTTCGGGTTCGACGGCTCGTCGATCCGTGGGTTCCAGCCGATCAACGCGTCGGACATGCTCATCGTCCCCGACGCGGGCACGGCGCAGATGGACCCGTTCATGGCGCACCCCACGCTGAGCCTCATCTGCAACATCCTCGACCCGATCTCGCGCCAGAACTACCCGCGCGACCCGCGCTACATCGCCAAGAAGGCCGAGGCGTACCTCAAGCAGACCGGCATCGGCGACACCGCGTACTTCGGGCCCGAGGCCGAGTTCTTCGTGTTCGACAGCGTCCGCTACGACGTGCAGGGCCACCAGGCCTCGTACGCGATCGACAGCGCCGAGGGGCACTGGAACACCAACGCGCCGGGCTCGCTCGGCTACAAGATCCGCCCCAAGGAGGGCTACTTCCCCGTCTCGCCGATCGACTCGCTGATGGATCTGCGCACCGAGATGTGCGTGAACCTCGCCAAGGTCGGCGTCGAGGTCGAGACCTCGCACCACGAGGTGGCCACCGCCGGTCAGTGCGAGATCGACATGAAGTTCAACAAGCTGGTCACGATGGCCGACCAGCTCATGTGGTTCAAGTACATCGTCCGCAACACGGCCAAGGCCCACGGCAAGACCGCCACCTTCATGCCGAAGCCCATCTTCGGCGACAACGGCTCGGGCATGCACGTGCACCAGTCGATCTGGCGCGAGGGCAAGCCCCTGTTCTCGGGCGACGGCTACGCCGGGCTCTCCGAGCTCGCGCTCTACTACATCGGCGGCGTGATCAAGCACGCCAAGGCGCTCGCGGCGATCACCAACCCGACCACCAACAGCTACCGCCGCCTGGTGCCGGGCTACGAGGCGCCGGTCAACCTGGCCTACTCGTCGCGCAACCGCTCGGCCGCGCTCCGCATCCCCATGTTCTCGCCGTCGCCGAAGGCCAAGCGCGTCGAGGTCCGCTTCCCGGACCCGACCACCAACGGCTACCTCGCGTTCGCGGCGCTGCTCATGGCCGGGCTCGACGGCATCCAGAACAAGATCCACCCCGGCGACCCGCTGGACAAGGACATCTACGCCCTCTCGCCCGAGGAGCGCAAAGACGTCCCGAGCATGCCGGGCTCGCTCTCGGAGTCGCTCGAGGCGCTCGAGAACGACCACGCGTTCTTGCTCAAGGGCGACGTGTTCACCAAGGACGTGGTCGAGACCTGGGTCGAGTACAAGCGCGAGAAGGAGATCGGCCCGGTGCAGCTCCGCCCGAGCCCGTACGAGTTCTTCCTCTACTACGACGCCTGATCCAGGGGCGAGAGGCGCTGGGGCGGGCTCAGAAGACCGGCCTCCTGCAGCTCGGCCCAGTGGCGACGCAGCTCGCTCTGGGCCTGCGCCGACGCCTCCTCGGGACCGAGGCGCGCGTCGACCACGATGGCGAAAGAGCCGTCCTCGGTACGGAAGAGGCCACCCCGCTCGTAGTCGGAGGTGGCTTCGCCGTCTTTGTGGTTGGCGAAGAGCAGCTTGTACACCGGGATCGCGAGCGAGACCCCGCCTTTGCCCTGTTCGCCGATCAAGGCGTGGATCATGTGGACCGGTGTCATGTCGAAGAGGTAATCACCCGGTGACGGAGGACAAGCCGGGTGGACGTGTTGCGGTTCTTCGTGCTGGTGGGCGTGCTCGTGGTGGTGCACGAGCTCGGGCATTTCCTCGTCGCCCGCCTGTTCGGCGTGAAGGTCCTCACGTTCTCCCTGGGTTTCGGCCCGGCGTTGCTCGTCCATCGCGGCCGCGAGACCACCTACCAGCTGGCCCTCCTTCCCCTCGGCGGATTCGTGCGCATGTTGGAGGCGGAGCGCCCCGACAAGGACGCACCTCCGCTCTCCGAGCGCGAGGCCGCGCGCGCGTTCGATCGCCAGCCGCGCCTCGTCCGCCTCGCCATCGCGCTCGGTGGTCCGGCGATGAACCTGCTGCTCGCGGTGGTGCTGCTGTTCGTCGTGTACCTGCCGCGCGCGAGCGTCGAGCTCCCGCCGGACATCGGCACCGTGGTCCCTGGCTCGCCCGCCGACGGTCTCTTGCACCCGGGCGATCGGGTGATCGCGGTCGATGGTGTCCCGTTGACCACCTACGGTGAGGTGCACGAGCGCGTGACCGCGAGCCCGAACCGTCGGCTCGTGCTCACCGTCCTGCGCCTGGTCGACCAGCCGAAGCTCCACGAGGAGCGCCTCGAGCTCGGCATCGTGCCGCGCGCGGTGCTCACCGAGCAGGGCACCGTCGGGCGCCTCGGCATCGGCGCGCTCGCGCCGGCCGCGTGCATCGGCGTGCCGGACCCCGCTTCGCCCGCGCATCGCGCAGGCCTCCGCACCTTCGATCTCGTGACCCACGTCGGAGGCATCGCGACGCCCCGCTTCGCGGACCTCGAGCGCCGACTCCGCGACAACCCCGGCGTGGCCGTGCCCATCCGCTACCTGCGCCCACGCGTGGTCCCGGTCGGCCCGGTGGCCGAGGCCGCGCCGTTGCTCGAGATGGTCACCTACGAGGCCTCGGTGGCGGTGGTCGCGCCCGAGGTGCCACCCACGGGGACCAGCGGCGGAGGGCTCGCGCGCGCGGGCATCGAGAGCTCCGATCTCTACGTGTCGAGCGTGCCCGTCGGGTCGTCGGAGTGGCTCGCCGGGCTGCGTCCGGGCGACCGCCTCCGCGCCGTGGACGGCGTGGCGATCCCCGCCTTCGTCACGCTCGTCGAGGACCTGGGGGCGCAGGCCTCCCGCACCCGCCTGCTCGAGTGGACCCGCGACGGCAAGGCCATGACCGGCCTGTTCCGGCTACGCCACGAGGAGTGGATCGACGTCACCGGGCGACGCCTCGAGCGCGACACGTTCCCTTCCCAGCACTTCGTGCCGACGGTCCCCGTGACCCTGGTCGACCAGCCCGTGCGGCTGCGGTCGGCCGCCACCCGCGCGCTCGCCGAGTCCGGGCACGCCATCCGCTTCATCGCCGTGAGCACGCTGCGCATCCTCGGCGGTCAGGCGCCGCTCCGGTCGCTGGCCGGCCCGATCTCGCTCTACGACGCCGCCGGGCGGGCCGGCGCGCGCGGCCTCGACGAGTTCCTGTGGGTGATGGCCGTGATCTCGATCAACCTCGGCTTGCTCAACCTGCTCCCGATTCCGACCCTCGACGGAGGACAGCTCCTGTTCCTCGGCGCGGAGACCGCGCTGCGTCGTCCGCTCTCCCTGCGGGTGCGCGACGCGCTCGGGCTCGTCGGTCTCCTGCTGCTGGCGCTCGTGATGATCGTGGCCGTCCGCAACGATCTGCAGCGCCTCGAGTCCGTCGCGGCCCCGGTGTCCAGCGACTAGAACTTCCTCTCGCTTCGGAACCACCGACGTGGCATCGGATGGGTGATGACCTCAGGGCCCCCGGGCAAGCCGCGTCCCCGCCAGATCGAGGTGGAGACGTTCCGCGTCCGGTCGACGTCGTCTCGGCCGGCGCCGTCCGAGCCCGCCGTCGAGCCCCGCGCCTGCGCCGTCGACGAGCGCCGCCGCCACGGCGAG
>CAZUZY010000387.1:0-8299 GCA_964624885.1 uncultured Polyangiales bacterium | reverse complement strand
CCCGCGCCGAGAGCGCCGCGGCGCGCGCCGCCGTGCCCGCGGGCGAGACCGTCGAGTGATCGACCACGGGCACGTCGAGCGCCGGCAACGCCCCGACGACCGCGTCGACCGCCACGTCGTCCGACAGCACCAGGTGCACGCGGTCCGCGCCCACGCAGGCGTCGGCCGGCGAGCTCGCCACCCGCCCGCCGACGCGCGCGACCAGCGCCTCGGCCTTGCTCGCCGTCCGGTTCCACACGGCGACTTCGTGGCCGTTGCGCCGCATCGCCTCGACCATCCCCGCCCCGATCAGCCCTGCGCCCAGCATCGCGATCTTCGCCATGGGCCCAAGGTGGTGCGGTGTGGGCGCGGCGTCCAGAATGCCCCGAAACGCGGGGCCGTCTCGGCCGACGCACCCCCGCGGGTTGCTCTCTGCCGGCAGGTTTGCCAGCTTTTGCCGGCTCGCCCGTCCAAGGAAACAAGCATGCGCCTCCCCAAGCTCTCCGCGCTCCAGATCGTCGGGTTCTTCGCGCTCGGCGTCCTCGTCGCCTGCGACCAGAAGTCGTCGCCCAAGGACGAGTCGTCCAAGTCCGAAAAGGGCGACAAGGACAAGGAGAAGGACAAGGACAACGCCGACGAGGGTGACGACGACAAGGGCGCGCCCACCGGGACCAAGGGCGCCAAGGCCAAGAAGAAGAAGGGCGGCAAGGGCGGCGGTGGCAACACCGACATCGCCTCGCTCGATGGCAAGGACCTCGTCGCCGACCTCGGCTTCCGCCCCAACGCCGACGGCTTCGGCTTCGAGAACTTCGTGCTGAGCGACCCGGACAGCATCCCGCTCGGCCCCAAGGACCTCGCCAAGATGTGCGGCAACAAGGCCGTCTGCGCCGGCGGTGGTGACACCGACGAGTGCACCCTGCGCGCCGGCGCGCAGGCGTTCCTCGACTCGGCCGGCAAGATGCTCGGCGGCGGCCACTGCGAGGGCTTCAGCGTCGGCAGCCTGCGCCTGTTCACCAAGGACGACGACGTCAGCAAGCTCGGCGCCGAGATGACCTTCTCCCTCGAGCGCCAGAAGAAGACGGAGCGCTACCTCGCCTACTGGGCCGTCTCGCAAGCGAGCCCCAGCGTCGCCAAGGCGACCATCCGCACGAGCCCCAACAAGACCCTCGACAAGCTCATCTCCGCCCTCAAGAAGAAGAGCGACCCGTACGTGCTCGGCATCTACAAGTCCGACGGCACCGGCGGCCACGCGATCGTGCCCTATGCCATCGAGGACAAGGGCGACGACAAGTTCTGGGTCTACGTCTACGAGAACAACTCGCCGGGCACCCTGCGGCACCTCGAGTTCGACAAGTCGGCGAACACCTGGCGCTACGACGACGCGCAGATCAACCCGAGCGAGGCGGCCTCCACCTACGAGGGCGACGCGGGCAACCCGCGGCTCGAGCTCATCCCGCAGTCGTCGCGCAAGTCGATGGCGTGCCCGTTCGCCACGACCGGCGGCGGCGGCGGCAAGGCCAAACCGAAGCCCGAGCCCGAGCCGGAGGACGACGTGGCCGAGGGTGACGACGACGTGATGGTCGTGGGCCGCGGCGCCGCGCGCATGAGCGTGCAGGACGACGAGGGTCACACGCTCGGCCTCAAGGACGGCAAGATGGTGAGCGAGATCCCCGGCGCCACCTACGTGATCGTGCGCGGCAAGCTCTCTTCCAACGTTCCGCCGATCCTCATCGTCCCCGCCAAGGTGAAGTTCAAGCTCACGGTGCGCGGCGCCACCGGCTCCAAGGACGACGTCTCGATCATCGGCCACCGCTTCGCCACCACCCTCACCGGGCTCGAGCTCGGCGCGGCGACCAAGGAGCAGGTGGAGGTCGACGGCAAGGCCAAGAAGCTCTACTTCGTGAACGGTCCGCCCGTCGCGCAGAAGGTCGAGTTCTTCATGGACCAGGGCGCCACGGTGCAGAAGCTCGAGCTGCCGAAGGTCACGGTCGGCGTCGTCGGCAAGCTGCAGCTCGACTACCTCAAGGGTGGCGTCACCCAGCTCGACGACAAGGGCGGCAGCAAGCCGGTGCTCCTCACGGCCACGCCCGTCACCAAGGTCACCAAGCCGAAGATCGGCGGCGCCGACGGGCTCGCCGAGCCGATCGGCACCGGCCCCGGCACCGGGCCCACAGGGCCGAAGCCGAAGATCGGCGGCGCCGAGGGCACCCCGGAGCCGGTCGGCACCGGTCCCAAGCCGAAGATCGGCGGCGCCGATCCCACGCCGGTGGGCACTGCACCCCCGAAGCCGGTCATCGGTGGCGGCGACGGCCCGAAGAAGCCCGTCGTCGGTGGCGGCAACGGCACCCCCGATCCGGCGCCGAAGCCCAAGCTCGGTGGCGCCGACACGCCCCCGCCGCCTCCGCCTCCGCAGAACACGCCGACCAAGAAGCCCAAGGTCGGCGGGAACTGAGCCTGTCCGGCCTGCGGCCGGGTTTCGCGCGCATGGGGGCGCGTCCCGAGCGAAACTGTTTCGCTCGGGTCCCTTTCCGGCCTGCGGCCGGGTTTTCCGCCTGCGGCCGTGTTTCGCGCTGGCTTGCGCGGGGCCGACCCGCCGGGTGACCATCGCGGCATGCGTCAGTTCCAGGATCGCGTCGTCGCCATCACCGGCGCGGCGTCGGGCATCGGTCGTGCGCTCGCCATCGACCTCGCGCGGCGGGGGGCCTCTCTCGCGCTGTCCGACCTCGACGAGGTGGGGCTCGCCGAGACCGCGCGCCTCGCTTCCGGTCCACGCGTCACCACCCGCCGCCTCGACGTCGCGGATCGCGCCGCGGTGTTCGCCTGGGCCGAGGAGGTCGCGCGGGAGCACGGACGCGTGCACGCCATCGTCAACAACGCCGGGGTGGCCCTCTCGGCCACGCTGGCCAACACCCCCATCGCCGACTTCGAGTGGCTCATGGGCATCAACTTCTGGGGCGTCGTGCACGGGACCCAGGCGTTCTTGCCGCACTTGCTCCGCGCCGAGGAGGGCCACGTGGTCAACCTCTCGAGCGTGTTCGGCCTCATCGCGGTGCCGTCGCAGGGCGCCTACAACGCCTCGAAGTTCGCGGTGCGCGGGTTCACCGAGGCGCTCCGCCAGGAGCTCGCCGACACGGCCGTGCGGGTCACCTGCGTGCACCCGGGCGGCGTGCGCACCAACATCGCGCGCCGTGGCCGCGTGCTCGAGGACGATCAGGGCCAGCCGCTCACGGCGGAGGCGGCCGCCCGCGACTTCGAGAAGGTCGCGCGGAGCTCGCCCGAGGAGGCCGCGGCCGAGATCGTGGCCGCGATGCAGGCGGGCGCCCCCCGCGCGCTCGTCGGGCTCGACGCGAAGATCATCGACCGACTGGCGCGGCTGCTGCCGGACTCCTACGACCGCGTGGTCCGCGCCGTGGCGACGCGGACCAAGAAGACCCTGCGCGGGAGCTAGGGCTTCGGCGCGCCGGGCGCACCAGGGGCACCGGGCGCCTCGATGGGCGCTCCGGTCGGGAAGTCGAGCGGACGCAGCAGCAGCGGCCGCAGCAGATCGAGGCCCGGATCGAGCCCCGCCTGACCGAGCAGCTTCTTGGCGATGACCTCGGCCTCCTTGCGATCGAGCTCGAGGATCTTGCGATCCATCTTCATCTTCGAGTCGCGCAGATCGGTGAGGTGCCCGACCAGCTTGCCGAGCGAGTTGATGTACTGCTTGAGCGGCGTGGGCGGGGGGTTGTCGCCCTCGGTGGGCGGCGGCTCGGCGCCGAACGCGTTGAACCGCGCGAACTCCTTCTCGACGGGGTTCTTGGCGGTCTTGGGGATGGAGGGCAGGGCGGCCGCGCCCGCGTCACCGATCGTGGCGCCGACCTTGTCCTTGATCCCCTTGCTCACCTTGTCGCCGAGCGCGCCGGCCTTCTTCTGGGCCGCGTTGGGCTCGGTGTCGAAGTTGATGTTCTCGTCGACCGTGCGGATCAGACGCAGGTACGGGTACTCGGGCTCGCAGAGCGCCTCGAACATGGTCAGCGCGTCCTCGGGGCCCTTGGGGGGCACGATCGTGATGCTGGAGAGGAAGTCCTTCCAGGCCTCGATGTAGCGGTCGTAGTAGCGCTGGCGGAGCGCCTCGAGGTGCTTCTCGCTGTCGCCGTCCTTGCTCTTCTCGTCCTCGTCGAGCACCCACTGCTCGGCGTCGAGCTTGCTCTTCTTCTTCTCGAGCTGCTCCTTGACCTTGGCCCACCCGTACCGCGTGTACGCGCCGTCCACGGACGGGTGCAGCGTGCTGGTGACGTAGGGCGCGATGGTCCCGTAGAAGATCGAGGAGAACTTCACCGGCGCGATCTCGTACGAGGCGTCGCGGACCAGCGCCTCGTAGTCACGATCGAGCCGCGGCACCTTGAGCATCCGCTTGCGGGCGGTGGTGACGAGCGTGCGGTCGGCCTTCCACGCCGACACCTCGCCCTTCTTGAGCATGTCGAGCCACAGCTCGACGTGGGGCCGGAGCTCGGCCTCGAGCTCCTGCGTCGGGGCCACCTTGAAGCCCGCGATCCACAGGCGAACCAGGCGCCCCGCGGCCCACGCCACGTCGAGGTGGTCCTTCCCCATGTCGGTGACCATGAGGTAGAGCTTGATGTCGTCGTAGGCGCGGTTGTAGGCCTCGCCCTTGGTGGTGGCACCGCCCTCGATCGACCGCAGGCGACCCTCGATGACCTCGCGGGCCGGGTCGCTGAAGCCGACCTGCATCTGCGCGGCGTAGACCGATCGCGCGGACGGGTAGAGCCGGTCGCCGGTGTACATGCCCCACCGGAGCGTGACGTCCGGGCCCTTGTCGTGGAACTCGCGGAGCTTGAGCAGGTGCAGGCGCAGCGGCTCGAGGCGCTTGATCTTCTCGCTCGGCGAGCCCGGGTCGCCCCACTTGAGCTTGGCCGCGTCCTTGCTGATGGACACGGTGTCGTCGACCAGCGAGAGGTTGCGCGCGAACGTGCACGAGGACGGCACGACGAGGACCGCCGCGATGCCGAGGGCGACCGCGGCGTACACGAGCTGGCGCAGGCGCCGCCGCTTCACCTCGCGCACCGTGCGGGCGGCGACGTTCTGGTCGGGGAACACCACCTTGGTGAACAGCTCGGTGACGAAGTAGCTCTTCTGCTCGGTCTCGCGCGGGCGCACCACCTCGGCGGCGGCGGCGGGCTGGAACCCGAAGGCCTGCGCCATGCTGCCGAGCACGCGGTCCATCGGGCGCCCCTCCTGGGTGCCACTCGTGAAGTAGATCCCGCGGAAGATCGGGGTCTCCTGGTAGTTGTTCTTCTGGAACAGCGCGCCGATGAGCTCCACCATGTGGGTGCGCAGGGTCGCGAGCTCGAGCGGGAACCGGTAGATCGGCTGGCGCTGATCGGTCTGGCGCTCGGTGCCGACGCGCTTGATCGCGCGCGCGTGCAGGCCCTTGATGAGCGCCTCGATCTCGGCCTCGGCGGCCTTGGCCGCGTCTTCGGGCGGGTTGTTCAGCGAGAACGTGGCGCCCCAAATCTGACCGCGCTCGCTCTTGCGCAGGTCGGACCAGAACTCGACGAAGCCGGACACGAGGTCGGCCTTGGTGAACACGACGTACACCGGGATGACCATCTCGAGGCGGGTCATCACCTCGTCGATGCGCGCGCGGAGCTTCTTGGCGTAGGTGTCGATCTGCTCGTCGTTGGCGTTGGCGAGGTCGGTCACCGAGAGCGCGACCAGCACGCCGTTGATCGGCTTGTCGGGCCGGAACCGCTTGAGCATGTCGAGGAACGCGAGCCACTCGTCGTGGTCGTCGCGCTCGGTCGCGTAGCGGCCCGCGGTGTCGAGGAGGATGGCCTCGTTGGTGAACCACCAGTCGCAGTTGCGCGTGCCGCCGACGCCCTTGAACCCGCCGCCGCGCGGGTCGAGCGCGGGGAAGTTGAGGCCCGAGGCCTTGAGCGCGGTGGTCTTCCCGGCGCCGGGCGGGCCGATGATCATGTACCAGGGCAGCGAGTAGAGCGCGGAGGCGCCGCTGCCCTTGGCGGTCTTGAGCGAGGAGATGCCCTGCTGGAACTGGGTCTGCAGCGCCTGGATCTCGGCGCGCCGATCGGGCCGGGACTGCTGGGCCTGCTTCTCGGCCTGCTTGAGCAGCTCCCGCTCGATGGCGAGGGCGGCGCGCTGCGCCCGCCAGCGGCGGAACAGCAGCACCAGGATGACCAGGGCGACGACCCCCACGCTCGCGACGAGCTGGATGGTCGCGTTGATGCCGAGGAAGTAGCCGCCGACCCAGATGCCGGCGATCAAGAGTACGGCGACGAGATAGATCCACATGGGTCGGGGCCCACAAAGCTACCCGACTCCGCCGCCCCGGTCTTCTTTCCTGTGGCACCATGGAGGCATGTGCTGCTTCTCCGGTCCGGTCCACGTGGCCCAGACGCGCATCTTCGCCCGGGGCCTCGGCCACGGCCGGCAGGCGCTGGTCTACGCGATGGAGTTCGAGGCGGCGGCCGACGTGGCCATGATCCTGCCCCTGCCCACCCCACCTGGCTCGGCCGAGGACGACGTCTCGTTCGTCGATCTCTCGGAGTACCCCGAGCTGTTCGAGGACCTGCAGAAGGGCTTCCCGCTCCCGGCGGCCCGGAGCTTCGCGGGGGCGCCGCAGGTCCTCTCCTTGCTCGAGGTCAAGCAAGTCGGGGCCTTCGAGGCCTCGTTCGTGCCTTCCCCCGCCGATTTCGTGCGGCTCGATCCGCGGTTCCAGCTGCCCCCCTCGCTGGTCGAGGCCTTCCCCGCCTACGGCGACTACGGGTTCGCGGTGTTCCAGCTCCGCGGCGGAGAGGGCCGCGAGAAGGTGCACCCGATGGCGTTCACGTTCCCCCGCCGCGACCCCGACGCCCTGTTCTTCCCGACCGTCCACGTGCACGACGGCATCGCCCACGAGGAGGCGCAGTTCGACCACCAGCTCTACTGCCAGTGGCCGCACTCCTTGCCGGCGCCGTGGTGGAAGACCGGTCAGCCGGCCGAACGCCACGTCGACGTCGGTCGCGCGCTCGGCCTGGTCGACGGCGGCCTCCCCGTGGCGAGCCTCGCGCTCCACGGTTCGCAGCCCAACGACGACACGTGGGTGCGCTAGCTCGTCAGACGCCCTTCGGCGTGTAGACCGCGATCCAGCTCCAGTTCCAGTAGTCGTCGGTGCACTTGCTCTCGTACGAGCGCAG
Source organism: uncultured Polyangiales bacterium (assembly GCA_964624885.1). GTDB lineage: Bacteria > Myxococcota_A > Polyangia > Polyangiales > JADJMO01 > JADJMO01. The sequence continues at coordinate 1,130 of CAZUZY010000387.1, read as the reverse complement.
GTTGGTGAGGTTCAGCATGTACGCGCCGCCGCCGGTGCCAGCGACGTCGACGGCCTCGGTCTGGCCCATCGGCACGAGCGTCTTCGCGATGCGGTGGGCGCCGGTCGAGAACTCGTACGCGTAGCGCGCATAGTAGCGGCACGAATCGCCCGTCGCGGGGCACGAGAGCTTGGTGCGCCCGAGGGTGAAAGGGAACGCGACCGACGGGGCGCCGTCGAAGCCGTCGCTCGCCGCGACGAGCACGGCGTCGCCGGTGGCCGCCGGGTTCTTGTCGCCGGCCCACTCGAACTTGCTCTGCACGACGACCCGTGTGCTCGGCCCACCCCAGCCCGTCGGCTGCGTCTCGAAGGTGACGTGCACGTAGGCCCCCTTGGGGATCGTCCGGAGATCCACGCGCGCTCCGCCGACGTCCACGTGGGCCTCGCTCGGCATGCAGTCGGCTGCGGGAGAGCAGGTGTCGAGCACGAGGCGGTTCGTCTCGACCGACGTGACCATCGCGTCGAACTCGGTGTTGGCGGAGGCGAGCACCCCGCGCTGCGTGACCGCGATCTTCAGGGGGCCGACGGCCTCCGAGCAGAGGGCGAGGGGGCCGGAGTCGGACTCCGTGCCCGTCGACACCTGACCACCGCACGCCACCGCCGAGAACCCGAGGACGAGAGCGAGGAGAGAACGCATGGCCCGGCGGACTGCAAAGCGCGGGCCCGCGTTTCTTGTGCCACGTTGGGTCGGACGCAAAAAGGAACTCGGCCCCGCGTCATCGCGGAGCCGAGCCCGAAAACCGCTGCCGAAGAGGCCTAGATCAGCTTCTTCAGCAGGCCGAGGCGGTGTGCCACGAGCACGTCGCCGTTCGCCCGGATCTTCCCGTGCTGGTAGAGGCTCTGGAGCGACTCCTCGCCCTTGGCCAGCGCGGCCAGGTCCTCGTCGGTCATGACCAGGGTGAGCGCGGCGTCGGCCTTGCCCTCCTTCACGCCCGACGCGTCGAGCACCCAGGCCGCGGCCGGGTCCTTGATCTCGAACTGCACCACCGCGCCGATCTCCTTGGCGAGCGCCGGGCTCTCGGCGATGCGCTTCCCGAGCGCCGCGAAGATCGCCGGCGCCTGCGCGCCGCTCGCGCCGGCCGAGGCCTGCAC
>CAZUZY010000386.1:0-8302 GCA_964624885.1 uncultured Polyangiales bacterium | reverse complement strand
GCGACGCGCGCGCGCCTGCTCCGTGCGCTGCCCGGCACGCTCGTGCTCGACGAGCACCACGCCGTGCTGGTCCGGCCGGACGGGGTCTCCGTCTCGCTCGCGCGCCGGCGGGTGCTCGCGCCGCTCCTGCGTGCGCTCGCGGACCACGCCGGTGAGCCCCAGCCCGCGTCCGCGCTGATCCGGACCGTCTGGCAGCAGCGAGAGTCCCCGTCCACCCGCGCTGCGCTCAAGATGGCGGTGTCACGCCTGCGGGCCCTGCTCGGTCCCTTCGCCGAGGCCCTCGCGGTCGCCCACGTGCGCGGAGAGCTCGCCTACGTCTTCACGAACGCGCTCGAGCTGAAATCCCTCGGCGAAGGCTGATGGCCCGACGAAGTTACTCGATTGTTACCCGAGTGTCGCAATGATGCGCATGGTCACCCACTTCCACGGAAGGTCAGGCCATGAAGAAGCTCCTGTCGATCGTCGGGCTCTGTTTGGTGGGCTGCTCGGCGGCCAGCGACAAGGCCGACGAGGCCGACGGCGGGAGCGCGCTCGACGCGGGATTCTCGCCCGACGTCGGGGCCGGACTCGATGCCGGCGACGGCGGGCTCGGCGCCGATTCCGCGCTCGACCCGGACGCCGCCTGCCTGAGCTCGAAGACCGGCGCCACGGCCAAGCCGGCCAACCTGCTGTTCCAGCTCGACGTCAGCGGCAGCATGAACTGCCCGGCGACCGACACCTCCTCGGCCACCTGTGCCGCGAGCGCTTCGTCCCGCTGGAGCGTGTTCAAGACCAAGCTCAAGGAGGCCCTCGCCAAGCTCCCCGACGCGAACTCGGTGGGGCTCATGCACTACCCGACCGGCAAGGGCACGTTCAGCGGAGCGCCGACCGGGTGCGTGCCGCAGCTCCCCGACGTGGACGTGGGTCCGCTCGCCAAGACCCGCGCGGCCGTCGGCGGCGCCCTCGACGCGCGCACCCCCGAGGGCGGCACGCCGACCCACGACGCGATCGGGGTCGCCCTCGCCAACCTCGAGAAGCTGAGCGTCACCGGCAACAAGTTCCTCGTGCTCGCCACCGACGGCAACGCCACGTTCTGCACGGGGTGTGACATCTCGTGCAACTCGGCCGCGCTCGCCGCCGACGCCGACGCGGTCATCGCCAAGGTCGCCGCGGCGGCCAAGGCGGGCATCCGCACGTTCGTCATCGGGGTGCCCGGCTCGCAGGGCTACCGCGCGATCCTCTCGCGCCTCGCCAAGGCGGGCGGCACGGCGCCGGCGGGGTGCTCGGACACGGGGCCCACCTACTGCCACTACGACATGACGACGGCGGCCGACTTCGGCGCGGCCCTCAGCGCCACCCTTGCATCCATCGGCGGCGCGGCGCTCTCGTGCACCTACGACATCCCGAAGAAGGACGGCTCGTTCGACCCGACGAAGGTGAACGTGCGGCTGACGTCGGGGGGCAAGGACTCGGACATCGCGCGCGACCCCACGCGCAAGGACGGGTGGGACTACTCGGACGACGGCAACCAGATCGTCCTCTACGGGCCGGCCTGCGACGCGGCGAAGGGCGCGATCGACGGCGCGTGCACCATCCTCTACGGGTGCCCGACGGTGATTCGCTGAGCGACACGTCGGAGGCGCGGCGCGAGCACGACCGTGGTTGGCACACCGTGGGTCCACGGGCATTCTCCCGCGCATGGATCCCGAGCTGCCGCCGCCGCCGCCGTGGTGGCAAGGCCCGGTGTGGTTCCTGCCGCGATTCGCGGCGGCTGTCGTCCTCGCTTACGCCGTCGTGATCGTCGTCGGCAACGCGCTCAACCGCGCGGCGCTCGCCGCGATGGCCCGCGAGCCCGGCGCGGTCTCCAGCGGCACGGACGTGCGCAACCGCACCCTCTATCGCGCGATCGTGTGGCTCGCGAGCCTCCTCTTCTACCTGAGCCTGCCGCTCGTCGTGGTGGTGACCTTCGGCGTCATCGCCGCGCTGTGGGCAGGCTTCGTGTACCTCCACGTAGGCCCCTTCCGATACCTCGCGCTGCTCGGCGTGGGTGGCCTGTTCACCGTCTTCGCGATGCTCCACGCCCTGTTCGCAAGCCGCGACCCGTCCCTGCCAGGGGTACCGCTCGTGCTCGCCGACCACCCGCGCTTCGCGGCGCGGCTGCAGGACGTCGCGCGACGCCTCGAGACGCGCGGCCCCGACGAGGTCCGGCTCGTGGGTGGGGTCGAGCTGGCGGTCACCGAGACGGGTGGCCGACTCGCGCTGTTGTTCGGCCGATCGCGGCGGGTGCTGCTGCTGGGCGTCGGCCTGCTCGACGGACTGTCGGCAGCGTCGTTCGATGCGCTCCTCGCCCACGAGCTCGGACACTTCGCGCACGAGGACACCGCGGGAGGACACCTGGCGCTCGGGGTCCGGGTCACCATCCGGGAGCTCGTCGAGGGCCTCGTCCACAGCGGCGTGGCCACGAACGTCAACCCGGCGTGGCTGTTCCTCCAGTGGTACTGTCGGACCTTCGTCCGGATCACCCAGGGCGCGTCTCGCTTGCAGGAGGTCCTGGCCGATCGCTCGGCCCTGCACGCCTATGGCACGCGCGCATTCGTGGACGGCTTCCGTCACTTCCTCCGGCAGAAGATCGCCTTCGGCATGGCGCTCGATGTCGTGGTCGAGCGTGCGCTGCGCGAGGACGAGCCCGTGCCCAACCTGTACGCGGCGACCCGCGCGGTGACGGTCGACCCCGAGCTCGTCGAGGCACGGCTCGGCCAGGTCCTCGCGGAAGAGACGGAGGAGTTCGCGAGCCACCCCGCCCCGAAGGAGCGCATCGCGGCGGCCGAGGCGCTCGCGATCCCCTCCGTGGAGACCGAGCAAGGACTCGCCTGGGAGCTGCTCGACCACCGCGCGCGCCTCGAGACGGAGCTCACCGAGGAGCTGCGCCAGACGCTCCTCGCCGGCGGGCTCGCACTGCCGCGTCCCACGCGCGCCGCACCCAAGCGACGCCGCGAGGGTTGATGGCGCGCGCGCGCACGCGTATCGCCGGCTCGTGGAACGGCTCGTCCTCGTTGCGCTCCTGGTCGGCTGCGCGCCGTCCCCGTCGCCGCGCACCGCCCCCGCCGAGTGCTCGGCCGTCGGCCTCGAGCAGGTGGCCTTCTTCACCGGCACCTACCGCGCCGACACCAAGGCCGGGCTCGTCGAGGAGCAGTGGTCCGCGCCCTGCGGCGGCACGCTCCTCGGCGTCGGCCGCACCGTCGCGGGCGGCAAGACCACCTTCTTCGAGTTCCTCCGCGTGGAGCGCCGCGCCGACGGCGTGTTCTACGTCGCGCAGCCGCGCGGCGGGCCCGCCACCGAGTTCCGCCTGGTGACCGCGAGCGCGAACGAGGCGCGCTTCGAGAACCCGCTGCACGACTTTCCGCGGGTCATCACCTACCGCAAGGTCGGCGCCGACCTCGTCACCCGCGTCGAGGGCGTCGAGCAGGGCCAGCCGCTCGTCGAGGAGACCGTCCTGCACCCGCGCTAGCGGGCGAGGTGGTCGACCGCAGCCCACACCGCCTGCGTCGCCTTGGCGAGGCGCACGTAGTCGAGGCGATCCGGCCGGTCGTCCGCGGTGTGGTAGCGCGGGTTCCGGAACGGCGCGGTGTCCGTGATCATCACCGCCGGCACGCCGAACGGCCGGTAGCTGCGGTGATCCGACCAGTCGATCCCCGGCACCCACGCGGGGCCGGCCATCGCGTGGACGGGGATCGTGGCGGCGCCGCGCATCGCGCCCTTCACCTCGGCGAGCAGCGGACCACAGCCGGTATCACCGACCACCGCCACGAAGTCTCCGCGATCGGGGTAGAGCAGGCCGAGGCCCGGCGCGGGGAAGTGCTGGCTCCCCGGCGTGTCGTCGTAGGTGCCCAGCGTCTCGAGCGAGAGCACCGCGCGGATCGGCACGCCCTCGGCGGCGAGCAGGCGGGCGTGGTGCACGCTCCCCATCGCGTCGGTCGCGTAGCTCGGCGGCTCCTCGAGCGACCAGAACACCACGTCGACGCGCGCGCTCGGCGGCCGCACCGCCCACACGCGGGAGAGCGCGAGCAGCGCCGCCACGCCGCTCGCGTTGTCGTCGGCCGCCGGGAAGCCCTCGGCCGCGTCGTAGTGCGCGCCGACCACGACGCGGGGGCCGGTCTCGGGCCCGAAGTGCGCGAGCACGTTGCGGTAGGTGACCTTGTCGACCGTGAAGGGCTGGTCCGCTGGCTTCGCCCCCATCGCGCGGAGTGCGTCGCCGATCCACACCGCCGCCGCGTCGAGCACCTCCGGCGCGCCGTAGCTGCGGTTCGGGAAGCCGAGCGAGAGCTTGTCGACGTCGGCGCGCAGCCGCGCGGGGTCGATCTCCGGGAGCACGGCGCGGGGCGCGATCGCGGGCGCGCCGGCGACCGTCAGCGTGCGCAGCGCGCAGCTCCCGAGGGCGGAGGTGACCATCACGGTCAGTCCGAGGGCGACGAGCCCACGACGGAGGCGCCTGGTCATGGGAGACAGAACCCCTAGCGCCGGAGCCCATTCCCGAGAAGCCACGAGGCGCTGTCGGCGGCACGTCCTCGGGTATGCTGCCCCCATGAAGGTACGCGCTGCTGTCGCACACAAGGCTGGCTCTCCCCTCACCATCGAGACCGTCGACCTCGAGGGCCCCAAGGCGGGCGAGGTCCTCGTCGAGCTCAAGGCCACCGGCATCTGCCACACCGACGACTTCACCCTCTCGGGGGCCGACCCCGAGGGCCTGTTCCCGGCGATCCTCGGGCACGAGGGCGCGGGCGTCGTCGTCGACGTGGGCGCGGGCGTCACGACCCTCGCGAAGGGCGACCACGTGATCCCGCTCTACACGCCCGAGTGTCGCGGCTGCAAGTCGTGCCTGAGCCGCAAGACCAACCTCTGCACCGCCATCCGCGCCACGCAGGGCAAGGGCCTCATGCCCGACGGCACGAGCCGCTTCTCGATCGATGGCCAGAAGGTGCACCACTACATGGGGTGCTCCACGTTCGCGAACTACACCGTGCTGCCCGAGATCGCGCTCGCCAAGATCCGGCCCGACGCGCCGTTCGACAAGGTCTGTTACATCGGCTGCGGCGTCACCACCGGCATCGGCGCGGTGATCTACACGGCCAAGGTGGAGGCGGGGGCCAACGTCGTCGTGTTCGGCCTGGGCGGCATCGGCCTCAACGTGGTGCAGGGCGCCCGCATGGTCGGCGCCGACATGATCATCGGCGTCGACGTGAACCCCGCGCGGGAGGCCCTCGGCCGCCAGTTCGGCATGACCCACTTCGTGAACCCCAACGAGGTGCAGGGCGATCTGGTCGCCCACCTGGTCGAGCTCACCAAGGGCGGCGCTGACTACAGCTTCGAGTGCGTCGGCAACGTGAAGCTCATGCGCCAGGCGCTCGAGTGCTGTCACCGCGGGTGGGGCACGAGCGTGGTCATCGGTGTGGCCGGCGCCGGTCAGGAGATCGCGACGCGCCCGTTCCAGCTGGTCACCGGGCGGGTGTGGAAGGGCAGCGCGTTCGGCGGCGCGCGCGGCCGCACCGACGTGCCCAAGATCGTCGACTGGTACATGGAGAAGAAGATCGACATCGACACCCTCATCACCCACACCTTGCCGCTCGATCGCATCAACGAGGGCCTCTCGCTGATGCACGAGGGCAAGTCGATCCGCTCGGTGGTGGTCTACTGATGGCGCTGCGCGTGCGCTCGGAGCAGCGCTGCTTCGGCGGGGTGCAGGGGCTCTACGAGCACGACTCGGTGGCGTGCGCGGGCCCGATGCGCTTCGGCGTGTTCGTCCCCGCGGGGGCGAAGCGCGCAGCGGTGCTGTACTACCTCGCCGGCCTCACGTGCACCGAGGAGACCTTCGTGCAGAAGGCGGGCGCACAGCGCGTCGCGGCGGAGCTCGGGCTCGTGCTGGTCACACCCGACACGAGCCCACGCGCGGCGCGCTTCCCCGGCGACGACGCGGCGTGGGACTTCGGCGTCGCCGCGGGCTTCTACCTCGACGCGACGGCCACGCCCTGGGCCGCCGCCTACCGCATGTTCACCCACGTGACCGAGGAGCTGCCCGCGCTCGTCGCGGAGAGCTTCCCGGTCGATCCGGCGCGCGCCGGGGTGTTCGGGCACTCGATGGGTGGGCACGGCGCGCTGGTCGCGGCGCTGCGCGCACCCACGCGGTTCCGCTCCGTGTCGGCGTTCGCGCCGATCGCCGCGCCGAGCGAGTGTCCCTGGGGACAGAAGGCGTTCGCCGGCTACCTCGGCGAGGATCGCGCCGCGTGGCGCGCGTGGGACGCGACCGCCCTCGTGGAGAGCGGCCGCCGGTTTCCCGGCAAGGTGCTGGTCGACCAGGGCACCAGCGACAAGTTCCTCGCGGAGCAGCTCCGACCGGAGCGGCTCGAGCAGGCCTGCCGCGCGGCCGATCAGCCGCACGAGATCCGGCGCCACGAGGGGTACGACCACTCGTATTTCTTCATCGCCACGTTCGTCGAAGACCACCTGCGCCACCACGCGGCCGTGCTCGGCTCGTAGCCCCGTCCGGCGCGGGCCCATCCCGGCTACGCCGTATCGTCACCGAACGCAGCGCGAGCGCGAATCACCCGTGATCCTGGGGGAGAAGTGGGCGACGGGTTTCTGTTCGGGGCCCCCTGACGCGCGGTCGCGGGCGGCGTATCTAAGCAGGACCTCGCCCGCACCTGCCGCGGCGCACGACGTTCTCGGGAGGACCTCATCGCCGCTGCCAAGCCACAGTCCACCCCGAACGGGGCCCAAGCCGCGCTCCTCGAGACCCTCGAGGCGGCGTTCGGGGGCGATCCCGGGTCGCGCATCTTCCTGCAGGCCGCGCTCCGCACGGCGCGTCGTGCCTCCCTGCCGACCGACCCCGACGGGATCCTCGACTTCGCGCGGGCACACCTGCTCGGTGCGCTGACCGCCGAGCTCGGCCCGCGCGCCGTCGCCGAGTTCCTCGAGGCCCTGACCAAGGCGGTGTGGGCGCGACCGGCGAGCGGCGTGGAGCCGGTGGGCGACGTGTCCTTCGCGGAGCGTGAGCTCGGCTTCGACTCCGCGCGGCGCGTCCGCGCCTCGAACCCTGCGCTCAGCGCGCAGCCCACTGGGAGCCACTCGAACCGTGGCCTTCCGGCCTCCGGCACCGAGCCGCGCAGCAGCAACCGCGAGCGTCTGCGCATGCTCCTCGTGCACAGCGACCGGTTCGCGCGCGCGAGCCTCGCGCGACACCTGGTCGCCGGCGGCTGCGACGTCACCGTGATCGAGAGCTTCACCGACATCGCCACCATCGTCGAGGCCTTGCCCTCGGTGGCGCTCGTCGATCTCGCCGCGCGCGACGTCGAGCAGCTGCTCCAGGGGCTCGTCGTCCGCAACCCCCGGCTGCACGTCCTCGCGATCCTCGCGCTCGGCGTCGACGCCGAGGCCATCCTCGAGGCGGCGCGCGTCGAGACCTACGAGACCGTCCTGCGCCCGGTCCGGGGGCCCGAGCTCATGGACGCGCTGCGACGCCTCGCGGCCCCCTGAGTCATGGGCGCTGGCTTCGCTGCCTATGCCATCGACCTCGCGGCGCTCTCGGCCGTCTTCGGCGGCAAGGATCCTGCCCTGGTCGACCGGGTGATCCGGCGCGCCGGCGAGAGGATTCGCCACGCCGACGAGTGGTTCGGCGAGCGCATCGCGGCCGGCGCGCCCTCCCTGCGCATCGCGCTGGAGGAGATCGTCGACGGGCATTGCAAGGCCAAGCGGCACGGCTTCCAGTACGTCTACGCGCTCGAGCTCCTGTGTCTCACGCTCGGCACCCAGGTGGCCCACGGAGACCTCTCGTACCGCGTCGAGCACGATCTCGAGCCGCTGCTGCGGACGGCGAAGCAACCGCGGTGGGCCAAGCTGCTCGCCAAGGGGGTTCTGCCGATGCCGATCCCGAAGACCAGCAAGGCCGACGCCTACCCCGCGTGCGGCTCGCTCACGCCCGCGGGCGTCGACGGCTTGCGCGTCGCCCTCCACGCGCTGCAGAAGCTCCCGCGCAAGGACGAGGCGCTCACCTTCGCGCTCGCCGAGCTGCGTGAGTGGGTCGAGGGCGCCAAGGAGCGTGGCCTCGTGTGGTTCCTCTACTGAAACGCTTCGCCGTGACGCTTCACGGGCCCTGCTGCTCGACCGCGACCCCCTCGTCGCCCTTGCCGGCGCGGGTCACGCCCATGCCGCCGTTGCCCGCGACGCCCGCGGTCCCGAGCGTGGTGGTGCCGCCGGTGCGCTTCGGCTTGGCGCCCACGGCGAGGAGACCGATCGAGCTGCCGCCCGCGCCGCCACCCCCGCCACCGCCCGT
>CAZUZY010000385.1:0-8306 GCA_964624885.1 uncultured Polyangiales bacterium | reverse complement strand
TCTTTTGACCACTGCGTCTTGAGCGCGACCGTCTGGAGCGGCGCGTACGCGTGGAGGCTCGGCCGAGGGGCCGGGCCGCTCGACAGGGTGGAGGGAGGAGGCACGGGTCACCGCCGGTGGCGCTGGAGGACCGGATCGTCGGGTGCGTAGATGGGCTCGCCGGCGCCGGCGCCGGCGCCGTTGAGGCGGGCGAGGCTTTCGCGCTGCTTGGGGGAGAGGCCGACCCCGGCCCAGCGGGCCTTGGGCATGCGGCTCTGCCACCGCTCGATGCTCTCTCGAAGGCTCGGGAGCGGGTGGGCGAGCATCGTGAAGGCCCCCGAGAAGGCGTCGACCTGGTCGTCGTGCGGCCCATCGGGAAAGGCCTCGAGCTCGTTCAGGAAGGCCCGGTTCCAGGTGGCGCGGAGCAGCCGGACGTTCCCGGCCTCGACCTGCGCGGAGGCAGGCTTGGCGCGCGTGATCTTGTCGCCGGTCGGTCGGCGCTTGAGCGCGGAGAAGCCGGCGAGCGCCTTGATGTACGCATCGGCCTCGAAGGCCCCGGACGAGCCCGGGTCCTGCTCGATGCCGACTTGGACCGCACGCCCGTCGAGCTGCGCGGTCTGGAGGATCCTGCCCATGACCTCGGCGGGGCGACCGCGGAAGCGCACGACATCGTCGACCCAGAAGAGGCCGTCGCGGGTGCGGAGCATCCGGACGCCCACGGTGTAGTCGGCGTCACGGCCGTGCTTGGTCGCGTCCTCTTCCGCGGTGGAGGCGCGGTCCCAGTAGCGGACCCAGCCGACGACGTCGGGGCCCCGCGGGACGGCATCGACAATCTTGAACCAGTGCGGCTTGAAGAGCGCGCCTTCGGCGACCACCGCGAGCCAGTCGCCATCGAGCAGCTGGGCACGGGTGACCGGATCGAGTCCGCGGAGGCGCTCGACGTAGCCCGGATCGTTGAGGTGGAGGTAGGGGTTGTCCTGGACACGTGCCGGGATGAACACTCGCGAGAGGCCGTGCTCCGTCACGTGGTCGTGGAAGTGCTCAGTGTCGTCCTGGCCGTGGGAGTAGCCGAGGATCTGCTGGGCGCCTGCGCGCACGGGGCTCGTCGGATCGAGCCAGGGGGCCCAGCGACGCATGACCCAGGCGTGGCCTTCTCCGCCGGGGTTGGTGGCAGCGCGCACGTAGACGCCGAGGCCCTTCGAGGACCGCGCGCGAGAGAGCATGTACGTGTACTGGGTCTCGGTGAAGTGCGTGAGCTCGTCGAACGCGATGTAGGAGAACTCCGCGCTCTGGTAGGCGTACTTGTCCTTCTCGTGCTCGAGGTGGCCGAAGTAGATCTGCGCCCCTGACGGGAAGCGCCAGACCTTCTTGGTCTCGTTGTAGTCGGCCTCGGGGCAGAAGAGCCGGAACATGCCGCGAGCACGGTCGATGAGCGATCGCTCGAGGTCGGCGAACGTGCGCCGGAGGATGAGGCCACGAAAACTCGGAAACTCGACGAACTGCAGCGCGCCCGCGAGCAGAGCCTCGCTCTTGCCGCCGCCCGCCGCGCCCCCAAACAGCACCTCGTAGGCGGGGCTCCGCAGGAAGGCCGCCTGCCGGTCGGTTGGCTGCCAGTCGACGTGGTCGCTCTTCCTGGTCACGACGTCGCCTCCGGCCCCGAGGTGGCCGCGGGTTCCGGCGCAGCGGGCGCGACGGGCGCGGCCACGACGGTGAGCTTGTCCATCTTCGGCAGGGCGAAGCGCCCACCGGTGGACTTGGTCGGTCCGATCTCCTCGGCGGCGAGCTTGCGGGGCGCGGCGCGGCCCCACTCTCCCGCGAACTTCCGCTCGAGCACCGGCAGGATCAGCTCGGGCTGCTCCTTGGCCTTCTGGAGCAGACGGGCGACGAGGCTCGCCTCGAGGTCGGCGCGGGCCTTGTCGATCGCTTGGACCAGATCGCGGTAGGGGCCGCGCCGCGCACGCTTGCCCTTCTCGAGCCAGCGGAAGAAGGTCGACCGGTCGACCCGGGCGAACGACGCCGCGCTCGCCATCGAGAGCCCTGCGGTGATGGCCAGGACGATCTTGTGGTGGGCCTGCTGGGTGAGCTTCAGTGCGGACATGCGTCTCCGGGCCGGTCGGTGACCAGCAGTGAAGGCCGTGTTGGGGGGGCTCAGGCCGCCGAGGCCGCGGCGAGCTCAGGGTGTTGGGCGCAGAACTGCTCCCAACGGCGCCGGATGACGTCGCAGTAGCGAGGGTCGAGCTCGACCAGGTAGGCGATGCGGCCGGTGCGCGCGGCGGCGATCAGGGTCGAGCCGCTGCCTCCGAACAGGTCGAGGACCCGCTCGCCGCGGTGACTCGAATTCTTGAGCGCGCGCTCGATGAGCGGCACAGGCTTCATCGTCGGATGCACGTCGTTTTTCCGGGGCCGGGGGATCTCCCAGACCGTGTCCTGCGACCGGTCCTTGACCGCGTGGTGTGCGGCGCCGTCCTTCCAACCGTAGAGGATGGGCTCGTGCCGCCAGTGGTAGTCGGCGCGCCCCATCACGAAGGCGTCCTTCACCCAGATGAGGCACTGGGAGAGCTTCCAGCCCACCGTGCGCACCGCTTCCCGGAAGTGGTGGCCGTTGCTGTCGGCGTGGGCGATGTAGAACCCCGCGCCCGGCTTCATCACCGTCGACGCCGTCGAGAACGCTTCCACGAGGAACTCCCTGAACTTCGCGTCGTCCATGGAGTCGTTCTTGATCGTCAGCTTGGCCTTGGTCCCGCCCTGGTAGTTGACGTTGTAGGGCGGGTCGGTCCAGAGCAGGTCCACCTGCTCCCCCTCGAGCAGTTTTTCGAGGTCGGTCACCGAGGTCGCGTCCCCGCAGAGCAGGCGGTGGGGTCCGAGTCGGTACACTTCGCCGGGCACGCTCTCGGCGTCGTCGCCGACCGCGGCGACGTCCTCGTCCTCGTCGTCGAGCACCGCGTCGACGTCGTCGTTGGCGCTGGCTTCGGCGATCAGCTCCTCGAGCGCCGCCTCGTCGAACGCCGTGCCGAAGAGGCCGCCGTCCGCCTGCAGTTCTCTGAGGATCTCGACCAGCGCCTCATCGTCGTACCCCGCGAGGTCGCTGGTCCGGTTGTCGGCGAGCAGGATCCGCTTGGCCGTCCGGTCGTCCACCTCGACGAACACCGCAGGCAGCTCGGTGAACCCGAGCCTCTTCGCCGCGAGGAAGCGGTGATTCCCCGCGAGGATGAACCCCGTCGATCGCTGCACCACGAGCGCTCCGAAGAAGCCGTTGGCCTTGATGCTCTCGCAGATTGCGTCGAGGTCACCAGTGCGCGGGTTCTTCGGGTGCGGGCGCACCGAACCGACGGGCACCTGCTCGTAGCGCGTGTTGACGATGGAGAGAGTCATGGACAAGCCTCGCCGTGGCCTCCTGCGGGGAGACCGGGTCGTTCGGTGGATGGGTGAGCGGAGGAGGGGCCCAGCCGCCTTCGGCGGCGCCTCGCGTCGTCCTCTCTTCGGTCTCTACACCCTTGTGCGGAACCTGTTACCGGATGTAACGGGATGTAACGTGGGCCGAGAACATTTCTGAAAGATCGTCAGCGCGGCCCCTTCCGAACACCCGACGCGAGCTGCGTCCCCAGCGCCGTCAGGGTGCTCGCGATCCGGTCGTCGTTCTGCCCCAACTGGGCGACGCGATCTTCGATCTGCTCGAGCCGCTCGCGCAGGAGGGCCTCCATCTCCCGCCGAGCGTCGAAGAGCTCGGGGCAGTGCTCCTTCACCAGGGGCAGCACGATGCGGAGCGCGGTGCCCACCCGGACGTGGAGCGAGACGTTCAGCATCCGCTCACGCCGAGCCAGGTAGCGACGCATCCGCTGCTCGGGCGTGCGGCCCACGCCCCAGCCGAGCGCCTCGGCCAAGGTCCCAGGGCTGTAGAGACGCCCCGCGGCCGAAGGGCCCCGGACGTCCGGAGCCCCGGTCCCCGCCCCAGCCCCGATCGCCATGGTCAGCGGGCCCCCTGCGCGCGCGTCGCGCTCAACCCCTCAGCGAGCTGCCCACCGAGCAGCGCCAGCGCCTCTCCGAGGCGGTCGCGGCGCACCCGCGGTTGGTGCTGCAGGTCGTAGGTCTCACGCGCCTTCGCGTAGGCCGCCCAGGCCTCCTCGAGGAGCACCGCGGCCTGGCGGTGGATCACCTCCACCTTCACCTTGGCCAGGTGCCGGCGGATGCTCTGCACCTTGTCGTGCTTCACCTTGGCTGCGACGAGGTCGCACGCCTCCTGAAGCGCTTCGCCACCGCCAATCTCTCGATACCCGGCCGTCAGACCCGTCACCGCGGAGAGGCGTCCGAAGGCCCCAAAGATGGCCCCGGGGATCCTCGACGGCGCCGCCGACCAGCGGGCGAGCACGCTGACCTGCGTGGGCGTGAGCATCAGGAGGATGGACCGCACGCGAGAGTTGCGGCGGGCCGCCGCACGCTCCGCTTCGCCGGGCTCGTAGTCCCGCGTGGGACCCGCCGTGCCGCCGACCCGCGCGAGCGACTGCTGGTGGATGGACACCGACGGCGCGGCGCCCATCTCGCCCTCCGCCCAGTTGAACAGCCAGTGGACGTCCTTCTCGTCGGCGCTGGCCTCAGGCGGCAGCACGTTCGAGCCGGCGGGGACGATCGAGTCGTCGTCGTGGTCGGCGTCGTTCGCGGGCTGGCTGAGGGACTTCAGGGTGGCAACTGAGGAGGGGGTGGACTTGGACATGGGGGACTCCTTGGGGTCGTCGGGGCGTCGTTGCCGACAAGACTCAGGATGCGCCCCCCTCACTTTCGTGGACTTTTCCTTCGCTTCTTCTGACTTTCGGTTCGTGGGACCATCCGACATGCCCAAGAAGACAGGAAGGACCGCCAAGGGCTTCCACGCCGCCCTGTTGAAGGCCATCAGGGACAGGATGCCGGACGCCACCGACTGGTCGACAGAGGCCAACTCAACGCGGTACATGACCGACCGCCTCGTTGACGTTGCCACAGCACTCGGCCTGAGCGTCTGCGCGAGAACCCTGAGCTCGCCAGTGCCCGGCGACCTCCCTCACGAGCGTCGCGAGTACCTGTTCGACGTCACAATGTACCCGGAATGGGAGCCGTACTCGCTGCCCGACGTTCTCGTCGAGCACGAGAACTCGCACCGTCGAGAGGCGTTTCTCTACGACTTCTGGAAGCTCATGATGGGCTACGCGCCATTGCGGGTGATGATCGGGTATGCGCGGACCAAGTCCGAGGCGGAGGCGCTGGCTTCCGAAGTGGAGAGCTTGAAGATGCGCGTGGCGGATGACACCGAAGACCTCGTCATGATCGGCCACAGGAACATGGGCCCACTTGACTGGGTCGCTCGGAACAGGTCCGGCCGAGCTGTCTGGTGTCCCCTCAGGCCCTGATACGCCGAATGACTGCGAAGGTGGCGCCGACAGGTGGTCGAAAGCCGTAGGCGAGGTCTCGCTCGCGTGTCCCGGGTGCCGTAGCGAACCAGCGCCACGGCGGCGCGTCGAGCTGGGCACGCGCGATCTGGAAGCGCTGCAGCACCGCCGCCGCCTCGCCGCTGCCGCGGTGAGCGTTGCAGTCGAGCTCCCGTGGCATCAGATCCTTGCCGCGACGCTCAGCCAGCTCGGCCAGAGGATGCGCGTGACCGGGCACCAACATCACCTCGTGCCACACGCCATCGCGCCGGATGCCCGCTCGAAACCGCCCGCTCCGCCCTCCTTGAACCGGCGTGGCGAGGTCGATCATCAGGTCCAGGTGGGACGAGGCGCTGGCGACGAGCGCGCCGTACTCCTCAGCCGACAGCTGCACCTCGCCCCGCTCGGTGTATGCGACGAACGGAAGCGGCGCCGCCGCGACGACGGCGGGCTCGGGGACCACCACAACGGCGACCCCCGGCAGATCGAGGCGCAGCTTGCCGTCGGCGACCCGGAGCACCTCGTCGAGGACCAGCAAGAGGACCGAACCGCTGACGACGGTGGCCCGCGCCGATCCAAGCCGCGCGCCCGTCGGCACGACAAGGAGCGTCGGCGTGCCAGCCGCCTGCCGCTGCCCAATCAGGAAGAGCAGGGCGTCCGCTCCGAGGTCGGCATACACCACCTCCCGGGTCGGCCCGCCGATGTCAGTAGTGCCGAGCAAGAACACCCCCCGGGTCACCTCGATCCGCCGTGGCTCGGTGATGCGCAGGAGCCGGGCAACCACCTCGTGCAGTCGCATGAGGGGCGCCACCAAGAGCTCTCGATCTTCCTCTTGGAGGAGGATGTCCTCGCAGGCCTGTCCCGTGCCGCACACCGCGATCAAGGGCGCGTCGTCGCGGCCGCTCGGCACGATGGCTCGAGGGCAGCCGTCACCGCCGCCGCCAGTGTTGCCGCAGGGCCAGTGGTCCGCGGGGCCTGCCCTGCGCAAGAGCCCGATCCGCAGTAGGAGCGTCACCAGGTCTGGGCCGAGCTCCTCGCGCAGCCGCCGTTGATGCCGCCCGATCTCCGCCGGGCTCACGATCCGAAGAAACCGCTTCAGGCTCATGCGGCGTCCACGAGCGTCCACCCATCGTTGCACTCGAGGTCAAGCGCAAAGCCGCGTCGCTCGAGGAAGGTGCGGAGGATCCGCTCGCTCGGACCGCGTCGGTCGAGCTCGATGCGGTTCGGGGGCCTCACGGTGACGCTACGGATCGAGCGCCGCCCGCCAACGCACACCGTCGCCTGCAGGTGGAGCGCAGCGACCTCCGCTCGGCTCAACATCAGCTGGAACCACTCCTGATGCCAGAGCGCCTGGACCTGGTCGGCGAAGAGGTGCAGCTCGGCCTCGTCGGCACGGAGCAAGAGCCGCTTCAACTTCACCGCCTCGATGCCTTCGACTCCGGTCGGATCGAGGGCGCCGACACCCTGCTCGAGGATGGGCTGGCCGGAGTAGATCGGCACCGCCTGGTAGTGCTCGACGTCGCCGAAGAACGCCTCGCCGAACAACCCCACGATCGCGCGCTCCTCCGCGACGCTTCCGACCGAGACCCCGAGGCGACCCGTGCGGTCGCAGACGTGGACCATGTCCTGCTTGTCGTGCACCTGCCGCAGCGCGCGCCGCTGCTCCGCCTCGTCGATGATCCCGACGATGCGCGGCGCGCGGCCGTGAACCAGCATGAACGTGGTTGCCATGCTGGCCGGGCTCCGGCGCACGTCGACGTCGGCGAACGCGGTGTGATTGCGAGAGAAGTAGTAGTCCGCGACGGCGCGGCGCAGCTGCTCGACGCGCTCGGGCGTGATGCGTGGGCCGAGAGGGCTGGGGTGTCGTGGGGTAAGCTCCACAAACCTCCGCGTGAAGCTCGCGCGGTGTCGGGCGAATGCCAGCTCGAAGGCCCGCCGGGCCCGCAGGAACGCGCGAAGCGAGAGCTCGGTTGGGGTCAGCCGCTCGTCTGGATCGACGAGGCGGGTCTGCTGCTCGAGCACCACCTCCTGGATCCGCGCGTGACCAGCCTCGCTCGCGAGCTGCGCGATCCGCCCGAGCGCCTCGGCCAACGACTCGGGCCGCTCCGCGTCCGGCGCGTTGAACAGCGCGTCCAGGTGTCGGTACCAGCTCGACGAGCCAACCTCGGGGCCCTCGAGTCGCACGCCGCGTAGCTTGCAGTGCGTCGCGTAGGGTTCCAGCAGGTCGATGTAGAAAGGGGCCGAGGCCGTCTCGATCAGTCGCTTCGGGAAGAGGTCACCCATCGTCTGTTCCTCGTCGGCGACGCTTGCGTCGCCCTCAGGTGTGCTGCGTTGTTTGTCCTCCGATTCAAGGCTGGTGGACGTGGGGTCGCTACCCTCGGCGCGGACAGGAAATGTCCGCGGGTCAGGTGGCGGCTCGTCGCATGCTCCCGCCCGTCGACCACCCCCGCAACGCCGTCGCCGAAGTCGAATCTGCCTGCTGCGCCTAGCCATGGATGCACCCCTCTCGCGTGGCGTCCGCGCTCGTGCACGTCGTCACCTTCACTTCGATGCAGAACCACTCGCCTCCTTTGCCCCTTCCAGATGCCAAGGCCGCGACCTCGTTGGCAAATCGCCCCGGACAGCCGCGACGTGTGCACGCGCACGTCTCGGTCGAGGATGGCCCGGCCAAGCCCGTCGCGAGCAGGCCTGCTCGGAGCCAACGACTTGCATTCCAGCCCCGCGGCCCCACGTGTGTGGCCGTGCCCACCGCCGCCCTTCGCACCAGCCGGGAGGCCGCCCGCGGCGCCCTACGTGAGCCAGGCCCCTTTGCGCTGGCCTTGCCACTGGTTGGTAACCCGACACGCCTCGCACGCTCGCTCCTGCGGGCCACAGGCGGCCTCCTGCAGGCCGGGGCGATCGTGGCTGCGGACGGGGTCTGGACGCTGCGGG
>CAZUZY010000384.1:0-8337 GCA_964624885.1 uncultured Polyangiales bacterium | reverse complement strand
TGGGGCGGCGGCGGCGGCTTCGGCGGCGGGGGCGGCGGTGACGGGGGCGGCTTCGGTGGCGGAGGCGGCGGCGACTTCGGTGGGGGTGGCTCCTCGGACGACGTCTGACGTGGAGGCCCTCGTCGCGGCGTTGGATGCAGCGTTCGGCGGAGCCGAGCAGGTGGTCCTCCACGCGGCCACGTCGGCGCTGGGGCCGCTCGAAGGCGGCGTGGACGGGTTCGTGGCCGCCCTCCGCGAGGCGCGTCGAGGGCGCACCGTCGTGGTCCCCACGTTCACCATGCACCGCGCCGATCCACCGGCCGGACCGGCGCCTCCGCGCGGCGCCGATCCCTGGACACCCACGGGCATGGGCCGGTGGGTCGAGCGCCTCGTGCCCTTCCTCGATGCGCGTTCGTCGCACCCGACCGAGAGCGTCGGCGCGCTCGGCCCCGACGCGTCGATCGTCGCCCCGCATCCGGTCGACGACCCGATGGGCCCGCGTTCACCCTGGGCGCGGCTGGTCGAGCGGGACGCGCGGGTGGTCCTCCTCGGGGTCGGTCTCGAGCGCTGCTCGCTCCTGCATCACGCCGAGCGCATGGCCGAGGTCCCCTACCTCGACGGTTCGGCCTATCTCGTGCCCGTGGAGGTGGAGGACGAACCCACGTGGATCGAGGTCGTGGGCAACCGCTGCAGCGAGGGCTTCCCCCGCCTGCTTCCACGGCTCGCGCCGGAGACCGTGCGGATCCTCGGTGCGCAGGCGACGGTGGTGGGAGCACGAACCCTGTTCGACGTGGCACGCGCGACCCTGCACGAGGATCCCGGCGCGCTGCTGTGCTCGTCGTGCCTCGCCTGCATGGTCGCCCGGGATGACATCGCGCAGGCCCGACGCTAGTTTTCCGCCCCACGTGTGGCATGGTGCGAGCCGCCTCGCTCGTTCCCGCATCCAAGGCCCCGCAAGACCCATGACCACCAATCCCCCCCGCCTCGTCCACGCCGACCCGTCCGCCCACGCGCAGCTCGAGGCCTTGCGAGCGCGTTTGTCGCAGCTCGGGTCGGTCGTCGTCTGTTACTCGGGCGGCGTCGACAGCGCGTTCGTCCTGCAGGTCGCGCACGAGGTGCTCGGCGCGCGGGCGGTCGGTCTCACGGCGGTCAGCCCGAGCCTCCCCCCCTCCGAGAAGCAGGCGGCCATCGAGCTCGCACAGAAGCTCGGCGCCCCGCACGAGCTCGTGGAGACCCACGAGATCGACGACCCGAACTACGCCGGGAATCCCACCAACCGCTGCTACTACTGCAAGTCCGAGCTCTACAAGGTGGCCGCCGAGTTCGCCAAGGCGCGCGGGTTCTCCGCGCTCGCCAACGGCACCAACGTCGACGATCTCGGCGACCACCGCCCGGGCCTCGACGCCGCGCGCGAGGCCGGGGTCGTGAGCCCGCTGCTCGACGTGGGCATGACCAAGGCCGACGTCCGGCTCCACGCGCAGAGCCTCGGTCTGCCGGTGTGGGACAAGCCCGCGGCGGCGTGTCTCTCGTCGCGCCTCCCCTACGGCACGGCGGTCACCCGCGAGCGCCTCTCGCAGATCGGCGGGCTCGAAGAGGAGCTGCGAGCCCTCGGGTTCCGCCAGCTCCGCGTGCGCTGGCACGACAAGGTGGCCCGCATCGAGGTCGAGGCGAGCGAGATGGCGCGCGCGTTCGAGCCCGAGATCCGCAACGCCATGGTCGTGGCGGGCAAGCGCCACGGCTTCGCCTACGTCACGCTCGACCTGCAGGGCTACCGCCAGGGCAGCCACAACGAGCTGCTGGTCGGCAACGCCCTCCGCGTGCTCCAGTAGCGGTCATGGCCAGGCGACGGCGCTTCGCAGGGGTGGTGCTCCTCGCCGCCTGTTCTCGCACACCGGAGGAGCCGAGCCCCATCGTGCGCGACCCGACGAACAAGCCCGTCAGCAGCACCGTGGTCACGCAGGGTCCCAAGGCGGAGCCCACCATTCCCCCGCCCGCCAAGGAGTGCCCGGCCGACCCGGACCCGAGCCAGATCGGCGCGCTCTACGGCAAGGGCAAGGCCTCGTTCCAGACCCCGGACGGTGCGACCCACACCTTCGACATGGAGATCGCGCGCACCGAGACGGCCCAGGCGCGCGGGCTGATGTACCGCACCCACCTCGCCGACAGCGCCGGCATGGTGTTCGTGTTCGCCGAGTCGCACCACGCGCGGTTCTGGATGAAGAACACCTGCATCCCGCTCGACATCGTGTTCGTCGGCGAGGACCTCAAGGTCCTCGGCGTGGTCACGGCCCGCCCGCTGGACGAGTCCGGCGTCGAGGTGTCCGGGTTCAGCAAGTACGTCGTCGAGCTCGCGGCCGGGGTCGCCAAGAAGCGCGGGATCGCCATGGGCACGACGTTCGTGCCTCCCCCGTGAGACAAAACCGCCTTCGCGTGCTACCGACGGGCTCCATGCGCACGCTGGTCATCCTCTCTCTCGCGCTCGCGTTCCTCGGCTGCAAGCAGACGCCCGACGAGATCGTCGGCAAGGACCCGAACGCCAAGGGTGCCCCCAACCCGGGCGGCGCGGGCGCGGGCGGTGGCGGCCCGATCACGGCCATCAAGTCGCCGTACACGCTGCAGGCCGTCACCGAGGGTCTGCCCAAGACGGGCACGCTCTACGCCGACTTCGACACCGACGCGGGCAAGATCTCCTGCAAGCTCCTCGACGACAAGGCGCCCGTCGCGGTCGCCAACTTCGTCGGCCTCGCCCGCGGCGTCCAGCCGTTCAAGGACCCGGTCGGCGGCGCCTGGGTGCGGCGCCCGGCCTACGACGGCGTGGTGTTCCACCGCGTGGTCAAGGGGTTCATGATCCAGGGCGGAGACCCGAGCGGCCTCGGCACCGGCGACCCGGGCTACGTGTTCGCCGACGAGGTGTGGCCGGGCAGCAAGCACGACCACGCCGGGCAGCTCTGCATGGCCAACAAGGGCCCCAACACCAACGGCATGCAGTTCTTCATCACCGACGGTGCCGCGCCGTGGCTCGACAGCGGCTACACCATCTTCGGCGAGTGCACGCCCGAAGAGACCATCCACAAGATCGGCAACACCCCGGTGCAGGGCGAGACGCCGGTCACCAAGCCACGCATCTCCAAGGTCGTCATCCGCCGCGAGTAACCCATGAGCAACGTCTTCCCCGCCCAGATCTTCCGCGAGTACGACATCCGCGGCAAAGCCGAGCGTGACCTCTCGAGCGATCTGTTCGAGGGGATCGGGTATGCGTTCCGCACGCTGTTCCCCGAGGGCGCGCGCCCCAAGGTGGCCGTCGGGCGCGACTGCCGCCTGTCGTCGCCGCGCCTGTTCGAGGCGCTGATCGAGGGGCTGGTCGCCGCGGGCGTCGACGTGGTCGACGTCGGCATCGGCCCCACCCCGATGCTCTACTTCAGCGTCCACCACCTCGGCGTGGACGGTGGTCTCATGATCACCGGCAGCCACAACCCGGGCGACGAGAACGGCGTCAAGATGCTGCGCCGCACGGGGTCGATCTACGGGGCCGAGATCCAGGCCCTGCGCGCCCACGTCGAGGCCGGCGTGCGCATGAGCGCCGCGGAGCGAGGGGTCGTGGAGCGCTGGGACCCGGAGCCCGCCTACGTCGACACGATGCGCGAGAAGATCTCGCTGAAGCAGAAGATCTCGGTGGTCGTCGACGCGGGCAACGGCGCCGGTGGGCCCCTCGCGCTCGCCGCCTTCGCGGCCGTCGGCCTCGAGCCCGTGGCGCTCCACTGCGACATGGACGGGCGCTTCCCGCACCACCACCCCGACCCGACGCAGCCCGAGAACGTCGAGGAGCTGGTCGAGAAGGTCAAGGAGACCAAGGCGCAGGTGGGCCTCGCGTTCGACGGCGACGCCGACCGCCTCGGCGCCATCGACGCCGACGGCAGCATCGTGTGGGGCGACCGCCTGCTCACCCTGTTCGCCAGGGACATCCTGCGTGAGCGCCCGGGCGGCGCGATCCTCGGCGAGGTGAAGTGCTCGCAGACCCTCTACGACGACATCGCGAAGCACGGCGGCCGGCCGATCATGTGGAAGACGGGCCACTCGCTCATCAAGGCCAAGATGAAGGAGGAGCACGCGTTGCTCGCCGGCGAGATGAGCGGCCACCTGTTCTTCGCCGACCGCTACTTCGGCTACGACGACGCGATCTACGCGGCGCTGCGCCTGGTCGAGATCCTCGCGCGCGAGGGCAAGACCATCGGCGAGCTGCTCGCCGATCTGCCCAAGACCTTCGTCACCCCCGAGATCCGGGTCGACTGCCCCGACGCGCTCAAGTTCCGCATCGTCGACGCCGTGCGCAACAAGTTCCGCGCGGCGATCGGCGGCAGCGTCGCCGGCCTCGTGGTGCGCGACGTGGTGGACGTGGACGGCGCGCGCATCCTGTTCGAGCACGGCTGGGGCCTCGTGCGGGCCTCCAACACCGGCCCTGTTCTCGTGGTCCGCTTCGAGGCCGACAGCGAGGCGAGGCGCGACGCGCTGCGCGCCGCGGTCGAGGCTGCCATCGAGGAGGCGAAAGCCTCGCTGTGAAGAAGAAGAAGGCGGCGCGCGGGGCGGACGAGGCGGCGCCGCCGCCGGTCCGCTGCGTCGCCTTGACCAAGCGCTTCGGTGAGCACACCGTGCTGGACGGGGTGGATCTCGAGTGCAAGGAGCGCGAGACCAACGTGATCATCGGCGGCTCGGGCGCCGGCAAGACCACGCTGCTGCGGCTCTTGATCGGCCTCGAGAAGCCCACCTCCGGCCGGGTGGAGATCGACGGCGTGGACATCGCGCCCCTCAGCGAACGGGCGCTCAACGACGTGCGGCAGAAGTTCGGGATGTGCTTCCAGTACGCGGCGCTCCTCGACTCGCTCACCATCTTCGACAACGTCGCCTTCCCGCTGCGCGAGCACACGGGCCTCTCCGAGAAGGAGATCCGCAAGAAGGTGCGCGACAAGCTCACCGCCCTCGGGCTCGAGTCGCGCGTCGAGGATCTCTACCCGGCCGAGGTCAGCGGCGGCATGCGCAAGCGGGTGGGGCTCGCGCGGGCCCTCATGCTCGATCCGAAGATCATCGTCTACGACGAGCCGACCAGCGGTCTCGACCCGCTCACGACCCACACCGTCGACGAGATGATCGAGCAAGCCCGCCGGGATTTCGGCGTGACCAACGTGGTGATCTCGCACGACATGGCCTCCACGTTCCGCATCGCCCACCGGGTGCACGTGCTCGTCCGCGGCAAGATCGTGGCGAGCGGCACGCCCCGCGAGGTGCTCGAGTGCGGTCGCGACGACGTCCGGGAGTTCATCCAGGCGAGCGGCGTGGACACCGAGAACGTGGCGCGCATCGGAGCGCCGTAGCGCGAGCGGTCAGCCCGCGTCGCCGCAGCGCGGCTTGCGCGGTGGGATCGGGGGCACCACGCGGGTGACCGGCTTGATCGGCGTGAGCTCGAAGGCCACCGCGGCCGAGATGCCGTCGCACAGCCGGGTGAGGTCTTGCAGGCCCTTCGCGCCGACGACCACGTCGGGCGCCGCGCGGAACTTCGAGAGGGTCTCGTCGTAGAGCGCCGTGCCCGGGCACACGCGGAGGAAGTCGGCGATGGGGTCGAACGTGGCGAGGACGGCGGGCTGTGGGAGCACGCCCACGAGCAGCCCCTCGCTCGCCTTGGTGCGCGTCGCGTCGAGCCGGACGGTGACGAAGCCGTGCTGGAGGGAGAGCGGGAAGAAGCCGATCGCCGTGAGCGGCGCGATCACGTCGAGGGCCGCTGGATCGCCGGAGGACCAGACCCCACCGCTCACGTAGCCGCCGGGGAACGAGACCACCGGCTTGCCGAGATCGCCGCCCACGAGCGAGTCCGACTGGACCGCGCGATCGTCGCTGCCGTCCCAGAGCGGGGGCGTGGTCCGGTCGTCGCTCGAGCGGTAGAGGGCGCCGGGGGCGTAGCCGTCGTCCGCGCCCGGATCCACGTCGTCGAGGCGCAGGATCCACGTCGTCGAGCCCGTGCGCACGAGGCCGTTCAGCGTCTGCTCGGCGTCGGGGAACACGGAGAGCAGACCGCTCACGACCCGGCCGAAGTTGTTGTCGCGACACCCCTCGCCGTCGACCAGCGAGTCCTGGCGCGCGCCGGTCGGGCGCAGGCAGGTGCCGATGTTCTCGGCCGAGTCCCGCTCCAGCGTGCAGACGTTGTCGAGGTCGTAGCCGAAGCCCCGCCAGGCACTGGCGTCGAGCACGCCGCTCTTGGTCGTCCCTCCGTACGAGTAGTCGCGGGCCGCGAACCAGAGGGTCTTGCCGGTGCCCGACGGCGTCGACGGGGCAGCGGGGCGCGTCGGTGGACGGATCGACGCGGGGCCGACGTCTGCCGTGTCTGCCGCAGGGCCGTCCGTCGAGGACTCGACGGGGCTCGCGTCCCGCACCTCGAGGTCGTCGTAGGACAGGAGCTGCGCGCAGGCCGGCAGGAGCAGGAGGAGCAGGGGCCGGCCCATCGCCATGCGGCTACGATACCGGCGCGGAGGGGCCTTCTGGCAACGCATTCGGAGCGACCTCGCACCACACCGGCCGGCCGATCATCGGCGCGAGCGACGCCGGATCGGACCCGATCCAGTGCACGCGGTCCCGGTGGCGAGAGGGGGCGTCCGAGGGGTGCAGCTGGCCGTGCAGCCACACCTCCTCGACGCCGAGGCGGGCGTCCGACACGGCCCGCGCCACCACCTCGGCCGCGTCGACGCACGCCTTGCCCGCGCCGCGCTGCACCTTGGCGGCGCAGAGGTGCACCGTGACGACCGACTCGGACGGGCTCCGGACGACGACCTCGTAGTGGTAGTACTGCCAGGGCGCGCCGCCGCGCAGGTTGAGGATCTCCTCGTCGGGTGCGACGGCCTGGCGCAGCACCATGCGGAGGTCGTGGGCGTCGCCGCCACAGCGGAACGCCATCACGAGCGGCTCCGAGGCGCACCACTGCTCGAAGTCGGGGTCGGGGACGAACTCGCTCGTGTGGCGGCGATAGACCCCGATCCCCCAGTAGACGAGGACGCACGTGAGGAGCGCGAAGAGCGGCTCGAGCACGAACATTCCCCTTGTTCTGGAGCCTTTCCTCAGGTTCAGCAAGGGGATTCCGCGGGTTTTCCACAGGAAAGGATTCCGCGCACTTGCGATTCCGGGGGAAAATGGCTTGCGCGAGCCCCCTGGGCAGCCTAGTTCTTGTCGGGTCACTACCGGCGTGTCCTCTGGCGCGCCGCCTCCGGGCTGGTCCCGGGTGCGGTTCGAGCGAGGCGCAACCCCCGCCGGGAGCGTACTCCCCATGCAGCTCCGCAAGCTCGAGATCCTCGGGTTCAAGTCCTTCAACGATCGCACGGTCATCAAGTTCGACCACGACGTCACGGGCATCGTCGGCCCGAACGGTTGCGGCAAGTCGAACATCGTCGACGCGATCCGTTGGTGCATGGGCGAGCAGAGCGCCAAGCACCTCCGTGGCCGGGCCATGGAGGACGTCATCTTCAACGGCAGCGAGACGCGCAGCGGCGCGGGCTTCGCCGAGGTCACGCTCACCTTCGAGAACAAGGACGGCCTCGCCCCGGTGGAGTACCGGGACTATCCCGAGATCGCCGTCACCCGCCGCCTGCACCGCGACGGCGAGAGCGAGTACCTGATCAACAAGACCCAGGTCCGCCTCAAGGACATCACCGATCTGTTCCTCGGCACCGGCGCCGGCACCAAGGCCTACTCGATCATCGAGCAGGGCAAGGTGGGCCTCATCGTCTCGAGCAAGCCCGAGGACCGGCGCATGCTCATCGAGGAGGCGGCCGGCATCACCAAGTACAAGAGCAAGCGCAAGCAGGCCGAGCGCAAGATGGAGCTCACCCAGCAGAACCTGCTGCGCGTCGGCGACATCGTCACCGAGCTCGAGAAGAACCTCGGCTCGCTCGAGCGCCAGGCCAAGAAGGCCGAGCGCTACCTGTCCTACCGCCGCGAGCAGGACGACCTCGTCCTCCACGAGGCCGCCCACAAGTTCCTCGGCATCGTCGCGACGCAGAAGTTCGTGCAGGTCGCCCTCGGGGAGTGGACCGACGCCGCCGACCAGCGTCGCACGGCCCTGGTCACCCGCGAGGCCGAGCTCGAGGGCCTGCGCCTCGCCTCGCTCGAGGCCGAGCACGCGCTCGAGACAGTGCAACAGGAGAGCATCGCCAAGGACAAGGAGGTCTCCGCCCTCGAGGCCGAGATCGCCCGCGCCCGCGACAACCTGCAGACCATCAAGGCCCGCGAGGCCGACGCCGCCCGCGAGCTCGAGGGCGTGAGCCGCGAGCGCGACGCCCTGCGCGGCGAGCAGGAGCGGTTCGCCGCCGAGCTGGCCTCCCG
>CAZUZY010000383.1:0-8346 GCA_964624885.1 uncultured Polyangiales bacterium | reverse complement strand
CGCATCGTGGCGGCCGAGGCGCGGGTGGCCGCCGCCGAGGCCCGCGCCGCGGCCCTCGGCCTGAGCCAGAAGGCCGCCCAGAAGGCCGCCAAGCTCCGCGTGACCATGGCGACCAGCCGCATCGCCGTCGCCAAGAAGGCCCTCGAGGCCGCGGTGGCCGGGGAGAAGACCGCCAAGGCCAACCTCGAGCGGCAGAAGGGCCTGCTCGACAAGGGGCTCACCAGCGTTCGCGCGCTCGAGCTCGCGGAGCTCGACTACGCGCGCGCCAGCACCGACGTCGACCGCGCCAAGGTGGCGCAGCTGCTCGCCGAGGCCGACGAGCTCACCTTCGAGGCCGACCGGCTCAAGGTCGAGGCCGACACCACGGCCTCGCTCGAGGACGGCAAGGCCACCGCGGCCATCGCCGCCATCGAGGTCGCGAGCTCCACCGCCGAGCTCGCCCGCGTCGAGGTGCGCCTCGCCCGGCAGGACGCCCAGATCGTGAAGGCCCCGCGCGCCGGGGTCGTCCTCAAGCTGATCGCCAAGCAGGGCACCGAGATGGTCAAGGCCGGTGACGCCCTCGCCGTGCTGGTGCCGAGCGCCGGCGCGCGCGCGCTCGAGCTGTGGGTCGACGGGCGCGACACGCCGCTCATCCGCGTCGGCGCGCACGTGCGGGTGCAGTTCGAGGGGTGGCCCGCGTTGCAGTTCTCGGGCTGGCCGTCGATCACGGTCGGCACGTTCGGCGGCACCGTGTCGTTCGTCGACGCCACCGACGACGGCAAGGGGAAGTTCCGCGTGGTGGTCGTGCCCGACGGCGTCGACCCCTGGCCGAGCGCGGACGTCCTTCGCCAGGGCACCCGCGTCCACGGCTGGTTCCAGCTCGGGCGCGTGAAGCTCGGGTACGAGCTCTGGCGTCAGTTCAACGGCTTCCCGCCGACCGTCCCTGCCCCGGTCCCCAAGGAGACCAAGCCGTCATGAATCGCTCGTCCGTCGCCTGTCTGTTCGCTGCGCTGTCCCTCTCCTCCGCCCTCGCGCTCGCCGCGCCAGGCGAAGACCCCAAGGCCGCTCTCGCCCCTGCGCCGTCGGCCAGCGCCGCGGGGAGCGGCTCTCTGACCGCGCCTGTCGCGAAGCCGCTCACGTTCGCCGAGGTCACGACCTCCGTCGACAAGCACCACCCGCTGCTCGCGGCGGCCAAGCAGGACGTGGCCCTGGCGGAGGGCGAGAAGCTCGCGGCCAAGGGGGGCTTCGACCCCATCTGGCGTTCGCGCGCGACCTGGGAGCTGCTCGGCTACTACGGGAGCAAGCGCCTCGACACGGTGGTCACCCAGCCGCTGCCGGTGCTCGGGGCCTCGGTGTTCGGCGGGTACAAGCTCGGCCTCGGCACGTTCGCGGTCTACGACGGCAAGGCGCAGACCCTCGACCTCGGCGAGATCCGGGGGGGCCTCGTGCTGCCCCTCTACCGCGACTCGGCCATCGACGCGCGCCGCGCCGCGCTGTTCGCGGCCGAGCTCTCCCCGAAGATCGCGGAGGCCGGGGTCGCGGTGCAGCGCCTCGAGCTCCACCGCGCCGCGGCGATCCGCTACTGGAACTGGGTCGAAGCCGGGCACGTGGTGACCCTGGCCAAGGAGCTCCTCGCCCTCGCGGAGGACCGCGACGTGGCCCTCGGCGCCCGCGTCGCCAAGGGCGATCTGGCCAAGATCGAGCAGGACGAGAACCAGCGCGCGATCCTCGGCCGCAAGGCCACGCTGATCTCGACCGAGCGGTCGTTCACCGCCGCCGCCATCGAGCTCTCGCTGTTCCTGCGCGACGACAAGGGCAAGCCGCGGGTGCCGACCGCGAGCGAGCTGCCGGCGTTCACCGAGCCCAAGCCGCTGGTGGTCGGCACGGTCGACGAGGAGGTCAAGAAGGCCATCGCCCGGCGCCCCGAGATCCTGCGCCTCGAGGAGCAGAAGAAGCAGATCGGCTACGAGCAGGACCTCGCCAAGAACGGCGCCAAGCCGTCGTTCGATCTGCAGATCGTCGCGGCCAAGGACTTCGGCAAGGGTCCCGCGCCGCTCGCGCCGACGCAGCTCGAGATCGGCCTGGTCATCGACATCCCGCTCCTCGCGCGCGGCCCCGACGGCAAGGCGGCCCAGGTGGCAGCCAAGAGCGACAAGCTCGACCACCAGCTCGCCTTCGCGCGCGACCGGATCGGCGCCGACGTCCGCGACGCGCTGTCGCTGGAGGAGACCGCGCGCGCGCGCCTCGCCCTCGCGCGCTCGGAGCTCGCGCTCGCCAAGAAGCTGGCCAGCGCCGAGCGCGACGCGTTCGGGCTCGGTCAGAGCTCGCTCCTCCTGGTCAACCTGCGGGAGACGGCGGTGGCCGACGCCGCGGCGCGTGAGATCGTCGCCCTCGCCGACTGGCAGCGGGCTGTGGCAGTCTTCCGGGCGGTCACCGGGGACGCGCCGAAGGCCGCCCCGTGAACCTCGCCATGCCCCAACGGATCACCGCCACCAAGGCTCTCGCCGATCTGCTCTCGGTGCTCTCCCACCCGGCGCGCATCCGCATCGTCGAGGAGCTGCGCGACGGAGAGCGCGACGTGGCCACGCTGTCCGAGACCATCGGCGCCGCGCCCGCCACCACCTCGCAGCACCTCGCGCTCCTGCGCACCCACCACCTGGTCACCGAGCGGCGCGAGGGGCGTCACGTGTACTACCGTCTCGTGCAGCCGCGGCTCGCCCGCTGGCTGGTCGACGGCTTGTCGTTCGTCGAGAACGACCTCGCAGCGCAGAAGGAGCTGCACGACGCGGTGTCCGACGTGCGCGCGCTGTGGGCCAAGAAGAAGCGTTGAGGGCGGGCCATTCTCGGACGGAAGTGTCGGCCGCCTCCAGGGAGCGGCCGAGAAATGGACGCTCTCTGAACGCACCCCGCGCGCCGTAGTAGGCATGGAGGCTGGAGGCGACCGGGATGCACTACGAGGAATACCGCAAGCAAGATGGTCTCGGGCTGGCCGCGCTGGTGCGCGCGGGCGAGGTCACGGCGAGGGAGCTGGTCGATCTCGCGATCGCCCGCATCGAGGCGGTCGACGGTCCCGTCCATAGCGTGATCCACCGGCGGTTCTCGCGCGCGCGGGACGAGGCCGATCGCGGCGCGTTGCCCGAGGGGCCGTTCCGCGGCGTCCCGTTCGTGGTGAAGGACCTCGACGGCACCCTCGCCGGCGAGCCGTACAACGCGGGCACGCGCGCCCTCGAGGGCTACGTCGCGCCGCACGACTCCGAGATGTTCGCGCGCTTCAAGCGGGCGGGCGTGGTCGTCGTCGGCAAGACCAACACCCCCGAGCTCGGCCTCGTCGCGTTCACCGAGCCGGCCCTCCACGGGGCGACCCGGAACCCCTGGAACCTCGCGCACACGCCCGGCGGCTCGTCCGGAGGCTCGGCCGCAGCGGTCGCCGCGGGCATCGTGCCGCTCGCCCACGCGGGCGACGGCGGCGGCTCCATCCGCATCCCGGCGAGCCACTGCGGTCTGTTCGGCCTCAAGCCGTCGCGCGGCCGGATGCCGATGGGCCCCGACGAAGGCGAGTCCTGGCACGGCTTCGTCGCGCGCCTCGTCGTCTCGCGCTCGGTGCGCGACTCGGCCGCCATGTTCGACGCGACCGAGGGCCCTGACGAGGGGGCCCCGTACGTGGCGCCGGCGCTGGCCCGCCCGATGATGGAGGAGATCGCTCGCCCCGCCGGCAAGCTGCGCATCGCGTTCTCGGCCCGTGCCCTGCTCGCCGAGCGCACGGCGCCCGACAACCGCGCGGCCCTCGAGGACGCCATGCGCCTGTGCCGCGAGCTCGGGCACGAGGTGGTCGAGGCGCACCCCCCGATCGACGTCGAGCCGCTGCGGGTCGCGTACCTGACGGTGGTGGCCGCGTGCACCGCGGGCGTGGTCGACCAGTTCGCGGCCCTCACCGGCAAGCGCGCCCACCCCTCGCAGTACGAGCCGGTCACCTGGTTCCTCGCCCAGGTGGGGCGCTACCTCTCGGGCGCGGCGGTCGAGGGGGCACGCTCGACGATCGCCCGGACCACCCGCAAGGTCGCCGCGTTCATGCGGGACCACGACGTGTTCGCCACGCCCACCTGCGCGACGCCGCCGGTGAAGATCGGCGAGCTGCTCCCCAAGCCCTGGGAGCTCCTCGCGCTCAACGCCCTCAAGCACGCGTCCCCGCGCGTCGTCGGCCCGGTGCTCGAGAAGTCGCTCTTCGCGCTGGCCGAGACGAGCTTCGCGGCCACCCCCAACACCATGCTGTTCAACATGACGGGGCAGCCGGCGATGAGCGTGCCGCTCTACGTCAACGGACAGAACCTCCCCATCGGCACCCAGTTCGTCGCGCGCTACGGCGACGAGGCCACGCTGTTCCGGCTCGCCGCGCAGCTCGAGGTGGCGCGCCCCTGGAAGGACACGCTGCCGAAGCTGTAGCTCGTCAGCCCTCGAGGAGCCGGCGCAGGCGCTGGGTCGCCACGTGCACGTAGGCGTCCCGCACCAGCGTCGCGACCATGCCCCAGTCGGGCCGGGTGTCGAGCACGACGCCGACCCACCCGCGAGGTCCCACGTAGGGAGGCCGGAAGAAGCGCGCCGGATCGGCCTCGATCAGGAGCTCCTGCACCCCCGGCGGCTGCGGCAGCCAGACCGCGAGGTGCGCGGCGCCGTGGTGGTGGTCGTCGAGCGAAGCGAACACCTTGCCCTTGCCGGCGAACCACACCGGCTCCCCGTGCGAGACCCGCTCGTTCGCCTCGGGCAGCGCCAGGCAGATCGCGCGCAGGCGCTCGACGAGCCTGGCGGTCGATTCGACGCGTCGCGCGGTCATCCTGTCCACGCGCTCGCGAGCAACAGGGCCTGGCTGGTCCCGTACCCCACCACGCCGATCAGCGGCGTCACGATCCGTCGGCGCGCCGACAGGCCGCTCGCGATGGCGATCGCCGCCGCGAGCGGCGCGAGCGCGACGACGACGGCACGCACCCGCTGCAGCGCCGGCGAAGGGAGGGAAGACGCGGCGCCGAGCCCGATCGCCACGACGAGCACGGCCACGAGGACGAACGCCACGACCGAGCCGCGCTCCCCGACCATCGCCGGGATCGTGCGCTTGCCGGTCGCGCGGTCGGGCGCGAGATCGGGGAACGCCGTGCAGAGGCGCGCGAACACGGTCTCGACGAAGAGCACCGCCACGAGCGCTCCGGTGGTCCTCGTGATGCCGCCCCCCGCGTGGGCGCCGGCGAGCGGCACGAGCACCCCCATGACCAGCGCCGCATCCACCTCGCTGAGCCCGCGCCGCCCGAGCATGAACGGCCGGCCGCTGTACGCGTAGCCGAAGAGCAGGATGGCGAGGTGCAGCGCCGCGCCGAGTCGATCGCCGCGCGCGAGATCGACGAGGCCCGTCGCGCCCACGAGGGCGGCGAGCCACGCCGAGCCGATGAGCAGTCGCCGAGGGGTCACGAGCCCCCGCTGGATCGCGCGGCTCCCGCCGGTGAGGGCGGTCGGATCGCTCTCTGCATCGGTCACCACGTCCTCGGCGTCGTTGACCCAGTGGGTGAGGACGTGGACCAGGACGACGACGAGCGTGCCGAGCGCCAGCCCCACCCGGTCCCGGGGCCCCGCCGCGAGCGCTGCCCCGAGCGCGTACAACAGGAGGCCTCCGCCGAGGTAGAGCGGGCGCGCCGCGACCAGCAAGCCGTGCACTAGGCGAGCTCGTCGGCCAGCGCTTCGCGCGGGTTCTCGAGCACCCGGCGGAACTCCTTCGCGAGGACGCCCGCATGGAAGCCGTCGAGCAGGCGGTGGTCGAAGGTCACGCCGATCGGCAGCACCGGCCGGACCACGACCGCGCCGTCCCGCGCGACGGGGCGCTCTTGCACCTCGCCGACCAGCACGAGGATTGGACAGCGCGACATCGGCAGGAGCGGCGGCAGCCCGACGGTGAGCCCGAAGCTCCCCACGTTGGTCACCATCGCGCTCCCGAACGAGTCGTACGGCACGCCATAGGCGGAGAGATCGATGCCGAGATCGTAGGTGACGAAGCTCGCGGCCCGCAGCGCGAGGCCGACGATCGGGGCCGGCATGTGGACGAAGCGCTTGCTGGTCTTGACGTTCTCGGCGCGCCCCTCGCGCACCTGCGAGGCGCCCGCCGCGAGCTCGCGCGCGATCGCGGCGACGCCCTTCTCGTCCGCGCGCTCGACCTTGTGCCCGGCGAGGTTCCCGCCGCCCTCGAAGGCCACCTGGAAGAACACGTCGATGGTCTCGCGCTGGTAGAGCCGACCAAAGCGGACGATGGCGTTGACGTCGGGCTGCTGCGCGATGGCGCGCGCGACCGCGTGCCCGACCAGGTGGGTGAGCGTGATCCGTTCGCCCGACCGCGCGCGGAGGTCGCGCACGAACCCGAGCGCCTCCGTGGCGTCGATGTCGAGCAGGCCGTGGACGGTCGGGTCGGTCGGGGCGTCCCAGGCGTGGAGCGCCATGCGACGCCAGCTCGAGACGCGTTCGACGGGGCGGAAGCGGCGCATCCGGACAGGTTACCCCGCGCGGCGGCCCCGTGGATGACGAGCGTCAGCTCGCTCACCGGGTGGCCGGCCGCTGTTCCCTACGCTCGGTCACTTGTTCGCCAGAGCGGCCGCCCGTGGAGGCGGCCGCTGTTCACTGCGCTCGCCTTCGGCTCGCTCCGTTCACTTCTTCAGGCCGGTCACCGCAGCCAGGGTCGCGCCGTACTCGCCGCCGCTGTTCCAGGCGAGCCAGCCGACCCCGCCGCCCTTCTTGGCCTCGACCATCTGCTCGCGGACGTAGCCGGTGCCGAACGAGGTGGTGCGGAAGGGGAACGCCTGGACCCACGGGCGGATCACCGTCTTGGCGCCGATGGCCTGCACCTCCTCGACCGCCTTCTTGGTGCCGATGGCGACGATGTCCGGGTGATCCCCGGGCTTCTCGTAGCCCTGGAACCCGACCGCGAAGTGCGACGGGTAGACCATCGGCGAGAGCGCCTCGACGTGCGGCGCGAGCATGCGGATGTCCTGGCCGGTCGACTCCATGTCCGGCCCGTGACGCCACGCGACGACGCCGAAGATGTCGAGCGAAAGCGGCACCTGGTGCTTCTGCGTGTGCTCGTGCACGCGCTTGACGAAGCCGGTGATCACGTCTCGCGCCGTGGTGCCCTTCTCCTTGAGGTGGAAGTCGGCATCCCACACCCCCTCGGTCGGGTAGCGCACGTAGTCGAGCTGGATCTCGTCCACCCCCGCCTCCAGCGACTCGTCGATCACGTCGAGCAGGTACTGCTGCACCTTCTCGTTGGTCGGGTCGAGCCAGTCGACGATCTTGCTCGGCGCCACGTGCGGTCCGCCGCCCTTCTTCTGGACCGCGAGGTCGCCCTTGCGCGGCCCGAGCCACTCGTCGCGGAAGCAGCTCACGCGCGCGACGACGCGGATGCCGCGGGCGTGGGCGAACCGGACCACCCGCGCGAACGACGGCAGCGTCGCGTGCTTGCTGGCCCCGATCTCGACGGCGAGGGGGATCTTGGAGGGATAGGTGAACTGGCCGGTCACGTCCTTCGCGTCGAGGACCAGCGCGTTCATGCCCTTCTCGGCGACCTGGTCGAGCAGGGCGGGGAAGCTCGGGAGGCCGGCCATCCAGGCGTTGGCGTAGATCCCGCGCAGCGCGCCGCCGTCCTCCTTCGGCCAGCCGAGGCGTGCCTCGGTGCCGGTCTTCGGGATGGCCTGGACGATGCCGGGGATGGTCACGAGCGTGCCCGCCGCGAGCTTGCCGCGCGCCTTCGGGTTCTGCTTCTCGAGCGCGTGCAGCAGCTGTCCCTCGCTGAAGAAGTCGGTGAGGTCGATGTACTTGGCCGACAGCTGCAGGAGGGTCTCGCCCTCCTTGGTCGTGTGCTGCACCGAGAGCTTCGGGCCGTCGTCCACCACCTTGCCGCCGTCGGGCACCTGCTTGGCGAGCCAGCTCGCCGGGGTCTCGGGGGGCGGTGGGGCGGGCTTCACCGGTGGCGGCGGCGCGACCGCCACGCTGGCCGTCGTCGGCTTGGGCGGCGTGGCCGGGGTCACCGCCAGGCTCTCGGTCTCGCGCGCGCACGAGAACCCGAGGCGGGCGTTGGTGGACAGATCGAGGCCGGGGAGGACCACGACCGCGGCGCAGACCAGGCGAGCTCCGAGGGACATGGCGCCATCGTGCAAGAGCCCGGAATCATGGGCCAAGGATTATGTAGGATACTGTAGGTCTGCAGTACGCCGCGGGTAGGTCTGCAGCGCGGGCCGCTAGGCCCCGGCCGCCGCGACCCCCCGCGACAGGTTCGGTGCCAGCGCCTCCTCCACCGCATCGCGGGCGCTCACCGCGGTGCGCTCGGCCCGCAGGTGCGCGCCG
>CAZUZY010000382.1:0-8350 GCA_964624885.1 uncultured Polyangiales bacterium | reverse complement strand
TAGCTCGACACCACGCCTTGGCCGACTTGAAGCGAAGCCGCGCGGCGCAGGGTCGCGGCCTCGAGGCGCGCGAACACGGTCGGGTCGTGGGCGAGCGCGTGGCGCACGTGGGCGAGCCCGAAGTGCACGTGGCGCGCCTCGTCGAGCCGCGTGCTGCGGGCGATCTCCTGCGTGCACCGGTCCGGCGCGTGGGTCTCCACGAACCGCAGCAGGTCGAGGAACGTGCCCTCTCCGAGCACCGACAGCAGGAAGGTGGACTCCACGAAGTCGTCCGGTTCGAGCAGACCGCGCAGCGAGTACCCGGTGACCGCGGCGCTGGTTCCGAGGCTTCCACCCTGCGCGCGCGCCCGCGCGAGGTACACGTGGGCGTGCCGCGCCTCGTCGGCGAGCTGGGTGGCGAGGAACATCGAGGTCTCGACGAACGCCGGGTGGATGCGCGGGAGGAACCGCGCCGGCACGTAGAGCGCCGCGAGCTCGTTCTCGGCGAGGAAGGTCATGATCTGCCCCACTGCGCGCTCGACACGGGGGTCGAGCTCGAGGAGCTCGTCCCATGGGATGTCGGTCGCCGCGTTCCACTGGGCCGCGACGGCCTGGTCGTAGAGCGTGGCGATCTCCGGCGGCGCGACCACATCCCGCTTCACGAGCGTGAACGGATACGTCGGGCCACCGGGCTCCACCTGCGCGCCGCGCGGCGCGAACGCCGAGTCCGGCGTCGCCGCGTCGGGCATGGGCACCGCCGCGAGCATGGCGGCCGCGGTCATCGGCCCGCGGGCCAGCGAGAGCGGCGCCTCGCGCGCGTGCTTCGGGACGCTGAACGGTCCCCGGCGCACGAGGTGGCGCGTCTGCCCGTCCGGCAGCGCCTCGGCGCCCAGGTACTCGTGCCGCTCCGCGCGGCAGAACGAGGGGAGATCCTCGGCCACCGCGCGGCTCGTGGAGAGCAGCGCCACGACCCCGCCCGGTTCGGTGCCCGCGAGGGCCGGGCGCAGGAGCGCGAGCAAGCCGCCGCCGAGCGGGAGGTCTCCCGCGTCGACGGCGACCGCCCCGAGCGTCACCAGCCGCCCTGCGCGTCGAGCGCGGCGATCAAGGACGCGTAGCCCTCCTCGCGCGGCGGCATCCACTGCTTGAGGCCCTCGAGCTCGAGGAGCCGGCGGTGGGCCGGGTCGTCCCACGACATGGCGAACAGCGCCTTGGTGAACGCCTCGTTCTTGTGGCGTGCGAGGCTCGGGAGCGCATCGAACATGCAGTGGTCGAAGCCCGGCGAGGTCCACAGCACCTCGATCTGCGAGGGGTCGACGCGCCCCGCGGCCTGCTCGAGGACCCAGATCAGATCGCCCACCGTGCCGGCCTCTGCCCGCCCGTCGCGGAGCGCGGCGAGCACGTCGAGCTCGCTCGTGCCCGTGTCGCCGTGCTTGCCGAGGTCGGTGTCGAACGGCAAGAGCTTCACCGCGGCGAGGTCCACGCCCTCGGTCGCGAGGAAGTGCAGCGGCAGGATCCGCGCCTGCGTGGAGTCGCGGCTGCCGACCGCCAGCGTCTTGCCGAGCAGGTCCCTCACCGAGCGGATCCCGGCGTCCTTGCGCACGACGACCTTGCTGCGGAAGTCGCGGTCGCTGTCGCGCATGCCGAGCGAGACGGAGCGCTGACCCGTCGCCTTCTTCACCCGCACGTGTGCGAGCGGGGTGTTCCAGGCGATGTCGATCTTGCCCTCGAGGAGCATCTCGACCTGCCGCTCGTAGTTGCTGAACAAGGCGAAGTCGAACGCCACGCCCGCGGCCTGGAAGTAGTCGCGGATGCCCTCCCAGATGGAGACCACCTTGGGATCGTAGGCCACTGCGCCGAGGAGGATGCTGTCGCTCATGGGGCTCAACCGAACAGGGGGAGGCCGGTGAACGCGCGGCCGACGAAGTCGAGGAGGTGGTCGGCGGTGGGGGCCATCACCCAGCCGGCGCGCGCGTCGCGGAACAGCCGCTCGATCGCGAGGTGCTTGCTGAACGCGGCGCCGCCGCAGGCCTTCATCGCGA
Organism: uncultured Polyangiales bacterium; assembly: GCA_964624885.1. Classification (GTDB taxonomy): domain Bacteria; phylum Myxococcota_A; class Polyangia; order Polyangiales; family JADJMO01; genus JADJMO01. Next base: position 6,332 of record CAZUZY010000382.1, on the reverse strand, counting down.
GATCGGTGACCTCGACCGAGGCCTCGAGGGCCGCGTAGCGGGCCTGCAGCACGTAGAGGGGCGTGACCTCGCTCGGCGCCTCGAGGTGGTCGAGGGTGTGGCCGAGCAGCGAGCGCGAGAGCTCGGTCTTCACGCTCATCTGGGCGAGGCGCGCGCGCAGGTTGGGCAGATCGCGGAGCCCGGTGCCGGTGTGCGCGAAGCCCGCCGCGCCGAGGTGCTTCTGGGTGGCGGCGAACGCGGCGCGGCACAGGCCGTGCGCCATCGACGAGGTGCCCATCGCGAACCAGGGGAGCACCCCGCCCATCACGAGCGCCTCGCTCTTGCCCTGCTCGGAGAGGAGGTCGCCTGCGGGCACGCGATAGCCCTTCAGCGTGACCGGCGCCGAGTCGTTGCCGCGCAGGCCGAGGCCGTCGAAGCCGGCGGCGGAGATGTCGACGCCGGCGTGCCCGCGACGCACCAGGTAGAGGGTGCTCTCGCCCGGGTTCGCGGCGCCGGGCTTCTGCGAGAGGCTCACGTACGAGGCGGCGTGGTTGGCGGAGGTGACCCAGGACTTGTCGGCGTTCACGACGCAGCCCGCGCCGTCGGCGGCCAGCTGCGAGACCGGCGCCCAGAACTGCGAACGCGAGCCCTTCTCGCTGAAGGCGAGGGTGGTCAGGTGCTGCCCGCTCGCAGCCTCGCGGAGGAGCGCGTCCTTGCCAGCGACCGTCGTGGAGCCCTGGATCGCCTGCAGCGCGGCGACGTGCATCACGTACACCATCGCGGTCGACGCGCACCCCTCGGCGAGCGCCTCGACCACGGCGCAGAACGCGCGCGGCCCGAGGCCGAGGCCGCCGTGCGCGGTGTCGACGGTCAGGCCGAGCAGCCCGTGCTCGGCGAGGGCCGCGATCTGGGCGGAGGGGAAGGTGCGCTCGGCGTCGGTGGCCGCCGCGCGCGGCGCGATCAGGTCACGGGTGAGAGACTGGGCCTTCTCGGCGGCGGCGAGAGAAGCGGCATCGAGACGATAGACGTGGGGCATGGGACCTCGGCAGGTTGGGGTGTCGGACGACGCGTCACGCGGTCGAGTCCGCCCCTTCACGTGAAGCCGCACCGGAGCGCCCCGGGGGGGGCCGAGCGCCAGCGCGGCAGGCCTTTGGTCACGGCCGTAACCGGAGCCCTGGACGGGCCTTCTGTCAAGGGTCGGCGTCAGACGATGCGCAGACGCCGCTTCCCGCGGGACTGCGCCTCGAGCTGCACGGCGCTCTCCGGCATGCGGATGGTCCCGAGCGACGGCGGCAGCTCGAGCTTCTGGTTCTTGGCGTAGACCGGGTGACGGCCCTTCTCGGCGTACCACTCGGCGACCGTGGCGTTGGCCTTCATCTTCTCGAGGATGCTGCGGAAGCCCACGCCGGTGTTGTAGGCGCAGAAGCTGATCTCTCCGAGCTGCGTGCCGTAGGGGATGATGCACATCTCGGTGCGGCGGAAGTCGTAGTTGAAGAGGTCCTGGAACCACATGCCCGCGACGAACAGCACGCGCCAGGGGAACTCCTCGTGGTCGGTCTCGTGCTCGCCGATGCGCTTGCCGCGGGCGCCGGTCTGGCTGATGAACTGCTTGATCAGGTCGGCGAATCCGTAGCCGGGCGGGGCCTTGTCCGGCTGGAAGTTCTTGAGCAGCGCGACCGCGAGCTCGGCCAGCGTGAACGCGCGCCCGTGGGCCGCGTCGGTGATGTCCTGCACGTCGAGCATGAGCTGCTCGACGTCGAGGAACGACGTGAGCGGCACCATCTGCTTGGTCTCCTTGTGGACGAACAGGATGGTGCCGACGCCGCAGTTCGGGTGGCAGCCGCACTTCACGCTGCCCCAGTCGGCCTGCTCGCCGAGCAGCTGGTCGGTGAGATCGCTGAACGGGCCCATCGCCGAGAGCGGGAACCAGTCGCGGTGCGGCTCGAGGGTGTGGAGCTGCTTCTTCAGGTCCCAGGCGAGGTGGCTGAGCGTGTAGCGCTGGGCGGCGCGGCGGGCCTCGCTCACGTCCTCGTCGCGGCCGGTGAAGCTCACCGGCTGGAAGCTCACCACCGTGATCTTGTCGGCGTTCTCGATGGCGAACTCGACGATCGGGCCCACCTGGTCGTTGTTGACGCCGTTGACGACGGTGACCACGAGGATCACCTGGACGCCGGCGGCGTGCAGGTTCTCGATCGCGCGCAGCTTCACGTCGAACAGGTTGCCCACCTTGCGGTGCGAGTTGGCGTGGTTGGTGACGCCGTCGAACTGCAGGTAGGCCATGCGCAGGCCCGCCTCGCGCGCCTGCTTGCAGAACTCGGGATCCTGCGCGAAGCGCACGCCGTTGGTGGCGCACTGCACCGCGAAATAGCCGACCTCGCGCGCGTAGCGGACGGCGTCGAGGAACAGCGGGCTCAGCGTGGGCTCGCCGCCGGAGAACTGGATGCTCATCTGCCGCTTGGGCTGCACCGACACCGCGTCGTCGAGGATCTGCTTCACCTCGGCCCACTCGAGCTCGTGGACGTAGCCGACCTGGTTCGCGTCCATGAAGCACGGGTCGCACATCATGTTGCAGCGGTTGGTCAGGTCGACCGTGAGCACCGCGCCGCGGCCGTGGGTGATGGTGCTCGAGCCGTGGTCGCGCAGCTTGGTGAGGGGGGTGAGGAAGTCGCGACCCGGGTAGAGCCGCTCGATCCGCTTCAAGAACGCGGGATCGATGGAGAGCACGTCCTCGAAGTGGCCGTGCACCGGGCAGTCCTTGTGCATCTCGATGCGGCCGTCGCGCTCGACGATCTGGGCCTTGATCTCGCCCGGCTTGCCGTCCACGAGCGCCCGCAGATCGCGCTCGCCGGAGAGGACCGCGGCGCGCGCCTCGGGGATGCACTTGGGGCACAGCGAGTCGGTGGTGCGCGGGAAGCCGAGCTCGGGATAGGTGCGCTCGCTGCGCCGCAGCAGGGGAGCGGGGGCCCACTTGGGGTGGATGGGCGCGCCGGGGAACAGACCGTTGAGCCGCTGCACCACGGGCCAGGCGAGCTCGGCCGCACGACGGAAGGCGCCCTCGACGGCGACGGCGAGCTCGCTGCGGGGCTCCGGGCCGGAGACGGCCGCGGCACGGGCGATCTCGGAGACGAAGCGATCGCGGGCGTCGGGCCCCGAGACGGACTCCTCGATGGGGAAGGCGGCGTTGCTCATGGAAGGTGGGATCTTGTAGGTCGATGCACCGCGGTGCAAGGGCGAGCTACGTTCTGGCTGGTCGGTGGACCAAGGTCGCGCTCGCGCGAGACGCGGGATCTGGCGATGGATTGCCGACTCGACCTCCGTGGCGGACCGTGTCGACGTGACGCACGACGATCCCGCGAGACCTTGCGCACCCTCACACATCTACGCTCCACCTTGACTACATGGGCCCCGTCGGCCATACCTGGCCCCGCCTGCGGAGTCGCCCGCAAGGCACCACGAAGGGGTCCACCATGCGTTCGTTCCTTGCCGCCACTGTCCTGTGCGCCGTCGGTCTCTCGCTCGCGGGCTGCGCCGCCGAGTCCGCCAGCGGAGAAGAGGAGACCCTCGAGGGTGAGGTCGGCGCGACCGACGACGCGCTCGCGGCCTCCGGGCAGTACACGTTCTTCCGCGTCGTCCGCCAGGACTTCCGCAAGTGTGCGTGGCCGCTGTGTGGCGGCGTCTACGTGGCGCGCGTCAACCGCGCCCAGGCCCAGTGCGCCGACGGCAGCTGGCAGTCGGAGTGCTACGTCGCCGACTTCGACTGGAAGGCGCTCGGCCTCGCCGACGCCGCCGCGTTCCAGGCGAAGGTCCAGGCCGGCACCGCGCTCGTCCGCGGCAAGATCGAGGCCCGCAAGGTCGGCACCAACACCGCGTCGACCCTGGTCGCCACCGAGGGCTGGGAGGCGCGCATCGAGGGCGCGACCGCGACCGGCTACTTCTCGCGGTTCACCCAGCGCGAGGTGAAGTGCATGTCCCTCGCCTGCGCCTCGTACGACCTCTCGTACCTGAACCTCTCGACGTCGCGCCCGGTGCACGCGTTCGCGACCAAGGCCCTGCCGACGGGGCTCGTGCCCGAGATCGAGGCGGCCTTCGCGGACCACAAGATCGGCGTGCTCGTGGCCGGCGACACCTACCTCTCGGGCGGGCGGCGCACGTTCGTGCCGTCGCAGATCTACACCCAGCCCAAGGCCGGCGGCGGCGAGGGCGCGCGGTGCGGCGGGCGGGGCACCGGCCCCTGCGCCGACGGCTACTTCTGCTCGTTCCCGGCCACCGCCAACTGCGGCCGCGCCGACGCCTCGGGCGTCTGCACCAAGCGCCCCGAGGTGTGCATCGAGCTCTACAAGCCGGTCTGCGGCTGTGACGGCAAGACCTACGGCAACGCCTGCTCGGCGGCCTCGGCGGGCGTGAGCGTCGAGAAGAGCGGCGCCTGCGGCGGCGAGGTCGGCGCGACCTGCGGCGGCCTCCTCGGCAAGAGCTGTCAGGAGGGTCTCTTCTGCGACTATCCCATCGGCACGATGTGCGGCGCGACCGACATGACCGGCGCCTGCACCGAGCCGCCCACCGCCTGCACCAAGGAGTACGCGCCGGTGTGCGGCTGCGACGGCAAGACCTACGGCAACGCGTGCATGGCGCGCGCGGCCTCGGTCTCGGCGGTCTCCAAGGGCGCGTGCAAGTGAGTCACGCGCGCTGACCGGCGATGCGCAAGGCCTGGCTGTTCGTCGTCCTCCTCGGGATGGCCAGGCCTGCGCGGGCGCAGGTCAACGCGGACGCGCTGCGGACCAACCCCCTCCGGGCCGGCTGGTCGGGCAACCTCGAGAGCTCGCTCGCCCTGACCCGCGGCAACGTCGAGCTGCTCGACGTGGGCGGCGCGGGCCGGGTGCAGTGGCAGAGCCTCACCCCCGCGAGCACCGGCCTGCCGTTCCTGTCCCAGCGCGGCTTCCTCACGGTGAGCGGGCGCTACGCCGATCGCGCCGGCGCCGCGTTCGTCAGCCAGAGCTTCGTGCACGCGCGGTGGACGGCGATGTGGCACCACCACGTGGGCACCGAGCTGTTCGCGCAGGACCAGAGCAACCAGTTCCAGCGCCTGCAGGCCCGGGTGGTCGCCGGTGGTGGCGTGCGGTTCGTGCTCGTGCACCGGCCGGAGCTCATGGTGTGGGCCGGGAGCGGCCTGATGCTCGAGTACAGCCGCATCCAGGTGGCCGACGGCGCCCCCGATCGCCCCGAGAGCTGGGAGCCGCGCGCCACGACCCACCTCGTGGTCCGCGTCGCCGCGCTCGAGGGCCGGCTGCTGCTGCAGAACACCCTCTACGTCCAGCCGCGGCTCGGCGGTCTCCGCGACGTCCGGAGCCTCGACGAGCTCGAGCTGCTCGCCAAGGCCAGCGAGGTCGTGTCGTTCGGCACGACGGCCGCCATCCTCTACGACAGCGATCCGCCGACCGGCGTGAAGACCACCGACGGCCGCGTGCTCTCGGTGCTCAAGCTCGCGTTCTGAAGGTGAGCTACAGCACCTTGCGCGCCGGCAGGAGCGCGTTGGCCAGCAGCACGCCGAGCACGAGGCCGCCACCGGTCAGCAGCATCGAGAACCCGCGCGAGGCGCCGGCCACGAAGTCGCCGCGCAAGAAGTAGCCGAGCGAGAGGAACCCGAAGCTCCCCGGCACGAGCAGCATCATGCCCGGGATCTGGAACAGCTGCGCGGGTCGCGCGGTCTTGCGCGCGAGGGCGTTCGCGAGCAGGCACACCGCGAACGCCGCGAGGAACGCCGCGAGGTGGCCGGGCAGGTGGCGCACGGCGAGCGCCGTCGTCACGTACGCGGTGGCCCCCGAGGCGAGCGCGGTCCACAGGAACCGCCGCGGCACGTGGAAGATGACCCCGAACGAGAGCGACGACACCACGAGCGCCGCGCCCTGCACGAGCAGCGGCAACGCGCGCGGCACCGGCTCGGGCGGCGTGGGGTTCGCGTGCACGAGCTGCTGCACCCCGAACACGAGCGCGACACCGAGCACCAGCTGCAGCAGCGTGACCATCGCCTCGGCGAGGCGCGCGCCGCCCGACACGAGGTTCTTCTGCGCGAGCTCGGCGAGCCCGTTGGTGAACGTCATGCCCGGGAACCGACCGATGGTCGCGGCGAGCACGATCACCTCCGGCGTGACGTGCGCGAACAAGCGGGTGGCGAGCCACGCCGCGGCCGCCGCCAGGAGGGCCGCCACGAAGTCGGCGAGCAGGCGCCGCGCCTCGCTGCGGAGCAGCCAGATCTCGACGAGGCCCACGCCGCCGCCCGCCGCCGCCGCGACCGGGATGTCGATGGCCCGCCCGCCGAGGAACACCGCGGCCGCGGCCGCGAGCAGCACCGACGCGGC
>CAZUZY010000381.1:0-8351 GCA_964624885.1 uncultured Polyangiales bacterium | reverse complement strand
GAGCGGTTCGCGTCCCTCGCGCCGGGGCGGGCGACCGCCGCCGACGAGCGGGTCCAGCAAGTGCTGCGCACCCTCGCCGCGGCCGAGTCGGGCGAGTCGGCGGCGCCCACCGACGATCTCGCGCTCGCGCTCCTCGCGCTCGGACGTCGCCCCGACGCGCCCCTCGGGGGCCGGACCCGGGAGCGGCACCCGCGGTTCTGCACGGGCCTCGTCACGGCGATCCTCGACGCGGCCGACCCCGAGCTCGCCGCCGGCATCGTGCGCAGCTTCTTCGAGCGCCTCTCGCCGCCCAGCGTCGAGACCTACGTACGCGCCTTGGCCGCCGACGAGCGCGCCCTCTCGCGGTTCGTCGGCCTCTCGGGGGCGAGCGCGTACCTCGGCACGTCGCTGGTCGGGCACCCGGAGCTCGCCGACCTGATGCTCTTCGCCGCGCGCACCGGGCACGTCGACGAGCAGCGTGGCGCGCGCATGCTGGCCGAGGAGATCGCGCGCCTGCCGCACGAGGACCGCAAGGACGCCGAGATCTTCGTCGGCGCGATGCGCCGGGCCAAGAGCGCGCTCGAGCTCGACGTGGGGCTGCGCGATCTCGCCGGCGAGATCGATCTGCGCACCACCTCGCGTGCGCTGTCGATCATGGCGGACGCCTCGCTCGACGCGGCCACGAGCTTCTCGCTCGAGGAGATGGCCCGTCGCCGCGGGCTCGCGGGCAGCCTGCGCGGCCTCGCGGTGCTCGCGCTCGGCAAGCTCGGAGGGCGCGAGATCGGCTACGGGTCCGACCTCGACGTGCTGTTCGTCTACGATCCGACGACGGCCGCCCAGCAGGGGCTCGACCCGCTCGAGGCGGGCGAGGTGTATGCGCGCGTCGCGCAGCGGATCATGCGCCTGGTCGGGGCGCCGCACGAGGCCGGTCCGGGCTACGAGCTCGACGCGCGCCTGCGCCCGAGCGGCGAGCAGGGCCACCTCGTGGTCTCGCTCGAAGGGTTCCGCGCCTACCACCTCGGGCGCGACGGCGCGCCGGGCAAGGCCGCCGACTGGGAGCGCCAGACCCTCCTCCGCCTGCGGCCGGCGGCGGGCGATCTGCGCCTCGGGCACGCGGTGGCGGAGATCGCCGAGGAGGCCGCCTACGAGCGCGGCGCCGCGGACTGGGCCGAGCTCGTGCGCATCCGCGAGCGCATGGAGCGCGAGCTCGCCCGCGAGCGCCCGGGTCGCTACGACCCCAAGCTCGGGCGGGGTGGGCTGGTCGACGTCGAGCTCGCCGTCCAGTGGCTGCAGATGCGACACGGCCGAGACCGCGCCCTGCGCACGCCCGAGACCCTCGGTGCCATCGACGCGCTCGAGGCCCGCGGGCACCTCTCGAGCGCCCAGGCCACCACGCTCCGCGACGGCTATCGCTTCTTGCGTCGTCTCGAGCAGCGCGCGCGGGTCCTCCACGGCGGCAAGTCGGTGCTGCTCGAGGAGGGGGCGCCCGGCCTCAAGGCGCTCGCGCGCTCGATGGGTCACCGCGACGGGCCGGCGGAGAAGGCCGCCGACAAGCTGCTCGCGACCTACCTCGCGGTGACGACCGACGTGCGAACATTGTTCGCCTCGGGCGAGCTCGCGCTGTAGCAGGCGCTCGAAGCGGGGGGCGTCGGCTTGCCGCGCAGGCGCTGTCGGCGCCGGAACAGTGCAGCGGGAACGCTTCGTACGCGAAGGGGTTTGCAAGGTCGCCTCATCGTGCCTACACGGTGGTCACCGAAAGAGCCGCGCCACTCCTGGCCGGCGCGCTGTGCTTGCTGTCTGTCGTCCTGGGGGAGGTTCGGAGCCTGTCATGACCCACATCCCGGCACCCACGTCTCAGTCCAAGATCAGCCGCGCCGAGGAGGCCCCTCTCGGTCATCCCGGGGCGCCGTCGTCCCTGAGCCCGGAGGACGCCCGCGGCGTGCTGACCGACGTGGAGTCCCTGCCGCTCCTGCGCGGCCGCTGGCGTTTCCTCGGCGTCGAGGGCCGCAAGGCGAGCTGACCGCAGCGCGGTCGTCGCGGGGACGGTGTCGACTTGGGGCGGCCCGTTCCGTTACCCTCCGGGCCGATGTCCGAAGGCAACATCTTCAGCGTCTCCAAGGAGTCGCGCCGGTTCTCCCCCTCCGACGAGTTTCGTGCCGCCGCGCGGGTCAAGAGCCGCGAGGAGTACGAGGCGCTCCAGCGTCGCTCCATCGACGATCCGCAGGGCTTCTGGCTCGAGCAGGCCGCCCTGCTGCCGTGGTTCGTGGCGCCCACCAAGGCGCTCACCTGGGAAGAGCCGCACGCCCGCTGGTTCGAGGACGGTGTCCTCAACGCCTCGGTCGCGTGCCTCGATCGGTTCCAGGGCACCCCCACCTGGCAGAAGGCGGCGCTGATCTGGGAGGGCGAGCCGATCGGGCCCGACGGCGAGCCGGAGATCGTCACCCTCACCTACGCCCAGCTGCACGCCAAGGTGTGCAAGCTGGCCGCGAAGCTGCGCAACCTCGGCGTGCACACGGGAGATCGCGTGGCCATCTACCTCGGCATGGTGCCCGAGGCGGTGATCGCCATGCTGGCCTGCGCCCGCATCGGCGCCGTGCACACGGTCGTGTTCGGGGGCTTCGCGGCCGAGGCCCTCCGCGATCGCATCCAGGACTGCGGCGCCGTGGCGCTGATCACCCAGGACATGAGCTACCGCCGCGGCGGTGAGGTGAAGCTGTTCGAGGCGGCGCGCACGGCGGCCGCGCAGTGCCCCACCCTGCGGTCGGTCATCGTCCACCTGCGCAAGCGCGAGAACGCCGCGCTCGACGACGACGCCTTCGCCCGCACGTTCGCCCTCGAGCAGACCGTGGTGCGCATGACGTCGGCCAACGACCTCCCCCCGACCAAGGAGCACGCGGCGCCGGCGGAGCTGCCCGCGGAGCACCCGCTGTTCGTGCTCTACACCTCGGGCTCCACCGGCAAGCCCAAGGGCGTGCTGCACTCGACGGCCGGCTTCCTCCTGCAGACGCAGCTCTCGACCCGCTACGTGTTCGACCTCAAGGAGGACGACCTCTACTTCTGCACCGCGGACGTGGGCTGGATCACCGGTCACTCCTACATCACCTACGGCCCGCTGCAGTGCGGGGCCACGTGCCTCATGTTCGAGGGAGCGCCGAACTACCCGAAGCCCGATCGCCTGTGGGAGATCGTCGAGCGCCACCGGGCGACGGTGCTCTACACCGCGCCGACGGCGATCCGCGCGTTCATCCGCACCGGAGAGGAGTGGCCGAAGAAGCACGACCTGAGCTCGCTGCGGCTGCTCGGCACGGTCGGCGAGCCGATCAACCCCGAGGCGTGGCTCTGGTACCACCGCGTGATCGGCGGCGAGCGCTGCCCGATCGTGGACACCTGGTGGCAGACCGAGACGGGCTCCATCGCCATCACCACCCTCCCCGGCGCGGTCGACGCCAAGCCGGGCTCGGCCGGACTGCCGCTGTTCGGGTACGCGCCGAAGATCGTCGCCGAGGACGGCACCGAGGTGCCGCGGAACACTGGCGGCAAGCTGATCCTCGCCGGGCCGTGGCCCTCGATGCTGCGCACGGTCTGGGGGGACGACGAGCGCTACAAGGCGCAGTACTGGTCCGAGGTGCCGCACGTGTACACCACGGGCGACGGCGCGCGGCAGGACGAGGACGGGTATTTCTGGGTGGTCGGCCGCATCGACGACGTGCTCAACGTCGCCGGGCACCGCATCGGCACCGCCGAGATCGAGAGCGCGATGGTCTCGCACCCTGCCGTGGCCGAGGCCGCGGCGGTCGGGCGCCCGGACGAGCTCAAGGGCCAGGCGCTGGTGGTGTTCGTGACCCTCAAGGCCGGCCACGAGCCCGACGACGCCATGCGGGCCAAGCTGCTCGACCACGTGGCCAAGGAGATCGGCAAGTTCGCGCGGCCCGACGGTCTGCGCTTCGCGGCCGCCCTGCCGAAGACGCGGAGCGGGAAGATCATGCGCCGCCTGCTCAAGGACCTCGCCGCCGGCCGCGAGACCAAGGGCGACACGACCACCCTCGAGGATCTCGGGGTGCTCGCGGCCTTGCGCGGCGCCGAGGAGTAGCGCTCCGCGCCGTCGCGCGGTACGGAAGGCGCGTCATGCGCTACTACGTGACCCTCGACGGCAGAGAACGCCTGGTCGACGTGGACATCCAGCCGACCGGCACCCTCGCGGTGTCGGTCGAGGGCCGCCGCGTCGAGGCCGACGTGGTCGAGCTCGACGACGGGTCCCTCTCGGTCCGCATCGACGGCCAGGTGCTCGATCTCACGGTCGAGGGCCTCCCACCCGACGTCGGCATCGTGGCGAGCGGGCACCGCATCTATGGCCGCATCGAGAGCGAGCGCCTGCGCGCGAGCGCCGCGGCGCGCCGCACGGGCGGTGGCGCCAGCGAGAAGGTCATCGTGGCGCCGATGCCGGGCCGCGTGACCAAGGTCCTCGTGGCGGTGGGCGACGAGGTCGCGGCCGGCCAGGGCGTGGTCGTCGTCGAGGCGATGAAGATGGAGAACGAGCTCCGCGCCAAGGCCGGCGGAGTGGTCGCCGAGATCCACGCGCAGGCCGGCGCCACCATCGAGGCCGGCGCGAGGCTCGTGACCTTCGGCTGATGGACCCGCTCGACGCGCTCCCCCGCATCCCGCTGGCGCACCTGCCGACGCCGATCGTGCAGGTCCCACGGCTCTCGGCCCGGCTCGGCTGCGACCTGTTCGTGAAGCGCGACGACGTCACGGGTGGCGCCGAGTCCGGCAACAAGCTGCGCAAGCTCGAGCTGCTCCTGGCCGAGGCCCTCGACCAGGGCTGCGACACGGTGCTCACCACGGGCGGCATCCAGTCGAACCACGCGCGGGCGACGGCGCTGGTGTGCGCCCGCCTCGGTCTCTCGTGCGTGCTGTTCCTCCGGGTCGACGACCCGTTCGCGCCGCTGCCGCTCTCCGGCAACGTGCTGCTCGACGCGCTCGCGGGCGCGACGATTCGCCCGATCACGCGCGACCAGTACCGCACGCGCGACGAGCTGATGGCGAGCGCGGCCCGCGATCTGCAGCGCGCGGGCCGGCGGCCCTACGTCATCCCCGAGGGGGGCTCGAACGGCCTCGGCGCCCTCGGCTACGTGCGCGCGATGCGCGAGGTGCGCACGCAGATCGACTGCGGCCTCGCCGGCGACCCTCGCCCGTTCGACGTGATCGTCCATGCGTGCGGGTCGGGTGGCACTGCGGCGGGCATCGCGCTCGGCGCGGCGCGCTACGGCGTCGCCGCCACGGTGCGGCCCATGGCGGTCTGCGACAGCGCGGAGTACTTCCAGCGCCGGATCGAGGCCCAGATGCACGAGGCCCGCGCGCGCTGCGGCGGCCTGCCGGCAAGCCCGCCGTTCGTGGTGGACGACGCGGGCAAGGGGCCGGCCTACGCGGTCACCACCAGCGAGCAGCGAGCCTTCCTCGTCGACGTGGCGCGCACCGGGGTCGTGCTGGATCCGGTCTACACGGGCAAGGCGATGTTCGGGCTCGGGCTCGCCATCAAGCGGGGCGACGTGCGGGCGGGCGCCCGCGTCCTGTTCGTCCACACCGGCGGCCTGCCGGGGCTGCTCGCGGCCGCCGAGACGTTCCACGAGGAGGCGCGATGAAGTGCCCCGGCTGTGGTGCGCTCGAGCACAAGGTGATCGACTCCCGCCCGACCGGCGCCAACGACGCGATTCGCCGTCGGCGCGAGTGCGAGTCGTGCGGTCGTCGGTTCACGACCTACGAGCGGCTCGAGGAGGCGATGCCCCTCATCGTGAAGAAGGACGGGCGCCGCGAGGCCTACGACCGGCACAAGCTGCTGCTCGGGCTCGAACGCGCCTGCCAGAAGCGCCCGGTGTCCGCGGCGGCCCGCGACGAGGTGGCCAACGCGGTCGAGCGCGAGCTCGAGGCCACCGGCGACAAGGAGATCCCCTCCAGCGCCATCGGCGAGATCGTGATGAACCACCTGCGCGATCTCGACCAGGTGGCCTACGTGCGCTTCGCCTCGGTCTACCGGCAGTTCGACGACATCGGCGAGTTCCTCGACGAGCTGCAGCGCCTCACCCACCGCGCGCACGCGCGGCCCTCCACGCCCAATCAGAAGGTGCCGCGCGAATGAACGTCGCGAGCGACCAAGCCGCGATGGCCCTGGCGCTCAGCGAGGCGCAGAAGGGCGACGCGGCGCCGAATCCCCACGTGGGCGCCGTCGTGGTGAAGGACGGCGTGGTCCTCGGACGTGGCTTCCACCCGCGGCCGGGCGAGCACCACGCCGAGGTGGCCGCGTTGCGCGACGCGGGGGAGGCGGCGCGCGGTGCGACCCTCTACGTCACCCTCGAGCCCTGCAACCACCACGGGCGCACGCCCCCCTGCACCGAGGCGGTCCTGGCGGCGGGAATCTCGCGCGTCGTCGTCGGCGTGCGCGACCCGAACCCGCACGTCGCCGGGGGCGGCAACGACCGGCTCCGCGCCGCGGGCGTGGAGGTGATCGAGGGCGTGGGCGAGGCCGAGTGCGCCGCGCTGGTCGCCTCGTGGGTCAAGCACGTGCGCACCGGCGTGCCGTTCGTGCGGCTCAAGCTCGCCACGTCGCTCGACGGTCGCATCGCGACGGCGAACGGGAGCTCGCAGTGGATCACCGGCGAGGCGGCCCGCCGTGAGGTGCACGCGCTGCGGCGGCGCGCCGACGCGGTGCTGGTGGGGATCGGCACGGCCCTCGCCGACGATCCCTCGCTGACCGCGCGCGACGCCCCGGCGATCGAGGCGCGGAGCCCCGCGCGACGCGTGGTGGTCGACTCCGACGCGCGCCTCCCTCTCTCGGCGAAGCTCGTGCAGACGGCGCACGAGATCGCCACCTGGGTGTTCGTCGCGGACGACGCGCCTGCCGATCGAGTGGGTGCGCTGGAGAGCGCGGGCGTGCGCGTGGCGCGGGTCTCGCGGGCCTCGCGGGGCCTCGATCTGCGCGCGGTGCTCGCCCGGCTCGGCGCGGAGGGCGTCGTCGAGCTGCTGGTCGAGGGCGGCGGCGTGGTCGCCGGCGCGCTGGTCGAGGCCGGGCTGGTCGACGAGCTCGACTGGTTCACGGCGCCCATCGTGCTCGGTGAGGGTGGGCGGCCCTCGCTGGTCGGCCCCTCGCCCGAGAGCCCGGCCGTCGCCAAGCGCTTCTCGCTGGTCTCGGTGTCGCGGGTCGGCGACGACACCTGGCTCGTCCTCCGGCCCTAATCTCTGGCTCGCTCCGCTCGCAGGTCGCCCTGCGAGCCCTCAGAAGGGCTCGCGGACGGGCTCCCGGGCCTCCACGGGTCAGGGCTGGTCGAGGAGGGCGCGGACGGCGCCGAAGCGCTCGTTGGGAATGGTGATGGCGAGGTTGTACTGGGCGAGCTTGAACACGCCGCCCTCGCGGACGAGCACGCCGCTGCCACGCGCCGGGCCGAGCTTCTCGGTCTCGAGGGCCTCGTCGAACCAGGCGACGTCGCCGCGCACGACGACGAAGCGAACCTTGGCGCGCATCGTCCAGGCCTTGCCCTTGGCGAAGTGCGGGTGGGCGTAGGCGCGGAACGCGGTGACGTCCCAGCGCTCGGTGGCGTCGGTGCCGAGGAACACGCCGTCCTTGGCGAAGTGCGCGAAGTAGCGGGCCTCGTCGGCCTTGGCCGCGGCGTCGTGGAAGTCGTCGAGCGTGCGACGCACCTCGGCCTCGGCATCGGCGGTCGGCGCGGAGGGTGGCCGACCCGGGGTGCACGCGGAGAGCAACGCGGACGCGAGGGCGAACAGGAGGCGCATGGCCGAGTGGTGCCAGCGCGCGGTGGGGCCGGCAACGCTCAGATCCGCAGGATCGCCGCGGGCACACCGGAGTCCCGGATCGTCTCGAGCAGCGACTCGTGACAGGTGAACAGCAGCACCTGCGTGACGGCGGTCACCTCGGACAAGGCGCGCAGCGTGGCCGTCGTGCGGCGCTCGTCGAAGTTGACCAGCACGTCGTCGAGCACCACGGGGAGGGGCTCGGCGGCGGCGCAGTAGCGCTCCACGTAGGCCAGGCGGAGCGCCAGCCACATCTGCTCGCGGGTGCCGGTCGAGAGGCGCTCGGGCTCGTACTTCTCGCCGTCCCGCCGCTCGACCACCACCCGTTGCTCGCCGAGCGGGCGCACGATGCGCAGGTAGCGGCCGCCGGTCATGGCCTCGAACAGGGTCGAAGCCCGGAGCAACAGGGCCGGCTGGTGGTCGCGTTCGAAGCGGCGGATGGCGCCGTCGAGGAGCCGGTCGGCGAGGCTGAGCACGCACCAGCGCTCGACGTGCGCGGTCAGCTCGGCGCGCACGCGCTCGATCTCGGCCGCCTGCTCGGCCGCGCGGTCGCCGCCGTCCACTTCGCTGCG